>DATISN010000001.1:0-19060 GCA_035581765.1 Halomonas sp.
AACGGCCTCGACTCCATGTTTCCTGAGCACAAGTTCGGCGAATTCAACGACGAGTCGATGGCGCGCATCAAGGGCGAGCTGCAGGCCGCCGGCGCCGAGCGTATCTTCTTCATTGCCGATGCCCTGCGCGCCGGCATGAGCTTCGACGAGGTCTTCACGCTGACCAATATCGACCCCTGGTACTTGGTGCAGATCGAGGACCTGGTGTTGACCGAGCAGGCAGTGGCCAAGCGTTCGTTGTCCGACTTCAGCGCAACGGAGCTTTATCGCTTGAAGCGCAAGGGCTTCAGCGATGCACGGCTGGCCAGCCTGCTGGGGGTCGCCGAGAAGGAATTTCGCAAGACGCGCCAGCAGTTCGGCATCCGCCCGGTCTACAAGCGCGTCGATACCTGTGCCGCCGAGTTCGCCTCGGATACCGCCTACATGTATTCCACCTACGAGGAGGAATGCGAGGCCGAGGTCTCAGACCGCCAGAAAATCATGGTGCTGGGCGGCGGGCCCAACCGCATCGGTCAAGGCATCGAGTTCGACTATTGCTGCGTGCACGCGGCGCTGGCGATGCGCGAGGATGGTTTTGAAACCATCATGGTCAACTGCAACCCGGAAACTGTCTCCACCGATTACGACATCTCCGACCGTCTCTACTTCGAGCCGGTGACACTTGAGGACGTGCTGGAGATCGCCGACAAGGAGAAGCCGGTCGGGGTCATCGTGCAGTTCGGCGGTCAGACACCGCTCAAGCTGGCGCGCGAACTCGAGGCGGCCGGGGTGCCGATCATCGGCACCACGCCAGACGCCATCGATCGCGCCGAGGACCGTGAGCGCTTCCAGCAGATGATCGACAAGCTGGGCCTCAAGCAGCCGCCCAATGCCACGGCGCGCAGCTTCGAGGAAGCCTTCGACAAGGCCGAGGCGATCGGCTACCCGCTGGTGGTGCGCCCGAGTTACGTGTTGGGCGGCCGGGCCATGGAGATCGTCTATGACGCCTCCGAACTCGAGAACTACATGACCCATGCGGTCAAGGTTTCCAACGACTCGCCGGTGCTGCTCGACCACTTCCTCAATGCTGCCATCGAGATCGATATCGATGCGGTCAGCGACGGCACGCAGGTGGTGATCGGCGGCATCATGCAGCACATCGAGCAGGCCGGCGTGCATTCCGGCGATTCCGCCTGTTCACTGCCGCCTTATTCCCTGCCGGCACATGTGCAGGATGAGATGCGCGAGCAGGTCAAGCAGATGGCCGTTGAGCTTGGTGTGGTGGGCCTGATGAACGTGCAGCTCGCTTGGCAGGATGGCGAGGTCTACATCATCGAGGTCAACCCGCGCGCTTCGCGGACCGTGCCCTTCGTCTCCAAGTGCATCGGCACCTCGCTGGCCCAGATCGCCGCCCGCTGCATGGCCGGCAAGACCCTGGCCGAGCAGGGCTTCGAGCGTGAGATCGTGCCGCATTTCTTCAGCGTCAAGGAGGCGGTCTTCCCGTTCAATAAGTTTCCCGGCGTCGACCCGATTCTCTCACCGGAGATGAAGTCGACCGGCGAGGTGATGGGCAGTGGCGATACCTTCGCCGAGGCGTTCTACAAGGCGCAGCTGGGCGCCGGTGAGGCGATTCCGCCGCTGACCGGCGCGCGCAAGGCGTTTCTCTCGGTGCGCGATCCCGACAAGGACGGAGTTCTCGAGGTGGCTCGATCTCTGCTAACATTGGGGTTCACACTCTGTGCGACCCGCGGCACGGTGGCGGCACTGGAAGCGGCCGGTCTGCCGGTAGAGGTCGTCAACAAGGTTTATGAAGGCCGTCCGCATATCGTCGATCTGCTCAAGAACGACGAGGTTGCCTATATCGTCAACACGACCGAGGGCCGCCAGGCCATCAACGACTCCTCGGTAATCCGTCGCACTGCACTCGCCCGCAAGGTTCCCTATGCCACGACCCTGGCCGGGGCCAATGCTGTTTGCATGGCGCTCGAGTATGGCAATGCCATTACCGTGCGGCGGTTACAGGAACTGCATGCAGGAGCAACGCAATGAACAAGGTCCCGATGACCGTCGCCGGCGAGAAGCGCCTGCGAGACGAGCTGGAGCACCTCAAGAGCGAGGCTCGGCCCAAGGTGATCGCCGCCATCGCCGAGGCTCGCGAACACGGTGACTTGAAGGAAAACGCCGAATACCATGCAGCCCGTGAACAGCAAGGCTTCATCGAGGGCCGCATCCTGGAGATCGAGGGCAAGCTTTCGAGCGCCCAGGTCATCGATGTCACCAAGTTGCCCAAGACCGGCAAGGTGATCTTCGGCGTGACCGTGGAGCTGATCAACCTGGAGTCCGATGACGAGGTGACCTACCGGATCGTCGGCGAGGACGAGGCCGACATCAAGTCCGGCCGGATCTCGGTGACCTCTCCCATCGCCCGTGCCCTGATCGGCAAGGAAGAAGGCGACGTGGTGGTGGTCAGAACCCCGGGCGGGGAAGTCGAGTACGAGGTCGGCAGCGTCGAGCACTTGTGATCGTTGCCCATCGATAAGTCATAAGCGCCAAGCGGCAAAAAAACACCCCCGAGGCTGTGCCTCGGGGGTGTTTTGGGTCTGGCTTGCCGTATCCGGCGTCAAGTGCCGAGTGGCCACTCAGCGGCGACCGTGATGCTCCTCGAAGCGCTTGAGATTGGAGAGCTTCGGATTGGCCTGCGGATTACGCCGATAGAGCAGCGCCATCTTGCCGATGGTCTGTATGATCTCGGCGTCACTCGCCTTGACCAGCTCATCGAGCATGGCGCGGCGATCATCGCGCTCCGGCAGGGCCAGCTTGACCTTGATTAGCTCGTGGTCGCTAAGCGCCCGCTCGAGTTCGGCCAGTACGCCCTCTGACGCGCCGTTCTCGGAGACCGTGACCACGGGGTCGAGATGGTGTCCGATGCTGCGAAATGCTTTCTTTTGTGCCTGTGACAAGCTCATGGTATCTTGCGTCTTCCCGGTTGCGCGCAGCCGCCCATGGTAAGGCGAAACACCGTCGGACGAAAGGCGTGATGAAACGGATGTCTTGTCTTTGCCGGGTTTACAGGTCGCCATTCATTGTCGTTTTCGCCATCTGCCCCACCACCTGTCCGTTCTTTTTCCCGTTTTCCCGCAGGTAACGCCGTGGCCACACCCCCTTCTTCTCGACAGGACGCGGGCCGCCGCGCCGATAAGCGCGCTGACCGCAAGGCAGTGAGCAAGACCAGCGCCGCTTGGTTGAAGGAGCACTTCGACGACCATTATGTGCAGCAGCGCTGGCAGGATGGCTATCGCAGCCGTGCCAGCTACAAGTTGCTGGCGCTGGACGAGAAGGATCGGCTTTTCCGGCCCGGTATGACGGTGATCGATCTGGGTGCCGCACCCGGCGGGTGGAGTCAGGTGGCCGCGGGCAAGGTGGGCGACCATGGCCTGGTCGTCGCCTCGGATATTCTGGAAATGGATGCCCTCGCGGGGGTCGAGTTCGTCCAGGGAGACTTTACCGAAGAGGCAGCGCTGGAGGCGATCCTGACGATCCTCGAAAATCGTCCGGTAGACCTTGTGATGTCCGACATGGCCCCCAATATGAGTGGCATGGCGGCAATCGATCAGCCTCAGGCGATGCATCTTGCCGAACTGGCCCTGGACCTGGCGCAGCAGACCTTGGCTCCGGGCGGTCGTTTTCTGACCAAGGTATTCCAGGGCGAGGGGTTCGATGCTTTCTTCAAGGCGCTTAGAGGCAGCTTTTCGCGGGTGGTGACCCGCAAGCCCGATGCCTCTCGAGCGCGCTCCCGGGAAGTGTATCTGCTGGCAGAAGGTTTTCGCGGTTGAACGGATTCGTGACTGAGCGGGTTCGTGGCTAAGCTGAAGGCGTTGCGGGTGAAAGGCGTGTGCACCCGGCGAGCCCTACGATCAATCGATAGGCGCAGCCAATTGAGACTAACGATGGCTGCCATTGTCGAACCCATTGTCTTGACTGTGTCAGAGTGACGTCACTCTCCAGGTGGCATTGAACGCTGGCGACTCAATCCAATGTCGGCGGTGGCTGAACGTGACCGGCTCATGTAGTGTCGAAGTCATCAGGCGCATCGGCCGACAGATTCCAGAAGTGAGGGTGGTCCCTTGAACGACATGGCGAAGAACTTGATCCTGTGGTTGGTCATCGCGGCGGTATTGCTGACGGTGTTCAACAACTTCAGTGTCGACACTGCACCGCAGACGATGAACTATTCCCAGTTCGTTCAGCAGGTGCAGAACCAGGAAGTCCGCAGTGTCACCATCGATGGCTATACCATCAGTGGTGAGCGCACGGATGGCTCGCAGTTCCAGACGATCCGCCCATCGGCGGAAGACCCGAAGCTCATGGACGACCTGCTCGCCAATGACGTGACCGTCGTCGGCAAGGAGCCAGAGCAGCAGAGCCTGTGGACGCGGTTGCTGATTGCCAGCTTCCCGATCCTGCTGATTCTGGGCATCTTCATGTTCTTCATGCGCCAGATGCAGGGCGGTGGGGCCGGCAAGGGCGGGCCGATGAGCTTTGGCAAGTCCAAGGCCAAGCTGCTTTCGCAGGATCAGATCAAGACCACCTTCTCCGACGTGGCCGGATGCGACGAAGCCAAGGAGGAGGTGGAGGAGCTTGTCGACTTCCTGCGCGACCCGACCAAGTTCCAGCGCCTGGGCGGTACCATCCCGCGCGGCGTGCTGATGGTTGGCCCGCCCGGCACCGGCAAGACGCTGCTGGCGAAGTCCATCGCCGGCGAGGCCAAGGTGCCCTTCTTCTCGATCTCAGGCTCCGATTTTGTCGAGATGTTCGTCGGTGTCGGTGCCTCGCGTGTGCGTGACATGTTCGAGCAGGCCAAGAAGCAGGCGCCTTGCATCATTTTCATCGACGAGATCGATGCCGTAGGCCGTTCACGTGGCGCTGGCATGGGTGGCGGCAATGATGAGCGCGAGCAGACCCTCAACCAGCTTCTGGTCGAGATGGATGGCTTCGAGGCCAACGAAGGCGTCATCGTCATTGCCGCGACCAACCGCCCCGACGTGCTCGATCCGGCGTTGCTGCGCCCGGGCCGCTTCGACCGCCAGGTCGTGGTAGCTCTGCCCGATGTCAGGGGTCGCGAGCATATTCTTAACGTGCACCTGCGCAAGGTGCCCTTGGCCGATGATGTCAAGCCCTCGCTGATTGCCCGCGGGACCCCCGGTTTCTCCGGCGCCGACCTGGCCAACTTGGTCAACGAGGCAGCGCTATTCGCCGCGCGTCGCAACAAGCGCCTGGTGAGCATGGATGAACTCGAGCTCGCCAAGGACAAGATCATGATGGGCGCCGAGCGCAAGTCCATGGTCATGACCGAAAAGGAGAAGCTCAATACCGCCTATCACGAGTCGGGCCATGCCATCATCGGGCTGGTGGTGCCGGAGCACGATCCGGTCTACAAGGTCACCATCATTCCTCGTGGCCGGGCGCTGGGTGTCACCATGTTCCTGCCCGAGGCCGATCGCTACAGCCTGTCGCGTCAGCAGATCCTCAGCCAGATCTGTTCGTTGTTCGGTGGCCGTATCGCCGAGGAAATGACGCTCGGGCCTAATGGCGTGACCACCGGGGCGTCCAACGACATCAAGCGTGCCACCGAACTTGCGCACAACATGGTCGCCAAGTGGGGGCTCTCCGATGCGATGGGGCCGATCATGTACGACGAGGACGAGTCTCACCAGTTCCTCGGCGGACCCGGCCAGGGCGGCAAGCTCAAGTCCGGTGAAACCACCACCCGCCTCGACAAGGAAGTGCGCAAGATCATCGATGACTGCTATGCCCAGGCGAAACAGATCCTCGAGAACAACCGCGACAAGCTCGACGCCATGGCCGAGGCATTGATGAAGTACGAAACCATCGACGCCACCCAACTCAAGGACATCATGGAGGGGCGTGATCCGCGTCCCCCCGAGGGTTGGGACGACCCCAGCAGTGGCGCGCCTTCGGCCGGTGATTCCGGCACCCAGGCCGCACCCGAGGCGCCCGGTCAGGCCGATGGCGATGAGGATGACGACGGCCCTCGCCGCCGGCCTTCGGACCCGCTGGGTGGCCCGGCTGGCAGCTGAAATCTCAGATCGCGCGTATCAGGCAGGCGCCCCGCGGGGCGCCTTCTCACGTCTGGTGCTCATTCACCCCTCGATTCAGGCAGCATGATGGCCAGTACCGCATCGATTTACCTGCCGTGTGGGCGGCATCGCCTCGATATTTCCTACCCCCGCGTCATGGGAGTGCTCAACGTGACTCCCGATTCGTTCTCCGACGGCGGACAGCATCTGGTGCTCGACGACGCCTTGCGTCATGCCGAGCGGATGCTCGCCGAGGGGGCCGCGATCATCGACGTGGGCGGCGAGTCGACACGTCCGGGTGCCGCCTCGGTCGACCCTCAGCAGGAGCTCGACCGGGTGGCGCCGGTGGTCGAGGCGCTGGTTCGCGAGCTCGACGCCCTGGTGTCGGTGGACACCAGCTCCCCGAAGGTGATGCGTGAGAGCGCTTCGCTTGGCGCGGGAATGATCAATGATGTCCGCGCGCTGGAACGCGAGGGAGCACTGGAAGTCGCCCTGGGCACGGGGCTGCCGGTCTGCCTGATGCACCGGCAAGGCGAGCCCCACGACATGCAGCAGGCGCCCCGCTATGATAGACCCGTGGAGGAGGAGGTCGCCGACTATCTCGAGGCGCGCGTCGCGACCTGCGAAGCGGCGGGCCTGCGTCGCGAGCGCCTGTTGCTGGACCCCGGCTTCGGCTTCGGCAAGACCGTGGAGCATAACCTGCGGCTGCTGAACCGGATGGGTCGGCTCGAGCGCCTCGGCCTGCCCTTGCTGGTCGGCATGTCCCGCAAGAGCATGATCGGCAAGGTGCTGGCGCGTCCGGTCGAAGAGCGACTTCCCGGCGGCCTGGCGCTGTCGGCACTGGCCGTCGAACGAGGAGCGAAGATCCTGCGCGTCCACGATGTCGGACCCACGGTGGACGCAGTGAACATGACATGGGCGGTTCTCAAGGAAGGTTTCGAACATGACTAGACGCTATTTTGGCACCGACGGCATCCGTGGCACCGTGGGCGAGGCTCCGATCACGGCCGACTTCATGCTCAAGCTGGGCTGGGCCACGGGGCGAGTGCTGGCGCGGGAGACGGGGCGCGTCCGAGTGCTGATCGGCAAGGACACGCGGATTTCCGGCTACATGTTCGAGTCGGCGCTGGAAGCTGGGCTTTCGGCGGCGGGTGTCGACGTGATGCTGCTCGGCCCCATGCCCACGCCGGGTATCGCCTACCTGACACGGACATTCCGCGCCGATGCCGGCATCGTCATCTCGGCCTCGCATAACCCGTTCGCCGACAATGGCATCAAGTTTTTCTCCGCGGAGGGCGTCAAGCTCGACGATGCGGTCGAGGCCCGCATCGAGGCCATGATCGAGGAGCCGCTGACCACCGTTCCCGCTAATCGCCTGGGCAAGGCGATGCGCGTCGATGACGCCGCCGGGCGATACATCGAATTCTGCAAGTCGACCATCCCCGACCGGCTCAGCCTGCATGGTCTGCGCATGGTGATCGACTGCGCCAACGGCGCGACCTACCACATCGCGCCCAGCGTGTTTCGTGAGCTGGGCGCCGAGGTTAGCCTGATCGGCGCCACCCCGGATGGGTTCAACATCAACCAGGAGGTGGGCTCCACGCATCCGGCCCGGTTGCGGGCCGAGGTGATCAAGCAGGGGGCCGATCTTGGCGTGGCCTTCGATGGCGACGGCGATCGCGTGCTGCTGGTGGATGCCGACGGGCGCGAGATCGATGGCGACGACATTCTTTACCTGATTGCCTGCGACCGCCATTCCCGTGGCCAATTGGGGGGCGGCGTCGTCGGCACCGTGATGAGCAACTTCGGGCTGGCGGCGGCCTTCGAGTCCATGCAGGTTCCCTTCGAGCGCTCCAAGGTGGGCGACCGCTATGTCATCGAACGCTTGGCTTCGAAAGGCTGGCAGCTCGGCGGGGAATCATCGGGTCATATCGTCTGCGGGCATGTGCAGACCACGGGCGATGGCATCGTCTCCGCGCTTCAGGTGCTGGCAATCATGGTGCGGGAGGCGAAGCCGTTGAGCCAACTGCTGTCGGGCCTGGAAAAGGCGCCGCAAGTGCTCGTCAACGTTCGCCTGACGCCGGGCAGCGATGCCAAGGCGATGTTGGAAAAGGACGCGCTCAAGCGGGCGGTAAGCGCCGTGGAGTCGGAGCTCGGCGATCAAGGCCGTGTGTTGTTGCGGGCTTCCGGCACCGAGCCGCTGATTCGCGTCATGGTCGAGGGTCGCGCTCATCTGGACGTGGATGGGCTGGCGCACCGCCTGGCCGGCGATGTCGAGGCATTGCTGAGCTAGTCGACTCGGACGGCACTGTCGCCGGCTGTGGTTGTCTTGACCAGACCACTCCTATACCATTTCGCACCACCTTGAAAGAGGACGCCCGATGCGCACGCCACTGATCGCCGGTAACTGGAAGATGAACGGCTCTCGGGAGTTGGTCGAACACTTCGGCCGCCAGGTCAACAGCGCAGCATTGCCGGCAAGGGTGAATACTGCGCTCATGGTGCCTTTTCCCTATCTCGAAGCGGCGGTCGAGGCGTTTGCGTCGGGGCCGCTGGTAGTGGGCGCCCAGACCCTCAGTGACCAGCCCTCCGGGGCCTTTACCGGTGAGGTAAGCGGGGGCATGCTGGCCGAGTTCGGGGCACGCTATGTCCTGGTGGGACATTCGGAGCGGCGTGCGCTGTTCCATGAGGACGATGCTGCCGTGCTGTCGCGGGTCAGGGCCGCGCTGGCTGCAGGGTTGGTGCCCATCTTGTGCCTGGGCGAGACGCTCGAAGAGCGGGAGGCCGAGCGTACCGAGGCAGTCGTGCTTGGCCAGCTCGAGGCGGTACTGGACGCCCTGGAAGCGGACCAGCGCCAGCGCCTGGTGATCGCCTACGAGCCGGTGTGGGCGATCGGCACCGGGCGCACGGCCTCGCCTGATCAGGCGCAGGCGGTGCATGAGGTCATTCGCGCTCGCCTGGCGC
Organism: Halomonas sp.; assembly: GCA_035581765.1. Lineage (GTDB taxonomy): Bacteria > Pseudomonadota > Gammaproteobacteria > Pseudomonadales > Halomonadaceae > Halomonas. The sequence goes on from DATISN010000001.1 coordinate 9,042, forward strand.
GCTATTCGGCTCCCCTGGCCGAGGGCATGCAGTTACTCTATGGCGGCAGCATGAAGGCGAGTAACGCCGCCGAGCTGCTTGCCCAGCCGGACATCGACGGCGGCCTGGTGGGCGGTGCTTCGCTCAAGGTCGACGATTTTCTAGCCATCTGTCAGTCAGCAGGTTGAATCCATGCAAGTTGCTATTCTCATGATCCACGTGGCGATCGCCATCGCCCTAGTGGTGCTTATCCTGCTACAGCAGGGCAAGGGTGCCGAAGCCGGTGCCGCCTTCGGCGGTGGTGCCTCCCAGACCGTGTTCGGTTCGCGCGGCAGCGGCGGCTTCCTGGCCAAGTTCACCGGCGTGCTTGCCGTGGCGTTCTTCGTGACCTCGCTCGCGCTGGCCTGGTTTGCCAGCCAGGCAGGTGATGCGCCCCAGGCAGGTATCCCCGATGCCGAGCTGATCGAGCGTCAGCAGGGCGTGCCAAGCCTTGACGATGACGCCGAGGATGTGGATAATACCGCGCCAGTGCTAGAGGAAAGCAGCGACTGAGGTCTTGCTGAAATCCAGCCTCCCCGATGCCGAAGTGGTGGAATTGGTAGACACGCTATCTTGAGGGGGTAGTGACCTTATGGTCGTGCGGGTTCAAGTCCCGCCTTCGGCACCACTAGATACAACGATGGAGGCGACGCCAGTTGAAGCGTCCATCGAATTGTCAGTAACAGGATTGGCAATTGGCAATACAGGGTACGATACGCCTTGACGCGATACACTGGCAGGCGTAAAGTCCTCGACCTAGATTGATGCGGGGTGGAGCAGTCTGGTAGCTCGTCGGGCTCATAACCCGAAGGTCATCGGTTCAAATCCGGTCCCCGCTACCATCTTCCTGGCAGGCGTGCTTCGAGTTTCATCGAAGTCAACAGCCGCTACTATGGGGAAGAGGTACGACAGGTTTTTTGTAAAAGCCCCTTCCTGTGAAGGGGCTTTTTGTTAGCAGACAACCCGGCGATGCAGGGCATGGCGGGTGTTGATCCGGTCCATGTCAATCAGCCACCTGACTCTCCTGTTCACTCCCGGCCAGGTGCCTGATGCAACGGCTGTAGGAGTTTTTCCGTGGCAATCAAGGATGCGGCACTGCAAGCGCTGATCGAGCCCGTGGTGGCTTCCATGGGCCTCGAGCTGTGGGGCATCGATTACCTGTCCCAGGGCAAGCACACGCGGCTGGTGATTTACATCGAACATGACAATGGTGTGACGGTCGATGATTGCGCCGATGTGAGTCGTCAGGTGAGCGCGGTACTCGATGTCGAGGACCCCATCCATGGCGAATATCGCCTCGAGGTGTCGTCGCCCGGCATGGACCGACCGCTCTTTACGCTCGATCACTTCACCCGCTATCGCGGCCATCAGGTGAGTATCAAGCTGCGCACTCCCTTCGATGGGCGTCGCAAATTCCAGGGATTGCTGGCCGGCGTCGAGGGCGATGACGTTCTGCTGCAGCTCGACGGTGAAGAATATTGCTTTCCCATCGACACCATCGATCAGGCGCGTCTGGTGCCTCGCTTCGATGATTGAGCTCAGCACCCGGGGTCGGCATATGAACATGGTGGTCAAGGACAGGTTTTCTGGCGAGGCAAAGGCATGAGTAGAGAAATACTGACGGTCGTTGATGCGATCTCCAACGAGAAGGGCGTCCCCCGCGAGGTGATTTTCGAGGCCGTCGAGGCGGCACTGGCCAGCGCATCACGTAAGCGCTTCGAAAATCAGGAAGCCAGCGTGAGGGTGCACATCGACCGCAGCACGGGCGATTACGAAACGTTTCGCCGCTGGGAAGTGATTGAAGACGACGATTTCGACGGCCCCGATGCCCAGATCAAGCTCTCCTTCGCCGAGCGCCGCGACCCGCCGCTGGGGCTGGGCGACGTTGTCGAGGAGCGCATCGAGAATGCCTCCTTCGGCCGGATCGCCGCACAGACCGCAAAGCAAGTCATCGTGCAGAAGGTTCGCGAGGCAGAGCGTGCCGAAGTCGTGCGCATCTATGCCGAGCGTGAAGGTGAGCTCGTCGCCGGTATCGTCAAGAAGACGACACGCGATGGCCTGATCATCGACCTTGGCGATAACGCCGAGGCGTTCCTGCCGCGCAGCGAGATGATCCCGGGCGAGCGCTATCGAATGAACGAGCGAGTGCGTGCCCTGCTGGTCAAGGTCGACCCCGAGGCGCGCGGCGCACAGTTGATCCTGTCGCGCACCTGCCCGGAGTTGATCATCGAACTGTTCATGATCGAGGTGCCGGAGATCGCCGAGCAGCTCATCGAGATCAAGGGCGCTGCCCGCGATCCCGGGTCGCGTGCCAAGATCGCCGTCAAGACCAATGACCGGCGCATCGATCCCGTCGGTGCCTGTGTCGGCATGCGTGGCTCGCGCGTGCAGGCGGTCTCCTCGGAGCTGCAGAACGAGCGGGTGGATATCGTGCTGTGGGACGATAATCCCGCCCAGCTGGTGATCAATGCCATGGCACCGGCTGAAGTCGCCTCGATCCTCGTCGACGAGGATGCTCATGCGATGGACGTGGCCGTCGCCGAGGACAATCTGGCCCAGGCCATCGGCCGCAGCGGACAGAACGTTCGCCTGGCCTCCGAACTCACCGGCTGGCGTCTCAACGTCATGACCGAGGATGAGGCGGAGGACAAGCGCGACCAGGAGATCGATAGCCTGGTCGAACACTTCATCCAGCATTTGGAGGTCGATGAAGAGGTGGCGCGCCTGCTTGTCGAGGAAGGCTTTACTTCGATCGAGGAAGTCGCCTATGTGCCGGTGGAAGAAATGCTTGAGATCGAAGAGTTCGATGAAGCAACGGTCGAAGAGCTGCGCGCTCGCGCCAAGGATGAGTTGTTGAACCTGGCCATTGCCTCCGAGGAGGAACTCGATGGCGCCCAGCCGGCCGACGACCTGCTGGAAATGGACGGCATGGAGCGTCACCTGGCCTTTATCCTGGCCAGCCGAAAGATCGTCACCATGGAAGATCTTGCCGAACAATCCGTCGATGATCTCATGGACATCGAAGGGATGGACGAGGAGCGCGCCGCGGCACTGATCATGACTGCCCGTGCGCCGTGGTTCGAAGGCGAATAATTCAAGAGCATCTAGCTCGATGTCGAATCATTCGAATCATGAATCATTCGATTGCGAACAGTATTAGGTCACGGGCTGAGGAGGGTCGTAATGTCAGAAATGACCGTTAAGGATTTTGCAGCGAAGGTGGGGCGTGAAGTGCCTCGTCTGCTCGAACAGATGAAAGATGCCGGACTTGGACACACGTCGGAAGGCGACGCCGTGTCCGAGGAGGACAAGCGTCGACTGCTTGACCATCTCACCAAGAGCCATGGTGGCGGTCCGGGCGCCAGGAATCGCGTGACCCTGACGCGCAAGACCAAGAGCCGCATCAAGACCGGCGATCGTGGCAAGTCCATCGAGGTGCAGGTGCGCAAGAAGCGTACCTACGTCAAGCGTGCCGAAGAAGAAGCGCCTGCGCCCGAGCCGGAGCAGGATACCGGCCCCCGCCAACTGGTGGGCGACATGGCCGATTCACGCCAGGCCCAGGTGGAGCGCGATTCTCGCGAGGCCGAGGAAGCCCGGACACGCGCCGCCGAGGAATCGGCGCGCGAGGCCGCGGCCAAGCTGGAGGCCGAGAAGGCCGTCACCCAGCCGGACATTCTGGTCCCGGAGATGGACGACAACTCGCCTGCTCCCGGTGAGCCGCCGGCACCCCCCAAGGAAGGTCGCAGCGACGTTCGCCGTGCTGCGGTCAAGAAGGCGACCACCAAGGCTGGCGCCGGCAAGAAGGGTCGCAGTGATCGTGAAGACGAGCGTGGCGATCGTGACGAACGCCGCCGCGGGGGTGGCAAGAAGGTCAAGCGTGCCGAGCGCCGTGGCAGCCGTCGCGGTAGCGGTGGCCAGAGTGGTGGCAAGCATGGCTTCCAGAAGCCGACCCAGCCGATCGTGCGTGAGGTGTCGATTCCCGAGTCGATCAGCGTTGCCGACCTGGCCGACAAGATGTCGATCAAGGCCAACGAAGTCATCAAGGCCATGTTCACCATGGGCGCGGCGGTGACCATCAACCAGACGATCGACCAGGACACCGCGGCCATCGTGGTCGAGGAGATGGGCCACACGCCCAAGCTGGTCAAGGACGATGCGCTGGAGACCGAGGTGCTCGAGGGCATCTCCTACGAGGGCGAGGAAATCACCCGCTCGCCGGTCGTCACGGTCATGGGTCACGTCGACCATGGCAAGACCTCGCTGCTCGACTATATCCGCAAGGCTAAGGTGGCGACCGGGGAAGCCGGTGGCATTACCCAGCACATCGGCGCCTATCACGTCGAAGACGATCACGGTGGCGTGACCTTCCTGGATACCCCGGGCCACGCGGCATTTACCGCCATGCGTGCTCGCGGTGCCAAGGCGACCGACGTGGTCGTGCTGGTGGTGGCCGCCGACGACGGCGTGATGCCCCAGACCATCGAGGCCATCGAACACTCGCGGGCGGCGGAAGTGCCCATGGTGGTCGCGGTCAACAAGATCGACAAGCCGGGCATCGACCTGGACCGAATCAAGAACGAGCTCTCGCAGCACGGCGTGATCTCCGAGGAGTGGGGCGGCGATACGCAGTTCGTGCACGTCTCCGCCCATACCGGGGAAGGCATCGATAACCTGCTGGAGTCCATCCTGCTGGTCTCCGAGGTGCTCGAGCTCAAGGCCGTCCCGGAAGCACCTGGCAAGGGTGTTGTGGTCGAGTCGCGTCTCGACAAGGGTCGCGGTCCGGTGGCCACCGTTTTGGTCCAGAACGGCACTCTGCGCAAGGGTGACATTGTGCTCGCCGGTCTCCACTACGGTCGTGTGCGTGCCCTGACCAACGAACTCGGCAAGCAGGTCGACGCGGTCGGTCCGTCCATGCCGGTAGAGATCCAGGGGCTTGACGGTACGCCCGAGGCGGGTGACGACTTCATGGTGCTGGCCGACGAGAAGAAGGCCCGCGAGGTCGCCAACTTCCGTCAGGGCAAGTACCGCGAGGTGCGCCTGGCGCGTCAGCAGAAGGCCAAGCTGGAGAACATGTTCAGCCAGATGGGCCAGGACGTCGCTGCCAAGGTCAACATCGTGCTCAAGGCCGACGTGCAGGGCTCGCTGGAAGCCATCAAGGGCGCGCTGGAAGAACTTTCCACCGATGAAGTGCAGGTCGCCGTGGTGTCTTCCGGCGTGGGCGGTATCACCGGTACCGACGCCAACCTGGCGCTGGCCAGTGACGCCATCGTGGTCGGCTTCAACGTGCGTGCCGACGCCGCGGCCCGCGAGATCATCGAGCGTGAAGGGCTGGACCTGCGCTACTACAGCGTCATCTACCAGCTGATCGACGAGGTCAAGCAGGCCATGAGCGGCATGCTGGCGCCGGAGTGGAAGGAAGAGATCGTCGGCATTGCCGAGGTTCGCGACGTCTTCCGCGCGCCGAAGATCGGTGCCATCGCCGGCTGCATGGTGATCGAGGGCTCGGTGCATCGCCACAAGAAGATCCGCGTGCTGCGCGAGGATGTGGTGATCTACGAAGGCGAGCTCGAGTCGCTGCGCCGCTTCAAGGACGATGTCCAGGAAGTGCGCAACGGCATGGAATGCGGCATCGGCGTGAAGAACTACAACGATGTCCAGGTCGGCGACAAGATCGAGGTCTTCGATCAGATCAAGGTCGAGCGCACGCTCTAACCGCTCGAGGAGGCCTTAATGCGCGAGTTCAAGCGTACCGACCGAGTCGCTGATCAGCTTCAGAAGGAGCTGGCAGTGCTCATCCAGCGCGAGGTCAAGGATCCGCGCCTGGGCATGGTCACCGTCAGTGGCGTCGAGGTGAGCCGTGATCTCGGCTATGCCGATGTCCATGTGACGCTGCTGGGGGAGGAGGATGCCGCGCGGATCAAGGAGAACCTCAAGGTGCTCAAGCAGGCCGCCGGTTTCCTGCGCAGCCAGATTGCCAAGCGCGTCAAGCTGCGCCATGTGCCCGAACTGCGCTTCCACTACGATGAAAGCGTGGTGCGCGGCCAACGGTTGTCGTCGCTGATCGACGAGGCGGTACAGAGCGATCGCTTGCGTCAGGATGCCGAGGATGGCTCGTGGGTCGAGCCGGGCGAGGCGCCGGACGACCGGGAAGGCCGTGATTGATGGCGCGTCGTCGTCGGGGTCTGCCAGTGAATGGTGTCCTGCTGCTCGACAAGCCCAAGGGACTGTCGAGCAACCATGCCCTGCAGCAGGCGCGACGCTTGTTCCAGGCGCAGAAAGCCGGTCATACCGGGACGCTGGACCCCATGGCGACGGGGCTGTTGCCGGTCTGCTTCGGTGAGGCGACCAAGTTCTCGGCGCATTTGCTGGAGGCCGACAAGGTTTACCGCACTCGTGTCGAACTGGGGGCGATCACCGACACCGGCGATGCCGAGGGCGAGCGGGTCGAGCGCTTCGCGGTGCCGCGTCTCGTCGAGGCCGATGTCGAGGCGGCGCTCGAAGGCTTTCGTGGCGACATCGATCAGGTCCCGCCCATGTACTCGGCGCTCAAGCATCAGGGGCGCAAGCTCTACGAGCTGGCACGGGAAGGCAAGACGGTAGCGCGTGCAGCGCGTCGCGTGACGGTGTATGATGCGCGCCTTCTCGCCTTCGAGGGCGAGGCCTTCGAACTTGAGGTGCGTTGCAGCAAGGGCACCTATATTCGTACCCTGGCCGAGGATATCGGCCGTGCCCTGGGCTGTGGCGGCTACATCAGTGCACTGCGCCGTCTGGCAACGGGGCCTTTCGAGGCCTCGCGCATGCTGAGCCTCGAGACACTCGAGGGGCTAGCCGGCCAGGCCGAGCGCGAGGCGACGCTGTTGCCCGTGGATGCGCTCGTCGCGCATCTGCCGGAGCTCAAGGTGAATGCCGAGGCGGATCGACGGCTCAACCATGGCCAGTCGGCCAGTGTCGGCACCGACGGGCTGGCGGCGGGCGAGACCGCAAGACTCTACCATGGTGAGGCCTTTCTGGGCCTCGGCACGATAACGGGGCCACAGGAGGTGGCGCCGAAACGACTGCTCAGTACGGCAGTCGATTAAGGGAGAAACGTTCGAGACTGCAAATATGCGTGGTCTCACTTTTTTCACCACTCAGGCATATTGCTTACTGGAGAGACAGATGGCACTGACCGCTGAACAGAAAGCCGAAATCGTCAACGAATTTGGTCGTGGCGACAACGACACCGGTTCCCCCGAAGTACAGGTGGCCCTGCTGAGCGCCAACATCAACGGCCTGCAGGATCATTTCAAGACAAACAAGCAGGACCACCACTCGCGTCGTGGCCTGATCCGCATGGTCAACCAGCGCCGCAAGCTGCTGGATTACCTGAAGCGCAAGGATCTCGAGCGCTATCAGGCTCTTATCCAGCGCCTCAGCCTGCGCCGCTAAGCGAAAAGGGGGTCACTCCTGCGCTTTATGCTGCGTGGCCCCGGCCTTTTCGGCAGTGACGACGATGAAACGGGTAGCCCTGCGGGGCTGCCCGTTTCTCGTTTCTGGGGCGAAAGAACGCCGCGGGTTGCCACCTATCGATATGGTGGCTCTCCCGTCCGTGACCGCCTAAAATGGTCGCCGAGCCGAAATGATCAAAACATCGAAAAGTTGAAGGAAGTCGCCGTGAATCCGGTCAAGAAAACGTTTGAGTACGGTCGTAGCACCGTCACCCTGGAAACCGGGCGCATCGCCCGCCAGGCCACAGGTGCGGTAATGGTCACCATGGACGATACCGTGGTGTTGTGCACCGTGGTGGCGAAGAAGGACGTCAATCCCGGCCAGCCTTTCTTTCCGCTGGCAGTGTTCTATCAGGAAAAGACCTACGCGGTCGGCAAGATTCCCGGCGGCTTCTTCAAGCGCGAAGGGCGTCCCACCGAGAAGGAAACCCTTACCTCGCGGCTGATCGATCGACCGATCCGCCCGCTGTTCCCCAAGGGGTTCATGAACGAGGTGCAGGTCGTGTGCACCGTGCTTTCCACCGATCGCAATCATGACCCGGACATCGCCGCGATGCTCGGCACCTCCGCCGCGCTGATGATATCCGGTGTGCCGTTCAACGGCCCCATTGCCGCGGCGCGCGTCGGCTTCAACGATGACAAGGGCTACTTTCTCAACCCCACCGTGGAAGAGCTGACAGGCTCCGAGCTGGACATGGTGGTGGCAGGCACCGAGAAGGCCGTGCTGATGGTCGAGTCGGAGGCCAAGGAGCTGCTCGAGGACGAGATGCTCGGCGGGGTGCTGTTTGCCCATCAGGAGATGCAGGTCGCCATCTCGGCTATCAAGGAGCTGGCCGCCGAGGCCGGCAAGCCGAAGTGGGACTGGCAGCCTGCCATCGAGAATACCGCCCTGAAGACGACGGTAGCGGAAGCCTTCGAGGACAAGGTTGGCGAGGCCTACCGCCTGACCGATAAGATGATCCGCCAGGACGCCCTCTCCGCGATCAAGGCGGAGGCCGTCGAGCAGCTGGCCGGTGAAGGTGACGGCAAATTCGACGCCGACGAGGTGAAGGCCGCCTTCGCGGGCCTGGAGAAGCGCATCGTGCGCTCGCGTGTGGTCAAGGGCGAGCCGCGTATCGACGGGCGCGACCTGAAGACCGTGCGTCCGCTGGATATCGAAGTCGGGAGCCTGCCCAAGACCCATGGCTCGGCCATCTTCACGCGTGGCGAGACCCAGGCAATCGTGGTCGCCACGCTGGGGACCCTGCGAGACTCCCAGCTGATCGAGTCGCTGGAGGGCGAGCGCAAGGACCGCTTCATGCTGCACTACAACTTCCCCCCCTACTGCGTGGGTGAAGCCGGCTTCATGGGCGGTCCCAAGCGTCGCGAGATCGGTCATGGGCGGCTGGCGCGTCGTGGTGTGGCGGCAATGCTGCCCTCCGAGGCGGACTTTCCCTACACCATCCGTGTCGTGTCCGAGATTACCGAGTCCAATGGGTCGAGTTCCATGGCGTCGGTGTGCGGGACTTCATTGGCATTAATGGATGCCGGTGTTCCCATGAAGGCGCCGGTGGCCGGCATCGCCATGGGGCTGGTCAAGGATGACGACGGCTTCGCCGTGCTCACCGACATCCTGGGCGACGAGGATCACCTCGGCGACATGGACTTCAAGGTGGCCGGCAGTGTCGAGGGTGTCACCGCCCTGCAGATGGATATCAAGATCGAGGGCATCAACGAGGAGATCATGGAGGCTGCGCTCCAGCAGGCCCATGAGGCGCGCCTGCACATCCTCGAGCAGATGAGCACGGTCATTGCCCAGAGCCGTGCCGAGGTCTCCGAGAACGCGCCGTCGATGGCCACCATCAAGATCGACCCGGAGAAGATCCGCGATGTGATCGGCAAGGGCGGCGCCACCATTCGCAAGATCTGCGAGGACACCGGCGCCTCGATCGATCTGGACGACAGCGGCACCGTGCGCATCTACGCCGAGGACAAGGCGGCCGCCAAGCGTGCCATCGATACCGTACTGGCCATCACGGCCGAGGCGGAAATCGGCAAGCTCTATCGCGGCAAGGTGGTGCGCATCGCCGATTTCGGCGCCTTCGTCAATATCATGCCGGGTACCGATGGCCTGGTGCACATCTCCCAGATCGTCCCCGAGCGGGTCAACGACGTTCGGGAGTTCCTTAACGAGGGCGACGAGATCGTGGTCAAGGTCCTCGACATCGACAACCGCAACCGGGTGAAGCTCACCATCAAGGAGATGACCCCGGAAGAGAAGGCCGCTTTCGAGGCCGCCGAGGCAGCGGAGCCCGAGCTGTAAGTAGACAACGTTTCGCGGCAAGAAAAACACCGCCCCCGCAGCCTGGCTGCGGGGGCGGTGTCGTTTCAGGGGCTACGGCTAGCGTGTTATCAAGATCAGGTTACTTAGCGTTCGATGGCGAGCGCCACACCCTGTCCGCCACCGATACACAGCGTCGCCAGGCCCTTCTTGGCATCCTGGGCGATCATTTCATGCACCAGGCTGACGAAGAT
>DATISN010000002.1:0-6343 GCA_035581765.1 Halomonas sp.
CCTCAGCGCTGGATACGCACTCCGAGCGCGAGATACAGATGGCGCTCACCGAACTCGTCCAGGGGCGTAGCGTGCTGGCTGTCGCCCACCGGCTCTCCACGGTATCCACCTTCGATCGCATCGTGGTCATGCACAACGGCACGATCGTCGAAGATGGGCCGCCTCGCGAATTGCGTCAACAGGGCGGCACCTTCGAGTCGCTATGGCGGCTCCAGGCCGACGGCTTTGCGGTGCAGTAGCAAGGCCCTCATCGCGCAACGCGACTCTTGTTTCGCGCTGACGTCGGTGGTGGTAGTGAATGACAGGGTGTACTCACGGCCTGGCGTAGCGATATAGCCACAGGATGTCGATACTAAAAGAAACAGCGAGCCCGGCCAGCGCCGTTGCCGCCAGCCAGACCGCGACCATGGAGTCGATAATCGGCAATAGTCCGAGCATCAGTGCCGCGATCTGCCAGACACAGACCGTCTTGCGTCGTTGGCTCGGCGGCAGGGGGTGTTGCAACCATGTCAGGCGCAGGCCGGCCATGACGAAGGCATAGCGCATGGCGCCGATCAACACGACCCAGAGCCCCACCTTGCCGAGCATGATCAATGCCACGCACAACACCAGGATAAAGAAGGCGTCCAGTTCCATGTCGAAATGTGCCCCGAAGAGGCTATCGGTCCGGGTGCGTCGCGCAATCCAGCCGTCCACCCCGTCGAGCAGCAGAGCGAGGGTCGCCAGGATGACGAGAGGAAGCGAGTGTGAAGCCAACAGACTCGGGTCGGCGAGGGCGCCGGCGAGCATGGCGATCAGGATGCCGCGGGCAAGCGTGATGCGGTTGGCCCAGCCCAGCCAGCGCGAGCGATCGGGTATGAAGTAGAGGATCAATCCGGCCAGCACCAGGAAGGTCACAATCGCTGCCAAGGGAACCACCGGGCTTGCTTCGAGCCAAAGCCACAGCATCAGGCTGGCAATCGTCAGCGCAACGAAGCCGGTCATCAGTTCCAGCAGTACCGGGGCGTAGCGTCCCGACAGTCGTGAGGCCATCGATCCGGTGTCCTAGGGTGGGTTGTCAAAGCCAGGCGGTTTTCTTCTTAGCCTAGCCCTATCGAGAACGTCTTGTATTATGCAGACTTAAAATCTTGTAGCATTATTGTAGAAGTATGCCATCCTGATGGACAGTCCTTTTTGCAATGAACAGCTTTTGCAGTGCTCCGCTTTTGCAATGATTGATGTCATGGCGACGCTAGGCCATGACCTTGCACCCGTCAGCAGGAATGTCGAGATGTTGAGCCACACCGCTACCGCCTTCTGGACACTCGCGCCCGGCCGGGGCGCCTTGCAGCCGGAACCCCTGGCCGAACCGACCTCGGAGGAGGTGCGTGTCAAGACGCTGTACAGCGCGATCAGCCGGGGTACGGAAGCGCTAGTGTTCCAGGGTCGAGTGCCGCAGAGCGAATGGCAACGCATGCGTGCGCCGTTCCAGATGGGCGAGTTTCCGGCGCCGGTCAAGTACGGCTATGTCAGCGTGGGGGTCGTGGAGGCGGGTGCCCCTGCATTGCGGGGCCGCGAGGTTTTCTGCCTCTATCCTCATCAGGATCGCTACGTGGTGCCGGCCGAGGCGGTTACCCCACTACCCGAGGGCCTCCCCGCGGGGCGGGCGGTCTTGGCCGCCAACATGGAAACCGCCATCAACGGCGTCTGGGACGCCGCACCGGGTGTCGGCGATCGCATCACGGTGATCGGCGCCGGGGTGGTGGGCACGCTGGTGGCCTGGCTCTGTGCGGCGATCCCCGGCGCCTGCGTGCAACTGGTCGACGTGGCGACAGGGCGCGCCGGGCTTGCTGCCTCGCTGGGCATCGATTTCACGACGCCTGATGCCGACGACCTGCGCGACGAGCGGGACATCGTGATCCATGCCAGCGGTAACCCCGAAGGATTGCGACTGGCCCTGGCCCTGGCGGGCGCCGAGGCGCGGGTGATCGAAATGAGCTGGTTCGGGGCCAGTGACGTGAGCCTGCCGCTAGGCGAGGCCTTTCATTCGCGTCGCCTGACCCTGCGTGCCAGCCAGGTGGGCCGTCTTCCCGTAGAGCGCACTCCTCGGTGGGATTATCGCCGCCGCTTGACGCTTGCCCTCGAACTGCTGCGCGATCCGCGGCTCGATGCGCTGATCAGCGGCGAAAGCCGATTCATCGACTTGCCCGAGCTGATGCCATCCCTGGTCGAGGCCGCCGGCGAAGTGCTCTGCCATCGCCTGCGGTATTCGACCACCCCATGACCCAAGGACGTTTTGCCATGTATCGCCTGACCGTTCGTGATCACTTCATGATTGCCCACAGCTTCGTTGGCGAGATATTCGGCCCCGCCCAGCGCACCCACGGCGCGACGTATGTCGTCGATGTCACCTTCCAGCGTCGCGAGCTCGACAGCGATGGTCTGGTGGTGGATATCGGCCTGGCCAGCGACACCTTGAAGTCAGTGCTTGGCGAGTTCAATTTCCAGAATCTCGATGAGTTGGCGGAGTTCCAGGGCCGCAACACCACGACCGAATGCATGGCAAGGGTGATTTTCGAGCGTCTGGCCACCGCGATTCAGCTGGGCCGACTGGGCGAGGGCGCCAGTGGGCTGGAAGCCCTGTGCGTGACGCTGCATGAATCCCATATCGCCTGGGCCAGTTACGAAGGAGCGCTTTGATGCCCCGAGCCCCGCAGCGCGACCTGACCCTGCTAGTGGCCGGCGATCCCGACCAGCTGACCGGCGGCTACGTGTATGACGCCCGTATCGTCGCGGCGCTGCGCGCTCGCGGCTGGAAGGTGGCGGTGCAGGGGCTTGATGGCCGCTTTCCCGAGCCCGATGCCGTGTCCCGCGCCAGCATGGGCCAGGCGCTCGCCGCCTTGCCCGACGGCGACCGGGTGGTGATCGATGGGCTGGCCATGGGCGGCATGCCGGAGATCATCGCTCCGCACGCCGATCGCCTGGCGATCGTGGCGCTGGTGCATCACCCGCTCGCCGACGAGACGGGACTTGCGCCGTCAGCCAAAGCGCAGCTCTTCGAAAGCGAGTCGCGCGCGCTGGCCCTGGCCCGCCGGGTGATCGTCACCAGTCCTCACACCGGCCGTGGCCTGGCGCGCTACCGGGTGCCCGGCGAGCGCATCCGCGTCGTGGAGCCCGGCGTCGACCCGGCGCCGCTCGCCGCCAGCGCCATGGATCTCGAGGCGCCTGGCCCCCGGCGGCTGCTGTGCGTGGCCACCCTGACACCACGCAAGGGGCATGAGCTGCTGGTCGAGGCACTGGCCGAACTCGTCGATCGCGACTGGGTCGGCGCGATGATCGGCAGCCACGATCGCGACCCGGCCCATGCCGCGAAGCTGCTTGCCCAGACGCAGCGTCTGGGATTGAACGAGCGTCTGGCGTGGCTTGGCGAATGCGACGCCAGTGGTCTGGCGGATGCCTATCATCGTGCGGAGCTGTTTGTTCTACCATCTCACTACGAGGGCTACGGGATGGTGGTCACCGAAGCGCTGGCGCGCGGGTTACCGGTGATCACCACCACCGGTGGCGCGCTGGCTGACACCTTGCCGCCACACGCGGGTATCGCGGTGCCGCCTGGGGATACCCAGGCACTGCGCGACGCCCTGGCCGACTGGCTCGATGATGCCGCACTGCGGCGCCGCCTGCGTCGAGGAGCGCGCCAGGCCCGCGAGGCATTGGCCGACTGGCAACAGGCCGGTGAGCGTTTCATCGCGGCACTTGATGACATCGATGCGTCGCGGGCCACAGCCGCTCATGACGCCGCGTACGAGGAGGTTCATCGATGAGCAGACAAGAACTCGATTCTCCCTTTGAGCTTGACGCTAGCCAGGCCCCGAGCCTGGCGCCCCAGGCGGTGTTCAGTCCCGACTGGCTGGCGCGCCGGGAAGCGCTCGATGCCCGTTCGCGTAGCCATACCCTGACCGGGTTGGCCGCCGACTGGCTGGCCACTCGCGCCGGCCCCCATCGCATCCTCGACCTGGGATGCGGCACCGGCAGCAACCTGCGGTTCCTGGCGCCGCGCTTGCCCGGGCCCCAGCACTGGCGGCTCATCGATCACGACCCCGGCTTGCTGGCCCTGGCACGCCACCAGGCGGCCCGGCTGCGTGATGGCGGCGGTGAGCGGTTGTCGGTGGCTACCTGTTGCCGCGACCTGGCGCCGGTGGATCACGCCCTGCTGGACGATGTTGACTTGGTGACCGCCTCGGCACTCTTCGATCTGGTGTCGCGCGCCTGGGCCGAGATCCTGGTCAGCGCCTGCGCCGAACGCCGCCTGGCGATGCTGTTCACCCTGAGCGTGGACGGTGACTGGGGCTTCTTGAATGCCGACGGCGAGCGTCTCGAGGATAACGAAGACACCGCCGTGCGCACCCTTTTCCAGGCCCATCAGGTTAGCGACAAGGGGCTGGGACTGGCGCTGGGTGGCGAAGCCCCCGCGATACTCTCCACGCTGTTGAGGGAGGCCGGCTATCGGGTGGAATGCGTCGCCTCACCCTGGTGCCTGGCGGCTGGCGAAGACGAGATGTGGCCGCTGGCCAAGGCACTGGTCGACGGCTGGTTCGCGGCCGCTTGCGATCAGGCGCCCGGCGAGGAAGAACGGCTTCAACGCTGGCGCGAGCGTCGTCTGGCCGGCCTGGAACGTGGCGAGTTGGGCATCACCGTGGGCCACCTTGATCTGTTGGCGTTGCCGCCGCTGACCGCGGAGGGGCAATGAGCGCTGGTGGCCCGGGGTGGCGCCATCTGCGCCCGGCCACGGGCCTGCTGTTGCTGGCGGCGCTCTGGTGGTGGCTGGAACCCGCCGACATTCTCGCCGAGGTGCAAGCGCTGTCGACCGGCTGGGCACTGCTCGCCCTAATGTTGACACTGCCGCCGTTGCTGCTGAGCGCCTGGCGCTGGCGGCTGACGGCGCGGCTTCTCGACCTGACGCTGAGCTGGCATCGAGCGGTACGCGAGTATTACCTGGCCCTGTTTCTCAACCAGTTGCTGCCCGGCGGCGTGGCCGGAGACGCTGCCCGCGCCTGGCGCCATTCGAAGGCGAGCGGTCGTCAGGGGAGCGCCTGGCGCGCGGTGATCATCGAGCGAGCCTCCGGCCAGCTGGCGATGGTGTTACTGACGCTGCTGGTGGTGGGGCTCTCCCCGCTCTGGCACGGCGTGCTCGGCGATGCGCTGTCGAGGCTCTTTTCCCCGGTTTGGCTCATCGGCGGGATAGCGCTGGCGCTGGCGATCGGCGGGGTCGCCCGGTATCTGATGCATCGTCCGCCGGCCTTTCTCGAAGGGCTGGGGGCGGATTTGCATCGCAGCCTGCTGGCAAGCTCGGTGTGGCCGAAGCATCTACTCGGCTCTCTTCTGGTGGTGATCAGCTATGCCCTGGTGTTCGTCTGTGCGGCGCGCGCCATCGGCGTACAGCTGCCGGTTACGACTCTGCTGGCGCTGGTGCCACCGGTGCTGATGGCGATGCTGATTCCGATCTCGGTGGCGGGCTGGGGCGTGCGTGAGGGTGCCGCGGCGTTTGTCTGGGGGCTTGCCGGATTGCCCCCGGCCCAGGGCGTGGCGGTATCGATGGCCTATGGCCTGCTGGTATTGATCGCCGCGTTACCGGGGGCGATGTGCCTCTTGCAGGCGAGGGGGAGCAGAACGGTCCAGGACGATGACTCAGGAAGCCAAGGAGCGGGTGAGATCCAGGTCGAAGAGGGTGTCATTGCCACAACGGAAGGTGCGCGCTACGGGGCGAAGCGCCTCATCGAGCATTGTGATGGGTGTCATGACCAGGCCGGGGCGTCCGGAGCCGATCAGCAGCGGTGCGACCATCAGATGCAACCGGTCGAGCACGCCGGCCTCGAGAAAACGCGACACGGTGATACCGCCGCCTTCGATCAGCACCCGCTCCAGGCCGCGCTGCGCCAGGGTGTCGAGCACGGCGGCGGGGGCGAATCCACCATCGCGCACCGGCAGGGCCTGACGGCTGACGTGCCCGCCCACCGGCCCGGCAGGCTCGGCGCCTTCACCATGCAGATGCAGGGTCGGTGCCGCACCGTCCTGAAGCAGTTGGAGGCTCGCCGGCACCCGTCCGCGCGGGTCGAGGATCACTCGCACCGGCTGGGGTCCTGTCACATGGCGCACGGTGAGCTGCGGGTCGTCCTCGCAGGCGGTGCCCGCCCCCACCACGACCGCCTGCATCAAGGCGCGCAGCCGGTGAAGGTGGATGCGGCTTTCCAGCCCATTGATGTAATGCGAATGACCACTTTCGGTGGCGATGCGTCCGTCGAGGCTCTGGCCGAGCTGGGCCACGGCCATGCGCCCCGGCCGGCTGACCAGCGGGCCAAGACAG
>DATISN010000003.1:0-6444 GCA_035581765.1 Halomonas sp.
ACCCAACGCTGAAGTATCCTTTTGATTAACGTCGAAGCCATGAACCCGAGACGATGAACCCGAGCAGACTGACATGATCCTGACCTCCCACTGGATCGTCGGCCCCGGAGCCCTGGGCCGCTTGATCGCCCTGCGGCTGGCCGACAATGCATTTGTCACCTTGATCGGGCGACGCCCACTATCCCCCATTCAGCGGTTACTGACGCCGGAGGGCGAGACGCTGACCCGCCGGCTGGCTGTCGCCGTGATCGACGCCCTGCCGGACGAGACGCCACCGATCGTGCACCTGACCACCAAGGCCACCACGGCGCTATCCGCCTGCGACACCCTGGCGCGAGCGCTGCCCGCAGACACGCCGCTGGTGCTGTGGCAGAACGGCGTCGGAAGCCAGCAGGCGATCGCCCGGCGCTGGCCGGGTCCGCTCCTCTGCGCCTCCACCACCGAGGGCGCCCATGTGCAGGACGACGCTCAGGTCACCCACGCCGGGCATGGCCAGACCTTTATCGGTGCGCTGAATGGGCGCCACGGCTGGCTCGCCTCGCGACTGGCCGCCGATCTCAGTCTCGCCGGCCTGCCCAGCGAACCGGTTGACGATATTGGCGTGAGGCTGTGGCGCAAGCTTGCCGTCAATGCCGCCATCAATCCGCTGGTGGCACGCTTCGGCATTGCCAATGGCGTGCTGCGCGACCCACCCTATCGTCCGCAGGTCGAGGCGCTGATCGAGGAAGTCGCGGCGATCATGGCCGCCGAGGGCGTGACGCCCCCCGAAGGCGAAGGTCGCGACGGCTGGCGCAGGCTGGTCTGGCAGGTGGTTGACGCCACGGCTAACAATTTGGCCTCCATGCTGCAGGACGTGATGGCCGACCGCCCTACCGAACATGAGGCAATTCTCGGCCCTCTGCTCGCGGCGGCAGGACGTCATGACCTCCCGGCCGCGCATATCCAGATGCATTTTCGATATCTTGCAGCGCGTCAATCGACTTGACGACGGGCGCGGCGCTGGCGCTATGCTTGTACCACCCGAGTCATGAAAGGTGAGACGTCACCCGCCTCGCCCGATGACCGATTTTCTCACATGGGAGTGATACACAATGGGCTTACGAATCGGCGATACCGCGCCTGACTTCACCGCGCAAACCACCGAAGGCACGCTGAATTTTCACGATTGGATCGGAGACAGCTGGTGCGTGCTGTTTTCCCACCCCAAGGATTTCACGCCGGTCTGCACCACCGAACTCGGTTACATGGCCAAGCTCAAGCCGGAGTTCGACAAGCGCAACACCAAGATTATCGGTCTGTCGGTCGATCCCGTGGAGAATCACGCCAGATGGGCCAAGGATATCGAGGAGACCCAGGGCGCCGCGCCCAACTATCCGATGATCGGCGACACCGACCTTCAGGTGGCCAAGCTCTATGACATGCTGCCGGCGGAACTCGAAGGCAGCGCCGAGGGCCGTACGCCGGCCGATAACGCCACGGTGCGGGCGGTATTCATGATCGGTCCCGACAAGAAGATCAAGGCCATGCTGATCTACCCGATGACCTCGGGGCGTGATTTCAACGAGGTGCTGCGGCTGCTCGATTCCCTCCAGCTGAGCGCCAAGCATACCGTGGCGACACCGGTAAACTGGCGCAATGGTGACGATGTGATCATTCCGCCTTCGGTCAGCGATGAGGAGGCAAAGCAGAAATATCCCCAGGGCTATACCACCCTTAAGCCTTACCTGCGCACGGTCAAGCAACCCTCCTGAGCGGACACCCACCCTGACTTCATCTCGCCCCTTGCGAGGGGCGGGAGACTCTCGTATCCCGCCTCGTCCCGATCACCGAAGAAGTGCGACATTGGCGTCACTTCCCTGACCTTGCTATCTTGAAGCGAGGCAAAATCGATTTGCTTTCCTTCGATCGCGCTTTTTGCGCGGATCTTTCTTTGCCTTTGTTTAGACACGGCAACTCTCACTAGGCCTTCCTTAGCACTTTCACGTGTAGGGTAATGGACCATGAAAACCGGACGCCTTCTTGCCGCCTTGCTGGCACCCCCGTTGGCGATTCTCGCCAGTGCTGCCGTGCTGGCCGATGCTGCGCCGCCCGCCTATGTCGCGCAAGCGAGCGATCTCATGCATCTGGAGAATGGCGTGATGATCGAGGGACAGGATATCGAGACGCAGGATGGCTACACCTCCGGATTCCGGCTAACCGCCGGTTTTTCTCCGTGGCAGTTGCCGTTTCTGGACCTGGGCGCCGAGGTCAGTTATCGCGAGAGCGATGAGGTGCCCACGCGCTTCGGTGGGCAGGCACTGATCCTCGATACCACCAGCCTTGGCGGCAGCCTGATCGCCGGTTTGCGCCTCGGCCAGTGGGGCCTATACGCGAAGTCGGGGTTTGCCGAATGGGAGGGCGATCCTATCATCCCCAATGACGCACTGGCCCTGGACACCGGTGGAACAGCGCGAGTGCAAGGCTTTGGGGTTCGCCTGCAGTTCAACGGCCTGGTCAGTCGCTTGGAATATGAGGAGTTCGACGCACCCAGCATGGCGCACCTCAATCTGGTGACCGCCTCGGTACATATCCCCTTCTAGGCCTTTTTATATCCCCCTTCCAGACCCTTATAGCCGTCGGTGACTCCCGGCAGCCCTTGGGCTCGCGCCTTACGGGCTCCTAACTCGCCTAAAGAGGGAGAAGAGCTTCTCTTCCCCTTCCCCCTTCTCTTATCTTTGCTTCAGCCCGTATTGCGAAGCCCAGTGGCGATCCCGGCCATGGTCACCATCAAGGCGCGGGAAAGATCGGCGCCGATGGCACCGTCGGCGTCCCGATTGCGCTGCAGGAGTTCCGCCTGCAGACCGTGGAGCGGGTCGATGTAGGGATTGCGTACTTCGATCGCCTGGCGAATCAGCGGCGTCTTCTCCAGCAGCTCCTGCTGGTCGAGCACTTGCAGCACGACGTCGTGAAGACGCACAAAGCGGCCACGCAGCCGTTCTCCCAACGCCTTGAGGGCCGGCTCGTCGACCAGCCGATATTCGTAATAGGTGGCGATCCCCACATCGGCCTTGGCCAGCAGCATTTCCAGCATGTCCAGATAGGTCCCGAAGAAGGGCCATTGATCACGCATCTCCCTGAGACTCTCGAGACCGCCCTCTTCCTCCAGGCGCTGGGCGAATGCTTCCCCGCTGCCTAGCCAGGCGGGCAGCATCAGGCGGATCTGGGTCCAGGCGAAGATCCAGGGGATCGCGCGCAGCGTCTCCACCCCGCCGTCCTGCCGACGCTTGGTCGGCCGCGACCCCAGCGGCAGCCGACCCAGCGCGCCTTCGGGGGTCACCGCCCGAAAATAGGGCACGAAGTCGGGGTCCTCGCGCACCACGCCAACATAGGCACCGTGCGCGATCTCGGCCAGGCGGTCCATTTCCTTGCGCCATTCTGGCTTGGGCGCCGGTGGCGGCAGCAACGACGCCTCGAGCACGGCACAGGCATAGATTTCCATCGAGCGCAGGGCGATCTCCGGTTGCCCGAACTTGAAGCGGATCATTTCTCCTTGTTCGGTGACCCGCAGGCTGCCGTTCACCGAGCCCGGAGGCTGGGAGAGAATTGCCGCATGCGCCGGGCCACCACCACGGCCCACGGTGCCGCCACGCCCATGGAAGAGCGTCAGGTCGACCCCATGCCGCTGGCATACCTCCACGAGCGATTCCTGAGCACGATACTGGGCCCAGGCGGCGGCCAGCTGGCCCGCGTCCTTGGCGGAATCCGAATAACCGATCATCACTTCCTGGCGATCGCCCGCCAGGGCCCGATAGCCGGGAAGCGCCAGCAGACGGTCGATGACGTTGCCGGCATGGTTGAGATCGTCGAGGGTCTCGAAGAGTGGCGCGATAGGCAGACTGACCCGACCGCCGACCTCCTTCATCAACAGCGCCACGGCCAGCACGTCCGACGGTTGGGCCGCCATGGAAATGATATAGGTCCCCAGCGCTTCGGGCTGCTCGCTGGCGATGACACGAAAGGTATCGATCACCTCACGGGACTCGGTGGAACACTCCCAACGGCGAGGAATCAGCGGCCGGCGGGACACCAGTTCCTCGAGCAGGAACGCCTGGCGTTGCGACTCGTCCCAGTCGCGGTAATGCCCGAGTCCCAGGCCGTCGGTGAGCTCT
The DNA here is from genome assembly GCA_035581765.1 of Halomonas sp. GTDB lineage: Bacteria > Pseudomonadota > Gammaproteobacteria > Pseudomonadales > Halomonadaceae > Halomonas. Next base: position 4,149 of record DATISN010000003.1, read on the forward strand.
TCCATGACCTGAGCATGGCGGCTGGCCTCCTGGCGCAGGTCGAGCTTGGTCAGCGTCACGCCGAACACCGAGATGCGCCGCAGGGTATCGAGCAGCGCTCCATTGGCGATGGTATCCAGGCCCACGTCACACAGCGACCGGTAGCAGGCCAGCAGAGGCGCATACAGCTGGTCGCGATTCTCGATGATCGCCCCGCCCTCGAACACCTCGCCGTCCAGCCGCGCCTTCGCCCAGTCCCGGGTCGCCTCGACGCGTGACAGCAGCCGACGCAGCAGCTCCCGGTAGGGCTCCGCGACGTCTCCCACCTCGGCCTTGAGCGCGCTGTTGGCCTTCCACATCGAGAGCTCGGACTTGAGGGCTTCGAGATCGCGAAGGTACAGGTCGGCCGCCATCCAGCGTCCCAGCAGCAGCACTTCACGGGTGACGCGGGCCGTGACATGGGGGTTGCCGTCGCGATCGCCGCCCATCCACGAAGCGAAGCGAATCGGCGCGGCGTCCAGCGGCAGCCTTTCGCCTGCGGTTTCCAGCAGCAGGTTGTCCAGGTCGCGATGAAAATCGGGCACCGCCTGCCACAAGGAGTTCTCGATCACCGCGAAGCCCCACTTGGCCTCGTCCACCGGCGTCGGGCGTTCATGGCGTATCTCATCGGTATGCCAGGCCTGGCTGATCAGCTCCTCCAGCCGGCCCTGGGCACGCAGGCCTCGCTCGGGATAGTCAACGGAGGATTCGATCGCCGTCAGGCAGTCGTCGATGGCGTCGTATTTCTGAATCAGCGTGCGGCGAATGACTTCGGTGGGGTGAGCCGTCAGCACCAGTTCGACCTGCATGCCGGCCAGGGTTTCGACCAGGCGGCGTGGCGAATGGCCGGCATCGCGGGCCCGCTGGAGAAGCTCGGAGAGCACCGGCTGGGAGCCGGGTCGGTAATCCTCGACACGCCGGAAGCGGGCGCGATAGTGCTGCTCGGCGATGTTGGCCAGGTTGAGGAACTGATTGAAGGCACGCGTCACCGGCAGCAGATCGCGATCCGGCAACCGTCGCAGGTACTCGATCAGCTCGCCACGGCTCTGGGTCTCGCCCTGGCGGCCGCGCTTGGCGAAGGCGCGGATGGTCTCGATCCTGTCGACGAACCCCGTGCCGAGGTCGTCGGCGATGGTTCGGCCCAGGCTGTCGCCCAGAATGCGGACGTTGTCGCGCAGCGACTCGTGCAGGTCATGGCTCATGGCCGATGATCTCCAGAAACAGAAGAAGAAAGAGAGCGGGACGATGGCTCGATGGGGGCTTTTGTCGCCGCGCCGGCGCGTTCCAGAGCCTTGGCGACGGTCCAGTGGTACTCCATGGCCGCGAGCCCGGCCTCCGGCAAGGCAACGCCATCGGCCTCCAGGGCCGCCTCGACATGCCGGAACCGTCGTTCGAACTTGGCGTTGGTCGCCCGCAGGCACTGTTCCGGGTCGGCCTTGAGGGTGCGCGCCAGGTTGGTCACCGCGAACAACAGGTCGCCGACCTCCTCGATGGCCTGATCACGGTCGTCGAGCGCCAGCGCCTCTTCGATCTCCGCCAGCTCTTCGCGGATCTTGGCGATCACACCGCGCGAATTCGGCCAGTCGAAGCCGACCCGGGCGGCCCGCTTGGAGAGCTTCCCGGCCCGCGTCAGCGCCGGCAGCGTTCGCGGCACATCATCGAGGACCGAGACCGCCTCGCTGTTGCCTGCACGCGCTTCACGCTCCTCCGCCTTGAGATGCTCCCAGCGGGAATGCACCTGGCGCGTCTCGATTTCCTCGACGCCGACCCCGGGCGGGCGCCGCGAGGCCAGCGTGCCATCGGGAAACACATGCGGATGGCGGCGCAGCATCTTGGCCGTCAGGGCGTCGATCACGTCGCGGAAATCGAAGCGTTCCTGCTCGGCAGCGAACTGCGCGTAATAGACGACCTGGAACAACAGGTCGCCGAGCTCCCCTGGCAGCTCGTCGAAGGCACGGCGCTCGATGGCGTCGGCGACCTCGTAGGCTTCCTCGAGGGTATGCGGCACGATGGAATCCCAGTCCTGCCTAACGTCCCAGGGACAACCCTGCTGCGGGTCACGCAGCACGGCCATCAGCGTCAGCAGGTCATCGAGATCGTAGCGGGTGTCGCTCATGAGGTCTTCCCCTTGCGCTTGCCGGGCTTGCCACCGCTGCGCAGCCGCCGCACCTCGATGACGTTGGAGAGCTGCTGGATGCGCGCAAACAGCCGCCCCAGCGTCTCGAGGCCATCGACCTCGACCGTGATGGTCATGCGTGCGATCCCGTCATCGGTATCG
>DATISN010000004.1:0-3226 GCA_035581765.1 Halomonas sp.
GGGGCATAACCGGCACGCTGCGCCATCGCCTGGAAGCCGTCGACGCTGTACTTGCATGAATTCTCGGTATGCAGCGTTTCGCCCGCCGCCAGTGAGAAGTTCTGCCCGCCCACGCGAATCGTCTGATCGCAGCGGCTCTCCAGGTGCATCTCGATGCGCGCTGCCGCCTCGTGGTAGAACGCCAGGTGCCGGAAACCCGCCGGGTCGAGTTCGGCGCCAAGCTCATCGCGAAAGCGGTTAAGCAGGTTGAGATTGAAGTCCGCCGTCACGCCCTCGGCGTCGTTGTAAGCCGCCTCGAGGATGTCACGATGCTTGATCAGGTCGACCCCGATCAAAAGCCCGCTGCCCCTCGGCAGCAGACGATGCAGCCCGGCCAGGAAGGCCTCGGCCGCGGCCGGTTCGAAGTTGCCGATGCTCGACCCCGGGAAGAAGGCCACCGCGCGTCCCCCGCTCACGTCCTGGGGCAATGCCAGCCGCCGGGAGAAGTCCGCCCACACGGCATGCACCTCGAGCCAGGGGTAATCGGCGGCGAGACGCCGCGTGCTTTCCAGCAGGAACTCGCGCGAGATATCGACACCCAGATAGCGTGCGGGCTGCATGGCCTCGAGCAGCAACCGAATCTTGCGACTCGCCCCGCTGCCCAGCTCGACCAGCAGCGACTCGGGGCCGGCAAGCTTGGCGATCTCGTCGGCGGCCGCGGCGAGAATCTGCTCCTCGGTGCGGGTCAGGTAATACTCCGGCTGGGTGCAGATGCGCTCGAAGAGCGCCGAGCCACGCCGGTCATAGAAGTATTTCGGCGACAACGCCTTGGGCCGGGCGCTCAGGCCTGCCATCACGTCATCGAGAAAGGACGGATTGGCCTCGTCAACATGCTGATCGTGAAAGCGCACGGCCGGGGTCATGGCGTATCCTCGTGAACAATGACCTAGTGAACAATGCTGAGCGTGATCCTTCAATCTAGAGAGAGTCTTCCCATGCAGCAACCGGATTCCCCGGTATTGCGCGATATCGTGCTGGTCGGCGGCGGACACAGTCATGTCGGCGTGCTCAAGCGCTTCGCCATGCGGCCCGAACCCGGCGTGCGCCTGACGCTGATCTGCCGCGACACCCACACGCCCTATTCCGGCATGCTGCCGGGCTATGTGGCCGGCCATTACACCTATGACCAGGTGCATATCGACCTGCGCCGACTCGCCCAGTACGCCGGCGCCCGCTTCTTCAGCGACGAGGCCGTGGGCATCGACCACGACGCCCGAACCGTGCTGTGCCGGTCGCGACCGCCCGTACCCTTCGACCAGTTGTCGATCAACATCGGCTCGACGCCACGGGTCGATGCGGTGCCCGGGGCCGACGAGCATGCCGTGCCGGTCAAGCCCATCCACCAGTTCAACGACCGCTGGCAGATACTCATTGATCGCATCAGGCACCACCACGGCAGGACCCGCGTGGCGGTGGTCGGCGGTGGCGCGGGCGGGGTCGAACTGCTGCTCGCCATGCAGACCCGATTGCGTGGCGAGCTTGCCCGCCAGGGGCGCGACCCCGATGAACTGGTGTTCGCGCTCTACACCCGGGGCCGTCAGATACTGCCGACGCACAATGCCCGCGTGCGGGAGCACTTCCAGCGCACCCTGGCCGAGCGCCGCGTCGAGTTGCATACCGCTACCGACGTGGTTGCCGTCGAGGCGGGCCGGTTGCAGAGCGCGTCAGGCGACTGGCACGCCGCCGACGAAATCGTCTGGGTCACCAACGCCGGCGGCGCCGCCTGGCTGCGCGAGACGCGCCTGGCGCTGGACGACGACGGTTTCATCCAGGTCGACGACACCCTGCAGTCCCTGAGCGACCCCGGCATCTTCGCCGCCGGCGATATCGCCACCCAGGTCAACCACCCCCGCGAGAAGGCCGGTGTCTTCGCCGTGCGCCAGGGACGCCCGCTGGCCGACAACCTGCGCGCCGCCGTCACCGGCCGGTCACTCAAGCCCTATCGCCCCCAGCGCCGCTGGCTGGCCCTGATCAGCACCGGTGACAAATCCGCCGTGGCCTCTCGCGGCGATCTGTATCTGGCCGGCGACTGGGTCTGGCGCTGGAAGGACTGGATCGACCGGCGCTTCATGACGCGATTCAACGACCTGCCGCCCATGGAGGAGCACCAGGGCAAGGCCCCGAAGACCAGCCGGGTAGCGCTCAACGAGGAAGAGAGCGCCCAGGCGATCTCGGCGCTTGCCATGCGCTGCGGCGGCTGTGGCGCCAAGGTCGGCGCCTCGGTGCTGTCGCGGGCGCTGTCGACGCTTGAGCCCTTCCCGCGCGAGGAAATTCTGGTCGGTTTGCACGCCCCGGACGACGCCGCCGTGGTGCGCGTCCCGCCGGGCAAGGACATGGTGCACACGGTCGATTTCTTTCGCGCCTTCATCGACGACCCCTATGTGTTCGGCAAGGTCGCGGCCAATCATGCGCTGGGTGACATCTTTGCCATGGGCGCCGAGGCGCAGACCGCCACCGCTGTTGCCACAGTGCCGCAGGGGCTCGAGGCCAAGGTCGAGGACACGGTGTACCAGATGATGAGCGGCGCCCTGGAGGTGCTCAACGAAGCCGGCTGCTCCCTGGTCGGCGGACACACCGGCGAGGGTCAGGAGCTGGCTTTGGGGTTCGCGGTCAACGGCCTGATCGATGTCGGAGGCAATAGCGCCCTGAGCGATTCCATATTAACCAAGGGCGGCCTGCGCCCCGGCCAGGCGCTGATCCTCACCAAGCCCATCGGCACTGGCACCCTGTTCGCCGCCCACGCCAGGCTTGCCGCCAAGGGGCGCTGGATCGACGCCGCCCTCAAGCACATGTGCCAGTCCAATCGCCAGGGCGCGGCCTGCCTGCGCGAGTATGGGGCCACCGCCTGCACCGATCTCACCGGCTTCGGCCTGCTGGGGCATCTGGTCGAGATGACCCGCCCCTCGGGCGTCGATGCCGAACTCGACCTGAGCGCCCTGCCGCTGCTCGAAGGCGCCGAACAGACCGTCGCCGCGGGCATTCTCAGCTCCTTGCAACCGGCCAACGTGCGCCTGCGCCGGGCCATTCACGATCAGGCGGCGTGGGTCGACCATCCCCGCTATCCGCTGCTGTTCGACCCGCAGACCGCCGGCGGCCTGCTGGCCAGCGTACCCGCCGAGCGCGCGGCGGACTGTCTCAGCGCCCTGCATGCCCTCGGCTATGGCCAGGCCGCGATCATCGGCCACGT
>DATISN010000005.1:0-17043 GCA_035581765.1 Halomonas sp.
AACATGCCGACAATCAAGAGAAACCCGATGACCAGCAACCAGATCAGCCAGAGGCTGTCGGTGATCTGCAGGATCCCCTGGGCAATCCTTGCCGGACTATGGTTCTCCACGAGGATGCGACCAAATGCTGTCGCGGTAAACATGATGATCAGTACGCGGCCGGTGAGCCAAGTGGTATTTTGAAACGCCTCGTTGAGTCCTATGAGTGAGGATTCCTTATGAATGAAGATTCCCACAAAGAGCGCATAGAAGATGGAGACGACAGCGGCCTCTGTCGGCGTAAATAGTCCAGAATAAATGCCGCCGAGAATCACTACCGGCGCCATCAGCGACCAGAAGCCATCTTTCAATGCCTTGAAGACACGCTTACCATCGTACCTGGTTCCCTCGACCTGGTAGCCGTTACGTTTTGCTACAATATAGTTAGCAATCATCAAACCGCCGCCAAGCATGACGCCGGGAATCACGCCGGCCATGAAAAGCGCCGAGATCGATTCATTGGCTGTGACACCGTAGATGACCAGCGGCATGCTGGGCGGGATCACGACACCAAGCCCACCGGCGGTCGCGGTGATGGCCGCCGGATAGCTTCGCCCATAGCCACGCTCGATCATGGCCGGGATCACCAGCATGCCAACGGCGGCAGTTGTTGCCGGCCCTGAGCCTGAAATGGCACCGAAAAACATGCACGCCATGACGGCAGCGGCACCGAGCCCCCCGGCGGCGGGCCCGGCCAGCTCTTCAGCGATAAGAATTAGCCGCCGCGCAATGCCGGCATCCCCCATCAGGGCACCGGCGAGAATGAATGATGGTAGCGCCATGAGTGGGAACGAATTGATGGCGGAAAAGGCCAGTTCAATCAGTGAGCTGATATCATCTCCGCTCAACAGATAAACCGCCATGGAGGCAACCCCGAGCGCCACGACAATAGGAGCGCCAAACAGCAGGAGTCCACCAAAAATTGAAAATAGAACTGTCGCAGCCATGATTCTTACCCCTCTTTAATATTTGAGGGAGACCTTTCGATCTCATGCATAGCCTGCTCGATTTCCTTCTTGTCAATATCACCAGGCTCTATGCCTTTGACCAATTTCATGTACTGTACTTGCAGCACACGGAATGCCATCAATACGAAGGCAATTGGGAAAACGAAGTAGACATACGCCAGTGACCACCCAAGGGCGGGTGATTTGTAGGGAAACTCCAATAGCAAACCGATCAGGTCAAAACTATTCCATGCCAGCACTAGACAGAAACCGACCCAGATTAAATCAACCAGTAAAAGAAGCGTATTAGCTACTTTCTTTGGCAAGAGATCTATATGGGTTTGCAGGCGATTGTGCGCACCTAAATGCGCGGCATGAGCGGCACCAAGGAAGACGAACCAAATGAAGGCATAACGTGCCAGTTCTTCCATCCAGGCCATGCCAATGCCGAGCGTCACCCGAAGAACTACCTGGGCAAACAACAAGACCACGAACACCCCGAGCAGGAAGCGACAGGCGTAATCTTCGATGTGGTTGAGCTTTGCAAATGCTAACATAGAAGCCTCCTTCTCGAGTGAGAATGAGCATCAGGAGTGGGCCGAATTTCATTCGATAATCCGGCCCACGTTCACTCAGTGCCCTAATGCCTTTTGCATTTCCTCGAAAAATTCCTGGCCACCAATGTCGTCATAGAACTCAGGCCAGACTTGCTCTTTTGCAATCCGAATCCACTCATCCTCATCTTCAAGAGAGGAGACCTCGACACCTTCGGCTTCCATGCCTGCACGTGCCTTGGAGGCTTCTGTCAGCTGGAACTGCAGTGCATAGAGCTGTGCTTCCAGACCGGCCCGGTCGATAATCGCACGCTCTTCATCGCTCAGTTTCTCGTAGGTTCTGACGCCCATGACAATTGGCTGAAGCGAATACTGGTAATGCACTTCGGTAAGATAGTCCTGCACTTCATGAAACTTCATCGTGTAATTGACGATGTAGGGGTTATCCTGACCATCGATCACCCCCTGCTGGAGGCCGGTAAATACTTCTGGCCAGGACATGCTGATGGGGCTTGCTCCCCAAGCCTCATACGTCGCCAGCATCAGTTCATTCTGCGGCAGGCGAATCTTCAGTCCCTCGAGATCTTCGAGCGTAGTGACGGGGCGTTCAGAATTCGTGAGATACCGAAAGTTGGAATAGAGCCAGCTGACGATATGTACACCAGCCTCCTCCTCGGCGATGGCATTCCAACGGTCCGCCAGTGGGCCGGTCGTTGCCTTCACCGCATCAGCATGGCTGCGAATGGCATAGGGCATCGTCAGCGCACCGAGTCGCGATGCATAAGGAGTCAGGTTGCCAATGCCGATCAAGGCGAAATCGAGCTTGCCGATGCGAGTATCCTGAATCATGCCGGTTTCGGACCCGAGTTGACCGCCGGGGAATAGTTCGACCTCCATTTCACCATCCGAGAGTTGCTCGACCAGTTCGGCGAAGCGCTGGGCCAAAGCCCCCTGGTCGGAATCCATGGGATCACCCATGCCCACCTGGAAAGTTCTGGCATGGGCCGCATGCACGGTCAGCGAAGCGAGGATGGCAGTTGTCAGCAGTGTTTTCTTGAACATTGTTATCACTCCAATCGGGTAATGTCGGTGTTATGGGTTCTTGGTCTTATCGGTTGCCTCTTCCATGGCATCGCCCATCAGCTGGACAATGTCGTCGCACTCCTCCTCAGTGAATGTCAGTGGAAGCCGCAGGTCACACAGCTCTGCCAGAATACGATCCGCATTGGGCAGTGCTCGCGTGGCTGGCAGATAGCGCCAGCTGTCGTAGCGGCTGGTGTAGTCTTCGGGTTGTGGCTTGCCGTACCACTTGAGGGGGATGCCCCGCGTCTCGCAGCCGGCGACGAATTGAGCGATTCGATCCGGCGACAATGATGGCAGCCGAAATTGAATCGAGCTGCCCACGAAGTCTTCCTCGGCAGGCCGCGGAATGGTGAGCACCTGTGACAGTTCGCTCAGCCCGTGTTCGATACGCCGATAAAGCGCATTCCAGCGGGCCTGGCGCTCCTTGAGCTCGGCCAGCTGCGGTCGCAGCACGGCCGCGCGCAGGTTGTCCATGCGACCGCTCATGTTGGGCGTTACGAGTCTGGTCTCGCGAAAGCTATCGGCTTCCGGCGCGGCCAAGTGGCGGTCGTACAGCATATATGAGCCCGACATGATGACCGCCCGGCGCATGATCTCCGGATCGCTGGTGGCCAGCAGGCCACCCTCGCCGGAGTTGATATGCTTGTAGGTCTGGGTGCTGAAGCATCCTACCTTGCCGAAAATGCCACTCGGCCTGCCCGCGTAACTGGCGCCCATGGTGTGGGCACAGTCTTCAATCAGGATGATCCCTTGCGCATCGCAGACCGCAACGATGGCATCCATGTCGCCAATGTGGCCACGCATGTGCGAGAGCATGAAGAAACGCGCGCCGGTTTCCCGTGCCGCCGCCGCCAGGTCATCGGGGTCGACCGTGGTGTCGTCGAGGATGTCGACCAATACCGCTTTGCCTCCCGCTGCATGAATGCTGCCGGGCACCGGTGACAAGGTGAAGGCATTGCACAGCACACGGTCCCCCGGCTCGAGCCCGCAGGCCCTTAGCGCCAATTGCAGCGCATAGCCACCCGATGCACAGGCAAGCGCATAGGGAACGCCCAGGACTTCGGCAAATTCCTGTTCCAGTAGTGCGGTTTCACCCTTCTCCCCATCGATCAGGTTGTAGCGATGCAGCCGCCCGGAGCGCATCACCGCCACCGCTGCCTCGATCGAGGCCTCGGAAAGTGGCTCCTGCTGGGTGAACGATTTCGCGAAGCGACGCATGTGACGACCCTCAGTAGCGCTGCTGGTGGTAGACGGGGAAGTCCCACTGTTCATCGGGGAAATACTTCGTCAGCCGCCAGTCGCAGGCGCGGGCGTGACCTTCCATGCCCTCGGTGCGCGAAATTCGTGAGGCCACGGCACTGAACGTGCGGTTGGCTTCTTCACTGATCTGCTGAGTGGTCAACACCTTCATGAACTTGTGCACGTTGAGACCGCCGCTGTAACGGCCAGCGCGCTTGGTCGGCAGGATGTGGTTGGTCCCCGAGCACTTGTCGCCGTGAGTGACAGTGCTCCCCTCACCAAGGAACAGCGAACCGTAGTTGCTCAAGTGCTCCTTCCACCAATCGAGTTCTTCGCATAGCACCTGGAGATGCTCGCAGGCATAGCGATCGCTGACCTCGACGATCTCTTCCCGGCTATCTCCCACGATCACTTCGCCGTAATCACGCCAGGCGGCATGTACCACCTCGGCGTTGGGCATGTCATCGGCGACCTTGGGCATCAGATCGATGACCTTGCGCGCCAAGGGTTCGCTGGTAGTGAACAGCCAGACGGGAGAGTTGGGGCCATGCTCGGCCTGAGAGGCCAGATCAACAGCGATGGTCATGGGATCGGCGGTGTCATCGGCAATGATCGCGGATTCGGTTGGCCCGGCGAACACATCGATGCCGACCTGACCGAACAGCAGCCGCTTGGCCTCGGCCACATAGGCATTGCCCGGCCCCACCAGAATGTCGGCTTCACGACCACCGAACAGGCCAAAGGCCATACTCGCCATGGCATGCACGCCGCCCATCTCCAGAATCATATCCGCGCCGGCCACGTCCAGGGCATACGCTACCGCGGGATTGATGCTGTCACCTCGCGGCGGCGAGCAGGCCACTACATGCGCAACACCCGCGGTCTTGGCAGTGGCGACACTCATCAACGCTGAGGCGACATGCGCGTAGCGGCCACCCGGGATATAACAGCCGGCACAACCTACGGGGAGTACCCGTTGCCCCAGCACAACTCCTGGTTCGGTCTCGATCTCGAAAGAAACGAGGCTGTCGCGTTGCGCCTCAGCGAAGCGCTTAATCTGACGGTGAGCGAAGTCGATATCATCCTTGGTTGCTTGAGGGACCGTCGCAATGAGTCGCTGGCGCTTATCATCGCTGAGCACGAAATCGCCCTTCCAACCATCGAACTTTTCGGCATATTCACGAACTGCGACCTCACCACGTGCGCGGATATCGTCGAGCATGTCTCTCACCGCGGTGGTGATGCGCAGGTCTTCCGCGGTGACCGTTTCGGCCGCTTGCGCCGACTTGATGTGTCGAATTGTCATTATGTTCTCCGCAATGCTGCTGATTCCAAACGCACTGGGGTGAGGCAGTCACGCTCAGGCCCGAGCGGGTGCTGTCACGCCATGTAGTCAGGGAAATGGAAAGCCTCGGGATATCCGAACAGCGCGACACTGCCGCCGGTGTGCAGAAAGACGACGTTTTCGCCTTCCTTGAAGTGACCATTGCGAATCAGGTCGATCAGGCCCGCCATGCCTTTGCCGGAATAGACCGGATCGAGCAGGAGGCCTTCATGGCGCGCCAGCAGCGTGACGGCCTCGACCATGCCTTGGGTGGGAATGCCATACCCTTCGCCGACATAGTCACAGTTGGCCACTACGTCCTGCCGGGTCACTACACCTGAAAGCCCCATCTTGGCTTCGGTCTTCTGGGCCAGCGCAAACACGTTGGCTTCCTGCTTTTCCTGAGGCGCGCGCACACCGATGCCGAGCACCGGAATGCCTGCATTGCAGGCAGCAAGCCCCGTGACCAGCCCAGCCTGGGTGCCGGCGCTGCCGGTTGCGTGCACCAGGTGATCGATCTGAAGCCCCATGTCATTGGCCTGGGCCAGTAGTTCGAGGGCGGCATTGACGTAACCCAGCGCCCCGATCTCGTTGGATCCACCCCCGGGAATGATGTACGGCGTCTTGCCATCTTCCTTGAGCTGACCGGCCAATCGCTCCATCTCGGCCGCCATGTCGGTGCCACCTGGACGTTTGCTAACCGTTGCGCCATGCAATTGATCAAGGAACACGTTTCCGTTGTAGTTGTAGGCGGGGTCATGACTGCCGGTGCGATCCTCAAGCAGGATGTGGCACTCGAGCCCCAGCTTGCAGCACGCCGCCACAGTCTGGCGCGCATGGTTAGACTGGGTGGCGCCCTGGGTGATGATGGTATCGGCCCCTTTCTCCAGGGCATCGGCCATCAGGAACTCCAGTTTGCGGGTCTTGTTGCCACCGGTGGAAAGGCCAGTGCAATCATCGCGCTTGATCCACAGGCGCGGCCCTCCCAGTAGACGGCTCAAGTTATCCATCGGCTCGAGCGGTGTCGGCAAGTGTCCAAGACGGATACGAGGGAAACGGGACAGATGCATGCGGGCCTCCAGGCGAGTAATTTTTTGCATGAGCGTGTTCTCTTTATGACCAGCGACCAAGGGAGTGGCGAACCGTCGCCTGCTATTGCTTGGTCTGCTTGTAAAGCTAGTGCCTTTCGGATCACCCCGACTAATGCCAAGATACTTTCAAGCGATTAATTTTTTGCATAGAAAGATGTTGTTGCTGTTAAAAAGCAGATTCACGGGAATTAATCATGAAAATAGAGTGGATCGAAGACTTTCTTGCGCTAATTGAAGCAGGCACCTTTTCACAGGCGGCGCAACGGCGTTTCGTCACCCAACCGGCGTTCTCGCGGCGTATCCGACAATTGGAGGACTGGCTAGGCGTGGAATTGATTGATCGCCACTCACCACGCCTGACGCTCTTACCCCATGCGCAAGCCTATGAAGCATCGCTTCGCGACTGGCTGGCACACCTGTATGCCCTGCGCGGTCGCATACGCGCGGATGCGACGCAAGGACCGCGCGCGATTCTGACCACCCAACACACCCTCACCGTCAGCTACCTGCCCCGCCTGCTGCGACACTTTCGCCTGCATGCCCCGCACGCCAGGCTGCAAGTCAGATCGTCGGACCGCAGCGACTGCATCCGCGATTTCCAGCGGGGCGACGCGGATCTGCTGTTGTGCAGCGAGCTCGAGGGTTCGCCACTCCGGGTAGATCGTGCGGAGGTCGATCGGGTGGTGCTGGGAACTGAGCAACTCGTGCCGGTCTGCGCAGCCGATCGCTTTGGGCAACCTATCTTCGACCTCGACAATCAGACCCAGCTGCCCTTGATTAGCTATGACCCCAGCAGTTTTCTGGGCGGCGTGCTGTCGTCCCCCTACCTGCTGGATCTGCAACGTCGTTACGACGTTGAACTAGTCTGTGAGACAGCCTTCACGATAGGTATCAGAGAGCTGTCGCTGGCAGGCCTGGGAATTGGCTGGCTGCCGCATGGCCTGATTGAGTCGGCACTAGATGCGGGGAAACTCGTCTCGCTCTTAGAGCGGTTGGGAGGGCCGATGCTGGTGGTGGCCTGTTACCGGCAAACAGGGGATGGCGCATCAGCAGCGGATCAATTGTGGGAGTTGATCAATACTCGGCCGCCAACCGTCTAGCAGGAAGCTAACGCATGTACCAACGGTGAGATTTCTCCGTGCACAGGCATGTTGATCCTGGGTATTCGCTGTTGGTTGTGGCGGTATCCACGACCATCGCCAGATCATTGCCCTGGACGATGAGCCTTGCTGACACTGAGACACTGCAACTCGGCGATGCTTTCTCTGCGTAGTCGGCGAGCACTGGCCATTCTGCCGTCCCCCTACCTCCGCACATTTGGTCTTTCAGTCCAGCAGCAGGTAGACACCACGGGTGAGATCGATAGCTGGATTCGGATGGCCAAGGTGAAGGAAGCATCAGCTCCGGTGAGCCGGGGTCGAATCCAGATCGCCGAGTCGTCGGCTAGTACTGCTGTGTCCTTATCCGCGAGCCTATTGCGCCGACCCCATGCTATGAGATCCGCTATCGAGCCCCAGCCCAAATAGGGAGGTGCTAATGTTGAGAGCCGTACTCAGTAGGTGCTATATTGCCAATGGTTATTTGTCCACATCTGGACACCTGTAGACGTAACAGCCTGTGCCATTATCGCTGCATACGTGAAGATTGAATGTACTAAGTCGGTCCCCGCTGCATTAACATATAGGGCACTACACGTTTTAAGTTGTTGAAGTTAAAAAGTTAATTTTTTATCCGCCACCAGCAGTAGATATGGCTTTGCAGACGAATTGGTCTCCGAAGCCGAGGGTCGCAGGTTCGAATACTACCGGGTCTGCTATGAATTCAAGGGCTTACGACAATGTCGTAAGCCCTTTTCTTCGTCTGTGACCCTCCTGTGACCACGTTGTGACCAGCGTCGATAGAAATGACTGTAAATCAAAAATAACTAATAGACTATCGGTGCCGACTGTTCACTGATTTGGTCTTAAGCGCTGTATCCGGTTTGCTAAAGTCACTTGATTGGGCCCACTTAGCCGAGACCGGGTGCGAGCGATCGATGACTTGAGATCACCAGCATGGGCGGCCGCTTCGCTCTCTGTAGCCCTTACGCCAAGCTTTCCTAGTCTCTGCGCTTGCTGAGTCGGACGGGTGCCGCCGGTATCGTCAAGGCTTTGCACGAGATGGCCAGTGACGAGGTCACTGCAGCATAGGCCTTTGGCCCGAGAGTGACTAAAATATTCGGCGCGATTCAGAGCGACGCGCCTGCTGGCGCCTCACTCCTAGATATGAAAAGCCCCGCCGAACCAAGAGGAGGCCCCCTGCGGTTGGACCACTGTCCAACGATCGGGATGCAATGCCGGGGGCCGGGGCTCGCGTCTATGCGGGGCAGGTTCAACCGTCAGGGCTCGATGCGGGCACTGGCGTCGGTGAAGCCCATCAGGGAGATATCAAGGTCCATGCGGTTGCCGCGCGGCCCGATCAGGCTGAGGGTCGCGTTGCTGCCGCTGCGAAGCTCCTGATGTAATGAGGCTTCGAGCGGCAGGTCGGCACGGCAGCTCTGTTCCAGGCAGACCTGGTAGGGGAATTGGGCCGGCTCAACGCTACCCACACTCAGCTGCAGGCCCGCGGCGAGACGCACGCCCAATGGCAACAGGAAGGTCATCGCAGGCCGACCCTCGAGTTCGGGGGGATAGCCCACGATTACCCGCATCAGGGGTTCGTCGTTGTCCGGGTTGGTTATCAGCTGGCTCATGGTGCAGCCGCCCTGGCTGCTCTCGGGCGGGCAGATCACCTCCCAGTCCCGGAACTGTTCGGTGCTGACATCGGGGTCGGGGCTCCCAGGGGATGCCTGCTGGGCTTGGGCATGGAAGGCCAGGGTTAGTAATGACAGCGCGGCGGTCATGCACAGGCGTCTTGCGAGACGGTTCGACATGGGGGGTTCCTTCTTGGCCTCAGGGTCCGTGAACGCTTGGTCGGGTGGTGGATCCTCGCTCTCCTCCGGCGTCGCAAGGATGCCGTGAGTCACTCCGGGTGTTCACCGAGTGGCGAGAATCCCCAAGGGAGAGCATAACCATGCCTGTTCGCCCTCGCGAGGTCGAGCCCCATTGCACAAATGGCCCAACGCGGTGACGGCAAGCACTTCATCTGGTTCTTCTTGGCGAGGATGTCGAATACCTCACGGACCCTCAATGGCCGAGGCATGGCACTCTCCATGAGAGCGTCAGTCGTTGCAGTCTATCAACCCAGACTACTCTCCAGTCTCCCATCGGCGTGTTCACCGCGCCATCACTTGAACGCGTGCTGGTACAGGCTCAGGTAGCGGTTCTTGGAAGGCAGCAGATGTTCACGGCATAACTGGGCGAGGCGTTCTCGGTCCTGGTCGCGTATCGCGTCGATCATGGTCTGGTGTTCCCGGCGGGCCTGTGCCAGGGAGTCCTTGTCGGCAATGGCGATGAAGCGGATGCCGTGGGCCTTCTGGGCAAACTCATTAATGGTTTCGTACAGGAAGGGGTTGCCGGCGGCACGAAACAGAGTGCGATGGAAGGCGATGTTGAAGTGGAAGACCTGGCGAAGGTCGTGGGCGTCGACAGCCTCGCTGTAGCGTCGGTGGATATCTTCCAACTCCGCCAGCCACTCGGGTGGGGCGGGAAGTGGGAGGGCATTGACCGCAGCGAGCTCGAGGATCTCGCGCATGGCATAGAGATGCTCGACCTCCTCGGGGGGATAGCTCTTGACGAAGGCCCCACGGTTCTTGATGCGTTCGACCAGGCCGATGCTCTCGAGCTGGAAAAGCGCCTGCCTGACCACGTGGCGCTTGCCATCGAAGCGCTCCATCATGGCCTCCTCGACCAGCCGCTCCTTGGGATGCAGGCGGCCGAGCACGATGTCCTCTTCCACGGCTGCCACGATGTCGTCGACGCCGACCACCGCGGCAGGTTCCGTGGCATCGGCGTTACGCGACTCGAGGGTGGCTGCAGTTCGGCTCATGTTCGCTTCCCCAGCGGGCATCGACAGATTGGAGGAGATCGCCGATGCCTGCATCGGCGACGTTCGCCCAGTGTATCAATAGCGCCTTCAGGCTTCATGGCCTCCAGGCACCTTGCAGGTGGGTATCGGGCGGCAGGCGCGGAAGTCGCACCCTTCCTCGGCCTGCAGGATCTGCTCCATGAACAGACGACGGTAGCCCAGCAGAGGCTCGCTTGACGTCGTCGCCTGGAACGCCTGGCGCCGGGTCTCGAGCTCTGCGTCGTCCACCTCCAGGCTGAGACGGTTAGTGCGTACGTCCAGGGAAATGATGTCGCCGTCGCGGACCAGCCCAAGCGGGCCGCCCTCGGCGGACTCGGGTGAGACATGCAGCACGATGGTGCCTGCGGCGGTGCCACTCATGCGGCCGTCGGAGATCCGCACCATGTCCTTGACGCCCTGGGCGGCGAGCTTCTTCGGAATCGGGATGTAGCCCGCCTCGGGCATGCCGGGCGCTCCCTTGGGCCCGATGTTCTGCAGCACCAGTACATCGTCGGCATGCACGTCGAGGCTCGGGTCATCGATGCGTTCGGCCAGGTCTTCCAGCCCAGTGAATACCACGGCGCGTCCGCGATGCGTCATCAGCGCGGGGGAGGCGGCCGACTGCTTGATGATGGCACCGGCGGGGGCCAGGTTGCCACCCAGCACGGCGATACCGCCCTGCGCGTAGACCGGTTTGTCCCTTGGCCGAACCACCTTCTGGTCGATGAGGTGGACCGCGGCGTCGATGTTCTCGCCCAGCGTGCGACCGTTGATCGTCATGGCGTCCAGGTGCAGCAGTGGGGCCAGCTCACGCAGCAGGGTGGGCAGGCCGCCGGCGCGGTGCAGATCCTCCATGTAACCCTCGCCGGAGGGCTTGAGATCGACGAGCACTGGCGTTTCCTGGCTCATGCGGTCGAAGGCCTCGAGGTCGATCTCGATGCCCAGGCGGCCGGCGATGGCGGTTAGGTGAATCAGGCCGTTGGTGGAGCCGCCGAGTGCGAGCAGCACGCGCAAGGCGTTCTCGAAGGCCTTGGGGGTGAGGATCTGCTCCGGGGTGACGCCGGCCTTGGCGAGTTGCACGGCCTGGGCGCCGGACTGCTCGGCGATACGCTGGCGGTCAGCGTACACGGCCGGGGCGGTGGCGCTGTTGGGCAGCATGATGCCCAAGGTCTCGGCCAGGCAGGCCATGGTGCTCGCCGTGCCCATCACCGAGCAGGTGCCGACGGTGGGGACCAGCTTGTCATTGACCTCGTTGATCTCCGCGTCGTCGATGTCATTGCCGCGATAGGCGGCCCAGTAGCGGCGGCAATCGGTGCAGGCACCGACCCGGGTGCCGCGGTGGGAACCCGCCAGCATGGGGCCGGTGACCACCTGCACGGCGGGGATGCCGGCGCTGGCGGCGGCCATCAGCTGCGCGGGCACGGTCTTGTCGCAGCCGCCGATCAGTACCACGGCATCCATGGGCTGGGCGCGGATCATCTCCTCGGTGTCCAGCGCCATGAGATTGCGCAGGTACATGCTGGTGGGGTAGGCGAAGGATTCATGGAGGGTGATGGTGGGGAAGTCTACCGGCAGCCCGCCGGCCAGCATCACGCCGCGCTTCACGCTCTCGACCAGCCCCGGCACGTTGCCATGGCAGGCGTTGTAGCCGCTGTAGGTATTGGCGATGCCGATCACCGGGCGCGACAGGGCGTCGTCGGTGTAGCCCATCCCCTTGATGAAGGCCTTGCGCAGGAACAGCGAGAAGTCTGCATCGCCATAGTTGGTCAGGCGATTGGACATGCCCCTGGTAGAGGTGTCCTCGTCATGTGCCTTGGGCTGTCCGTTGCCGTTCTTGTCGTTGTGAAAGTCCTGACTCATCGCGGTTTCCTCATTTCATTCGCGGCGTGACTGGTGGTCCGTTCACACGGCCATTAGCGCTAGGCTAGGCGTTCTAAACTTGATTGACAAGATTATTGACAATCGTGTTCTCAACCTACTACGTTGGAACGGCAAGCAAGGCTTGCACGCCAACGTAGAGCACAACGACAAACAACATTCGAGGTCACCACCATGCAAAAACGTGGAGTTTTCGCCGCCACCCTGCTATCCACTCTCCTGCTGTCCGGAGCCGCCCAGGCGGAGTACTCGGCGGGAGACGAAATCAAGGTCCTGCAGGGCTTCAAGGCGGGTGGGGGTAGCGACACCCTGGCCCAGCTGACCCAGCCCTTCCTGCGCGAGGCGCTGGGGGCCGAGTTCATCAACGAATACATACCCGGGGCCACCGGCGGGATCGCCTGGACGCGGCTGGCCAAGCAGTCGCCGGCCGACGGCACCGTGGTCAGCATCACCAACACCCCGATGCTGATGACCAACTACCTCATGAATGATGCCATCAACTACTCGATCGATGAGCTGACCCCGATCGCCAACGTGGTGACCGACCCCGGCATCATCGTGGTACCCGAGGACAGCCCCTACCAGACCGTCGAGGACTTCTTCGCCGCCGCCGAGGAGCGGCCCGGCGAGGTAACGGTCGGCAACTCCGGCGTCGGCGGGGATGACTTCTTCTCCACCATCATGATCGAGAAGGCCACCGGCCTGAGCTTCCAGAAGGTGCCCTTCCAGGGCGACGGTCCCTCGGCCACGGCGGCACTGGGCGGCAAGATCGATGCCAGCTTCAACAACCTGGGTAACGTCTATGGGCATATCCAGTCCGGCAGCCTTCGCCCGCTGGCGGTGTTCTCGCGCGATCGCCTGGACGTGCTGCCCGACGTGCCGACCCTGCGCGAGAAGGACATCGACGTTGTGGCCGGTTCATCACGCGGCTACAGCGCGCCGGCGGGCATTCCGGACGAGGCGCGCGAGGAGCTGATCGCCGCCTTCGAGAGCCTCAAGGATAACGAGGAGTTCCAGAAGACCGCCCAGGAGCGCGCCATGAACCTCGACATCCTGACCGGCGATGACTACGGCCAGATGATGCAGGACATGGAAGTGCAGTTCGAACAAATCTGGGACGACATCAAGGATGAGGTCAACGAGTAAGGCGGAGGGCACGCGGGTGCCCACCACGACCGATAAGGGGAGTGTGATATGAACACCAGTCGTCTGACTCTGGGGATATTCGCCATCGGCGTAGCGGCGACTTTTTACGTCAATGCGCTCGGCTATCCTTCACGGGCGGCCAACATGCCCCTGATCTATTCGGTCGTGGTGGCCCTGTTCGGCGCGTCAATGGTAGGCCAGGAAGTGCTGGGCACACTGCGGCGCCGCCGGGCGGGAGCAGCGGCCGAGGTGATGGATTTGCCTGCGGAGGGCAGTATCGACGGGGGCGAGGACGCATCCGCCGAGCAGGGCGGCCGGCGCAAGCAATGGAAGGCCATGGTGGCCTTCCTGCTGGCCGTGCTCTACATCTACAGCATCTCGCTCGCGGGCTACCTGTTATCCACCGTGGCCTTCATGGGGGCGGCCCTGGCGATGATCGGCCATGTTTCCTTGCGCTTCGCCCTGGTGGGCATTGTGCTGCTGGTGGCGATGGTGTGCCTGGTATTCATCGGCTTCCTCGGGCTTCCCGTGCCGCTGTTGCCGCCTTTCCTCTCATGACACCGATGCCCCGATGGGTATCCCGTCACGCCTGGCCCTGCTGGCGTCATCGCCAGACACGGGCCGGGCGGGACGGAAGGTGCCTGGAATCGGCTCCTGGAGCTTAGTCATATGGAAAACCTCGTCCTGGTGGGCCTGAGCAACGTCATCACGTTCACCAACATCTCCCTGATCCTGGGGGGTACCCTGCTGGGGCTCTTCGTCGGGGCCATGCCGGGGCTCTCGGCGACCATGGCCCTGGCGCTGCTGCTGCCCCTGACCTTCAGCATGGACCCCGCCACGGGGCTCAGCATGTTGGCGTCTCTTTACGTAGGTGCCTCCTACGGTGGCTCCATTGCTGCCATTCTGTTGCGTACGCCCGGTACGCCGTCTGCCGCCGCCACGGTGCTCGATGGATATCCGCTGTCACAACAGGGCCAAGCCGGCAGGGCGCTGGGTGTCTCGCTTTTCGCCTCCTTCATCGGCGGCACGTTGAGCGGCATCGCACTGCTCACCGCGGCGCCCCTGCTCGGGGTGCTGGTACTCAAGTTCGGTCCCATCGAGCTGTTTGCCATTGCCGTGCTTGGCATCACGATCATTGGCTCGCTCTCGCAGGGCTCGGTGGTGAGTGGATTGCTGTCCGGCGCCCTGGGACTGCTGGTCAGCACGGTGGGCATGGACCTGATCACCGGCACGCCGCGGATGGCTTTCGGCAACCTCAACCTCTTCTCGGGGATCGAGTTCACCGTGGCGCTGATTGGATTGTTCTCGATTCCCCAGGCGCTGGTGCTGATCGAGAACGCCCACGGGTCCCGGAAAATAGCGAGCAAGATTACCGACAAGCTGATCCCATCGCTTGGCGAGTTACGGCGGTTGCTACCCAATATTCTCCGTTCCAGCGGGATCGGCATTATCACTGGACTGATTCCCGGCACTGGTGGTGATACCGCGAGCTGGTTCGCCTACAACGAGGCCAAGCGCTTCGCCCGCGACAAGAGCCGCTTCGGCAAGGGCGATATCGCCGGGGTAGCGGCACCGGAGGCGGCCAATAATGCGGTGGTGGGCGGTGCGCTGATTCCCACCATCGCCCTGGGAATTCCTGGCAGTTCCTCCACCGCCATCCTGCTCGGTGCCTTGATGGTGCAGGGCATCCTGCCCGGGCCGAACCTGCTGACCGATTACGGCGACGTGACCTACACCCTGATCTGGGCGGTGATCTTCGCCAACATCGGGCTCTTGCTGGTGGGCCTGTTGTTTACCCGGCTGTGCGTCAGCGTTACGCGCGTGCCCGACAGCTTCGTTGCCTGCGCGATCATCACGCTCTGCGTGATCGGGGCCTTCGCCATCAACAACAGCCTGTTCGAGGTGGGACTGATGCTCGGCTTCGGGCTGTTCGGCTACTGGATGAAAAAGGCCGGCGTGTCACCGGCGCCGATGGTGATCGGGCTGATCCTGGGGCCGGTCATGGAAACCAGCTTCCAGCAGTCGATGCTGATCGGACAGGGCAGCCTGGGCATCTTCCTGACGAGCCCCATCGCCGTGGTGCTGCTGTCTATAGCTGCCTTCTCGGTGCTGCAGGCCACGCCGTTCTTCAGCTGGCTGCGCGGTGCGCTGCGCACCAAGGTACAGGCCGAGTGACTTTCCCCACCATCTTCTCGAGGACTTCACCATGACAACGATTACCGACGTGCGTACCAGGACGGTCAACGTGCCGCTGGACAACCCCACCAGTTTTTCCAACCGCCAGGTGTTCAAGCGCGACTATGTGCTGGTCGAGGTGCAGGGCGACGATGGCCATGTCGGCATCGGCTTCTGCTACGGTGGCAACAATGCCGGCTCGCTGGTGGCGCATGCCGTGCGTGACCTGCTGCGGCCGGTGCTGATGGGCGCGGATGCCCATGCCACCGAAGCCCTGTGGCAGGCGATGTACCAGGAATCGCTGCTGCATGGCCGCTGCGGCTCGGTGATGCGCGCCATCAGCATTCTCGATACCGCGCTTTGGGACCGCAACGCCCGGGCGGCGGGCCTGCCGCTCTACAAGTACCTGGGCGCCAGCGACACCGACAGCGTGCCGGCCTATGCCAGCGGAGGCTACTATCTGGATGGCAAGACGCCCAGAATGCTGGGCGAGGAGATGGCCGGTTACGTCGCCCAGGGCTTCACCTCGGTGAAGATGAAAGTGGGCCGCGAGGACCTGGTCGGCGAGGAGGCTCGGCTGGCAGCGGTGCGCGAGGCCGTGGGCCCCAACATCCAGGTGATGCTGGATGCCAACAATGCCTGGCAGGACCTGCCCTCGGCGCTGGCCTTCATGCGCATGGCCGAGCCCTACAATCCGTTCTGGATCGAGGAACCCTTCAGCCCGGACGACATCGACAATCATCGGCGCCTGGCCGAACGCACCCCGGTACCGGTGGCCACCGGCGAGATCGAGGCTGGACGCTGGCGCTTCCGCGAGCTGCTGGAGAAGGAAGGGGCCATGATCCTGCAGACCGACGCCGCGGTATGCGGCGGGATCACCGAGTTCCGGCGCATCGCCGCCACGGCGGCGGGCTTCGGCGTGGATGTCTATCCGCACTGGTTCCATGACCTGCACATCCACCTCGTCGCCTCGGCGCCCAACGTGCGCATGGTAGAGTTCTTCGCAGACGATCAGGTGCTCAATTTCCGCCGTCTGGTGGATACCCAGCTGGAGTTCGCCGATGGCCGGCTGCGGCTGCCCACCACGCCCGGCCTGGGTTTCGGCTTCGATCAGGAAGCGCTGGAGCGCTACGCCATTGAAGCCTGGCACTGATCGTCAATGACCCGCACAAGGAGAATGTCATGCCTCAAACGCGTGGAGACGTCTGGTCTCCGGTAATCACTCCTTTCGGCGCCGACCTGGCGCCGGATACTCGACGCTTCGTGACGCACTGCCAGTGGCTCGTTTCACACGGGGTCGGGCTCGCGGTGTTCGGCACTAACTCCGAGGCCAACTCACTAACAGTGGCGGAGAAGCAGCATCTGCTGGGCGCCCTGGTGGAGGGCGGTGTCGACCCCGCCCGCCTGATGCCCGGCACCGGGCATTGCGCCATCGGCGACAGCGTGGCGCTGACCCGCGAGGCCGTGGCAGCGGGCTGTGCGGGGGTCTTGATGCTGCCGCCTTTCTACTACAAGGGCGTCAGTGACGAGGGGTTGTTTCGCTACTACAGCGAGGTGATCGAGCGGGTGGGGGATTCGCGGCT
>DATISN010000006.1:0-13485 GCA_035581765.1 Halomonas sp.
ATTTTCGAAGAAGCCCACGACAAGGAAGATGTCGTCCGCTTCCTTAAGCGGGTCAACCAGACGCTGCTGAAGCTGGATGGCGACCCCAACGATCCCATCCACCTCAAGGCCTTCGACAAGGCAGGCTGTCTTGGTCACCGGGTCATCCGCACCCCGGACGAGGTCGATACCATCCCCGACGAAGAATTTCCGGTACTGATGGAATCGCACCTCGATGGCTGGGAGTTCGCCGTCGAGGCCTGGATTCACAACGGCAAGATCGCTTTCCTGAACATTTCCGAGTACGTGACCCTGGGTTATTCGGTCTTCGTACCCGCATCGCCGGAACTGGAGAAGTATCGCCCGCAGATCGTTGCCCAGATCGAGAAACTGATCAAGGCGTTCGACATCGACTTCGGACTGATCCACCCCGAGTACTTCGTGACCAGCGACAATGAGATGTACTTCGGCGAGGTCGCCTATCGTCCGCCGGGCTTCAAAGTGTTCGAACTGCTGGAGCGGGTCTACGGCTTCAATGCCTACCAGGCCAGCATGCTGGTGTTCGATCCCAAGACGACCGAAGAAGAGGTCAAGGCCTTCTTCCCGAAGGAAATTGTTGATGCCAACGGCTATGCCGGCTGCTTCGGCGTGTATCCACGTCGTCGTGTGGTCAGCAAGCTGCAGATTCCCGAGGAAGTCGAGGATCATCCCTACTTCGAGTCGCATGAGCTCAACGCGCCAGCGGAAGAAACCGTCACCAAGCGTACCGCCTTCGGTACCCACTGGGGCCTGATCTACTTCAAAGGCGAAGATGCCCACACGCTTCGCGATCTACTGAAACATCAGGAAGAACTTGATTTTTATGTATAAACAAGGGGCCATCAAGCGGATGGCCGCCTGAAGAAAAGGAGTCGGCGTGACAACGTACGGACCCACGCAAGACGCCAGTGAACCCCCGGCAGGCAACGACAAGCTCGTTGGCCTGCTGGCCAAACTCGATGAAGCCATCACACTTCTCACGAATTCTCGCGAGTTTGCCAAAGCGGCAAAACTCCCGCGGGTGTTCGACACCGCTCGACGTGTCTTGCTACAGGAAGGCGGTGCTGCCGCCATCGAAGCACGTGCTCGGACCCTGGAAGATGCCGGCGTGTTTCTCGGCTCCGACTGGGAAACTCCCCAGTACCTGGTTCCCTCCCTGACGACGCATTCCCTCCAGAGTCCCGACGCCAACTCCGTGGTGATCGAGGTGCTCAGCGAACTGCGTCTCCTGGCGGTGGCCAAGGGCGATTACCAGCACTTGCTGATTTCATCCGAACAGGCCCACCACTATCTCACTCAGGTGATGGCGCTCAATCTGTCGCTGCTATTTGGTGCTCCAAGCGAGGCCGAGCGTGAGACGCAGGGCCGCCTGGCGCAGATTCCTCGCCACCTGTTTCATCACCTGGCCGACCGAATCGGCTACGAACACATTATCGATCGGTTGATCGACGAGATCTGGCGAATCCTGCAACAGCGCCCGATTCTGGTCGAGCCGGTCAAGCAGATGATCACCCAGATCGCCATCTGCCAGGCCAATCCCGATATCGACCTGGGCGTCAGTGGCCAGGGAGCGGACCGTCTGGTCAGCTCGCTTTTCGGCCCCACACAGGCATGCCGAGAGGACCCTGGCGTGGAGGTTTATCGCGAACGCCTCTTGAGCATGGATAGCTCGGCACTGCAGAGCGAAGCCACCGGCTTTGCCCGCGCCATGCACGATACCGGCCTGGTATCGCCCTACCACACGGTGCTGTTGCGCCATCTGCTCGACCACAGCGACCACTTGCTGGCCGAGGCGCTGGGGCTCTCCTCCACCGGCCGCGACTGTCTGCTGTGCTATCACGAGCTCGTCCACGCGCTGATACGGGCCGGCGTTCATCCCACCACGCCCCAGGCGGTTTATGGGCTGACGCTGACACTCGAGCGCGGCATCTTTTACCAGCCACCGGTGGCACCGGCGATGTGGCGCCAACTGGGGCTGAGCCTCAGCGAGTGGTCCCAGGCACGCCTGAATCTGGCCTTCGGTGATTCCGTTTCACCTCGCGCCCGCCTGGTGGAAGGCGTGCTTTGTGTCCTTGGCCTTCCGCTCGGCGTCGGCCAGGGCAACAATCCCACTTGTCAGTCGGCCCGTGCCCTTTCGATGTGGGCCTACAACGATCCGGATTATCTTCTGCAGATGGTGGCTTGGGCGGCGCGTGATGACGATATCATCATGCACTTCGAGGGCATGCCGCTTTCCTCCATGGCAAGCCAGTCGGGTGTTGCCACGGAGTTGCCCATGGACCTCGATCCGGTATCACTGATCGTCGTTCCGCACCTGGACCGCATCTACGCCGAAATGGTCAGGCGCTGTGTCGGCCGCGAAGGCGACCCGCACCGCTGGGTCAATCCCGAATTCCACGGCTGGTGGTCGGGACGCGGCTTTCGCATCAATGTCGATGTTGAGACCGGCCAGCTGGACGAACTGGATGCGTTCCTGCGCCATTTCTACGCCAGCTATCACCCTTACTACAACGGCAACCAGCCGCTGATCCATCCGCAACCGGCGGGCATCGCCGTCACCGATAGCGCGGCACGCTTCATCGGCTGGCACGCCATCACGATCCTGCGCGTGTCACTGGATCCTGACGATGTGATGCGGGTGTATTTCTTCAATCCCAACAATGATAGTGGTCAGGATTGGGGTGACGGCATTCGGGTCAGTACCGCCCGTCACGGCGAACGCTTCGGTGAATCCTCGCTCCCCTTCGAGGAGTTTGCCTCACGGCTCTATATCTTCCATTACGACCCACTTGAACGCGGCGAACTCGCCGAGATCACCCAGGAAGAACTTGACCGTGTCATAGGCCATATCCATCGAAGCTGGGGCGCCAACAGGATTCCACCCGCGAATCTGCAAGCCTCGATGGGTCCGGAAGGCGCCTGATCGATCCCGCCGGCGGCCATCGAGCCACCGGCGGGGCCTCTCTCAGCGTCTACAGGGTAGCGGTGCCGCAGCCAGCGCGCCCAGAGGGGGGCAAAGAGCATGAGCGCGACCATGCGCAGCAAGTGGTGAAAGACCACGAATACCGGATCGACGCCCAGCGCCACGGCCAGTATGGCCATCTCGCCAATTCCTCCTGGCGCCAGCGCCAACAGCGCCACGTCCCTCGGCACGCCCACCCAGTGATGAATGAGTTCAGCGAAACCCGCCAGCACCGCCAAGGCCAACAGCGTGGCCACCGTGGCCATTCCCAGATAACGTCCCAGGCGACCCTTCGACATCCCGCGAAACCGGGACCCGATGGCGCTGCCCAGCACCCAGAGCATCAGGTTCATGCCCCAATCGGGAAGCACGAGGCTGGCGATATCAAAGCCCGAGAGGAGTGCCGCGAAGATCAGTGGCGTCAGCAGCGCGGGCGTGGGCAGTCGAACGAGACGCCCCAGCGGCAGCAGTATCGGCAAGGCCAGCAACATCCATGGCGCGGCAATGGTGCTCGGGCTTGCCAGGGTCTGACCGCTGGATCCTTCGAAAGCCCAGAACAGCGGCGGCAGCATCAACACCACCAACACCACCCGCAATGACTGCGCCACCGCGATGCGCCGCGGGTCGCCCCCACACGACTCGCCCATCAGGATCATCGCCGTCATCGCGCCGGGCGCCGAGGCAAACCAGGCGCTCACCGGATCGAAACCGCAACGACGGTACCAGGCCGCGGCAATCGCCGTTGAGGCCGCCACACCGGCCAACAGTAGTGCGGCCGACAGGGGCCAGTCGGCCACCCGCTGGGCCAGATCGGGCGTGACCTGACTGCCGAGCACCAGGCCCAGCACGCCGAGAAACACTTCACGCAGTCTTTCGGGGACTGCTACCTCCACCCCCCTGGCCGACATCACGATATTGGCGACGAGCGGCCCCAGCATCCAGGCCAGCGGCAGCCCCATGACCTGAAACAGCACGCCGCCGACCGCCCCGACGCCAAGCGATCTCACCAACGCCACTCTGCTTGTCTGCTTCGCTCTCTGCTGCTGCACTCGCTGCGCCTTCGTTACTCGGCTAATCAATCCATTATGCCATAATGCCGTCCGCGCCACTCGTCCCGGGATTCGTCATGCCACGCCTCGATCAGCTCCTCGTCTCACAGGGTCTGGCCCGCTCACGCACACGGGCCCAGCGGCTGATCCGCCATGGTCGGGTGAGCCTGGCCGACGGCCATCGCGTCCTGACCAAGCCGGGAGAAAAGCTGGCCGACGATACGCGACTGCTGGTCACCGACGACCCGGAAGATCGCTACGTGTCGCGTGCCGGACTCAAGCTTGAGGCGTTACTCGATGAACTTGGCCTGCGCCTGGATGACCTGCGGGTGCTGGACGTGGGGCAATCCACCGGCGGCTTCACCGACTGCGCGCTGCACCATGGCGCGCGCCATGTGATCGGCGTGGACGTCGGCCACGGGCAACTCGACCCTCAACTCCGACGCGACCCGCGGGTGACCTGCCTGGAGGGCATGAATGCCCGCACCATGGCCACAGATGCGCGCCTTCTCGACGCCCTGTCCCACCATGGGGTAAACACGCCCGACCTGGCCGTCATGGACGTCTCTTTCATCTCCCAGACACTGATCCTGCCTGCGATCGCCGCCTTGCTGTCACCGGGCGGCGCGCTGCTGAGTCTGGTGAAGCCACAGTTCGAAGTCGGCCCGAACGGGGTGAATGCCCGCGGCCTGGTCACCGAGCCGACCCGTCGCCACCCGGAAGTGCAGCAGCGAATACACCGCTGCTGTGAGGAATACGGCCTGCGAATCCAGCACTGGCAACCCAGCCCGCTACTCGGTGGCGACGGCAACCAGGAATTCTTGCTGTACGCTCGACGCGAATAACCCGGCGCTCAGCGCGAGGCGTCACCTGCCTCCACCTCGCCAGGATCCCCCTTTGCACCCGGGGGTGGATGCACGGGCTGAGGCATCGGCGCCTTCGGGCCACCCTCTACCTTCTTCGCTTTACCATCCGCGCGATGCAACCAGACATCGAGCTGATTAAAGGCGATATCGACGTCATCGTCGGTGAACAGCTCACCGACCCGGCAGTTGATCTCGTCGGTGGCAAACAGCCGATCGCCCAGACTGTTGACGAAGATGCGCAGCTCGAAATTGAGAGTGCTGTCGCCATAGCTCATGAAGAACACCTGGGGCTCCGGGTCGGCCATCACGCGGGGGTTCTCGTCAGCCGCTTGACGCAACAGGCGATGGACCAGACGATGATCCGAACCGTAGGAGACACCATAGGTCAGTACCACGCGTGTCACCGTGTCGGAAAGCGACCAGTTGATCAGCTGATCGGTCACGAAGGTCTTGTTGGGGATGATGATTTCCTTGCGATCGAAATCGGTCACTGTCGTTGCGCGGATGCGGATCTTGCTAACCGTCCCCGTCAGGTTGCCAAGCGTGATGGTGTCGCCGATGCGCACCGGTCGCTCGAAGAGAATGATCAACCCCGACACGAAGTTGGCGAATATTTCCTGCAGCCCGAAGCCCAGCCCGACCCCCAGGGCCGCCACCAGCCACTGCAGCTTGTTCCAGGAAACTCCCAATGTGGAGAGTCCCAACACCAGCCCGGTACCGAGGATCGTGTAGGAGAGCAATGACGTGATGGCATAGGCGCTGCCTTGCTTGAGCTCGAGGCGTGACAGCACCATCACCTCGAGCAGGCCCGGCAGATTGCGTGCCAGCATCAACGTCAAGGCAATGATCAGTAGCGACGTGAAGATATCCGCCACCGATAACGTATTGGTGATCAACTCGCTGCCTTCGCCTTCGCCACCGCCCCAGAGCGCTACCCCTTCCAGATACGCCAGCACCGTGAGAAGATCCGCCCAGACCAGATACAGCAGCGCGACCAGACCGATCAGCAAGATCAGTTTCGACAGTCGCAAGGATTGCTGGTTGATCTGCTCCATATCCAAGGGGGGCTCCTCGATGACCTCCAGGCCGCCATCGGCTCCCTCTTGCGCCTGGGAACGGCGCCTGGCAAGCGCGCGCTTGAAGGTCAGCCGCCGGGCAGCAACGGCCAGGCCTCTAACTACCGTGGCCTCCACCAGGATCCATAGCCCCAGCAGGTACAGGGTGACGACAAAATGCTCCACCAGACTCAACGCCGTGTACTCATAGCCGAAAATGATCAGGCCAGCCAAGGCGAGCGGCACCAGGGCGATGACCAACCCCAGGACCAGCCTGAACAACTTGATGCCAAAGAAAGGGGTATGGGCAAGAATGAGCCTTGCCAGCAGCACGCACATGGCAACCAGCCCCACAAGCAACACGCCCAGTGCCATTGGGCGCTGATTCAGGCTGAACTCGCCGTCACGCGCCAGGATCGACACCAGCAGCACCGGCACCAGGGCGACACCCAACCATTGCAGCAACCACCGCAGGCGAAGCACATACCCTGCCGGCCAATGGAAATGCTTGGTCGCCACGCCGTCAGCCACCAGCAGCCGACGCACCCAGGCCACGACGGCCCAGGCGGCGGCCAGGTGCCAGCAGGCCTCGCCAAGCTTGATCGCAATCCCTTGCCCTCCTGCCATTAACGCTACTCCCAGGCCAGCCAGCACCAGCGGCCCATGCAGCGCCAGCAACGCGTTCAACACGATCGCCTGCGGCGTATGGCCCTGGCTATCGCTGCGTAGCCGGCCAATCTGATCGTGCAGCACCGCCAGGCGCCGCTTGATACGCACGCGGCTCCATAACAACAACCCCGATATCGCCAGGAAGGGAAGACCGAAAAGAGCTTCAGCCTGTGGAAACCGCCAATTCGTCGGCAGGGCCTGGCGCCATTCGCCTTGTTGCCATTCATCCAGAAGCAAGGAAGGCAGCTGACCCAGCCAGGTAAGACCCAATGGCCGGCGATTGGCGACCCAGAAGAGTTGCTCGTCGATGGTGGCTCGCAACTCGCGGGAATTTTCCAACACCTGCTGCTGATTGAGCTGCAGTTCTATCGCCACGCTCAAAAGGTTGCCATAGGTCTGCTCGAGTTGGTCGACTAGTTCCCGGCGCGATTGATAAAGGCGTTCCAAGGAAGCGACCAGTTCCGGGGTAGCCTCCATGTCGGCCTCACGCAGCCGCTCTCGGGCCAATTGCTCACCCTGGCGTAAGGCGTCTCGCTGGCCGGCC
This sequence comes from Halomonas sp., assembly GCA_035581765.1. Taxonomy (GTDB): domain Bacteria; phylum Pseudomonadota; class Gammaproteobacteria; order Pseudomonadales; family Halomonadaceae; genus Halomonas. The sequence goes on from DATISN010000006.1 coordinate 7,164, forward strand.
AGGTCGAACTGGCGTAGACGCTGGTCGGCAATCTCGTCCTGAAGACCGCGGCGGACCTCCACCTGGGGAAGCGCCTTGCGCTGTTCGCGAAGAATGCGCGACAACAACAGGCTGCCTCGGATCGCACGAATCTGCTCGTTAAGGCTGCGCTGCAGCTGACGGACCTGATCGAGTTGGCTGCGCACCAGCAAGCTTTCGCGGACCAGATCGTTGCTGTGGTCGCTCGCCTTCAGCAGTTCGAGGCTGAGTTCGCGATTGGCTTCAAGGGCCTGCTCCAGCACGGGATGACCGGCGGCGATCATCGGATCGTTGCGTGCTGCATCGGCGATGGCCTGCTCCGAGACCAGACGCCGCTTACGATCGATGACATTCTGCAGAATTCCCAGGGTCCCGAGCTGTCGCTCGACCTGGCGGGTCAGCAGATCTCGCTGCTGTTGGGCCAGTTCGCGCAATTGCGTGTTCGTTGCCAGTTCTCGCTGATGTAAGCGCAGCTGCAGTTCCGCCAGATAACGCGACACACGCAGTTCCAGCATCCCGGCATCATTCTCGTTCAGCTCGGTGGTCTCGAGATCGTCCAGGGCGCGACGGGACTGCTCGGTGGCCTGCATCGCATCGGCGATGGCCCGCTGAGCCCGTTCCGGTAACGTCTGAGCCGCCAGCAATTGTGCGTTGACCGCGGCCAAGCGATCCTGTCGCTCCTGAAGTTCGGTCTCTTCTGCCTGCTGACGCGCCTCCAGTTCATCTAGCGGCAGATCATCAAGGTCGGCCGCGGAGACCACGGCATCTCCGCTATCTTCTTCAGCAAGCTCACGTTCCAGACGCAACGACTGTTGGGGTGCCCGCTCGACACGCCGGTTGATAGTGGCGAGGCGCTCCTCGGCCTGGGAAATCTGCTCCAGCATCGAGAGCACGGCCTGAAGCGCCTGAAGATCGTTTTCCACGGCGGCGCTGGACGGCACGCCGTCTTCCGGCTGTAGCTCGGCCAATCGCTGTTCCACTTGCTCACGCTCGGGCAGAGACTCGTCGGCCACCGCCAGGCCGGCAAGCCCGACGATCAATGTCAGCCAGAGGAACAGGCAGCCCGCAATACCCGAGACCCGCCGCCCGAATGAGGGTAATCTATATCGCAATCTTTTCATCAACCTTCCTGGCGGTTCCGGCCGGATAAAGCACCTGCCGATTCTCGGCTTAGCGGGGCCACAAGACAATGTCTGACCGGATCAATCGGTTGACTTGGGGATACGGAATGGTAGAAACGTCGTTCACACGCCTTATGGGGTCGTCGATAAATGAATGAATCACGCTCACTGGCACTGCTCGCCCTTTCGCTGGCCCTCGGGTGGCAGCCACTAGCAGCGCAAGCACAAGAGCAACCGCTTTCCGATGCGGAGCGTGCCGCGATCCAGTCGCGTATCGAAAGCCTCACGGGTGAGCTCGAATCCCTGCGTCGTCAACTGAGCGAGGAACAACGGTACACGGGGTTTGCCCATGCGGTTCAGACCGCCCCTGAATCACCATCTCAAGACGTCTCACCCGCCCCTGTAGAGGAATTGGCCAGTGTGGAGGAGCGCCGCGAGCTCGAACGGGAATCCGCCCGCAACCCCTTCTCGATCACGACTCACCGGCGCAACTACCTGCTGCCGCTCACCTATAACCTCAATCCCAACGACAGGGGTTTCAGCGCCGGCGATCCCGATCGTGCCGAGGTCAAGTTTCAGTTCAGTGCCAAGTTCAATCTGGTCGATAACCTCTTCGGCGACGCGGGGGGGGATCTTTACTTCGCTTACACCCAACGCAGCTGGTGGCAAGCCTATAACACCGATTCCTCGTCTCCCTTTCGAGAGACGAACTACGAGCCGGAAGTCTTTATCGACTTCGATACCCGCTGGTCACTGCTGGGCTGGACGAACATCAGCAATCGGCTGGGCCTCAACCACCAGTCCAACGGTCGTTCCAGCGAGCAGTCACGTAGCTGGAATCGCGTCACGCTGCAGTCGACCTTCCTCAACGACGACTGGGCGGTGACGGTCGCACCGCACTGGCGGATACCGGAGTCCGAGGCGGAGGATGACAACCCCGATATCCATCACTACATGGGCTATGGTGACGTCACGGTAGCCCATCGCTTCAATACCGACCAGGAAGTCAGCATGCTGGTGCGGGGCAACCCCAGCGACGGCAACATGGGAACCCAACTCGACTACTCCTGGCCCCTGTTCGGCAATGTGCGCGGCCATGTGCAGTACTATTCAGGCTACGGCGACAGTTTGATCGATTACGATCATCGTACTCAACGCCTCGGCCTCGGCTTCAGCCTCAATCCGTTGTTTTCCGGAAGTGGTCTCGACCAGTGAAAGCCTCTCACCAGAAAGTCTCCTGTTGAAGAGAAAGCGCATTGAACTCACCCCCCCGGCTGCTATGCTGAGCGTGTCATTCACCGTCAAAGGAAGACCCCGATGGCTAACCGCCTGCCCCATGCTAGTGAATCCACCAAGCAACTGAGAGAAGACCTGCAGCATCTCACGCAGACCGTCGAAGAACTCGTAAGTGCCACTGCCGATGACTCCCGAAGCAATATCAAGGAGCTGCGCAGCCGGGCCGAGACTCATCTGAAGAATACCCGCGCGCGTCTCGAAGCACGTGGCGAGCGGCTCTATGGAGAAGCCCGCGAGAGCGTGACAGAGCAGGCCGATATCCTTGATGACTATGTCCACCACAACCCCTGGACCAGCATCGGCATCGGCACCGGTGTAGGGGTCCTCATCGGTATGCTCATCGGGCGGCGCTGATGGCATCGAGCCTGGGCCCGACACAACGCCTGTTCTCTGCCGGTAAACGCTTGCTGATCAGTCTGCTGGCCACCGGCGAGACGCGGCTGCGCCTCGCGGTACTGGAACTCGAGGAAGAACGCGCACGGCTCGTGACGCTGCTGCTGCTGTGTGGGTTGAGCTTGATACTGCTGATGCTGGGTCTGGGTGTCTTGACGACGCTGGTCATCGTGACCTTCTGGGAAAGTCACCGCCTGACGGCCATCGCTGTCAGTGCCGCGGTATTGCTGCTGAGCGGCATCGGCGTGGCCGCCTGGGTGATGAGACTGGCGCGTCGCCGCACCCTGCTGGCCAGCACACTGACTCACTTGGCCACCGACCGCGAGTTGTTGGAGTATCGCCGTGACACCTAGAGCCAATGCGAGCCGTCCCCCGGTTCTCGATCACGTCCTGCCCACGAGTCGTGCCGAGCGCAAGGCACGGCTCGAGGCCAGCATCGAGCAGCAACGCATCGACATGATGGTGGAAGCAAGCCGCTGGCAAGAGGCAAGCCGTCCCCTGGACGACGCATGGCGAGGTGTGATGCGCTTCAAGGGGCCGCTCTATGCCATCGGCGGGTTCCTGCTGCTTCGCGGGTCGCGTAAACCCGGCTCGCTGGCCCGTCTCACCCACCGCGTGGAGGGTGGCGTCATCCTGTTCAATCGCGCACGTCATCTACTACGCATGCTTGGATGATGTCGTGTGCCTGTTTGGTTAACGGAGCCAGCACGATCCATCTTCGCCAGTGCGGATAAATAGTGCTGATAACTCGTGCTGATACATAGTGCCGATAGGATCCCCCCATGGCCATTGCGCTTAGCCTACACCTGCTCGCAGCCGTCCTATGGGTCGGTGGAATGTTCTTCGCCTGGATGATTCTCAGGCCGGTTGCTGCGACGTTGCTGGAACCTCCCGCCAGACTATCGCTGTGGCTCGGGGTGTTCCGGCGTTTCTTTCCCTGGGTGTGGGGCGCCATTATCATCCTGCTCGCCACCGGGTTCTGGATGCTCTTTGGGGTCTATGGCGGCATGGCCGGTGCCGGCTGGCATGTCCACCTCATGCTGATCACCGGACTCGCCATGATGGCCATCTTTCTGCATATCTGGTTTGCTCCCTACTCGCGTCTGGGACGCGCCGTGATCGAGGAAGACTGGGCAGCGGGCGCCAAGCAGCTCGGGAAGATACGGCAACTCATTGGCCTCAACCTGAGCCTGGGACTCATCACCGTGGCGGTGGCATCGGGCGGGCGTTTTCTCTGATTCCCATTGCGACTCCCACGCGCCCGTCTCACGAGTCAATGTTATCCACGCCACTCGAGACGGACCCATCCAGCGGCACTTAGATACACTTAGATAGCAAAAGGGGACAGCAAAAGGGCCGCTTTTTAAAAAAGCGGCCCTGCACATTACGTCTTTCGATTAAGCGGTCAAGCGGTCAAGCGGTCAACATTACTTGTCCGACTTCTTGCTCTTGTCGGTCTGCCGCTGGCTTTTCTGTAGAGTATCGTCAGTCTCTTCCTTACCTCTCTGAAGGCTGTCCTCTACTTGATCCTGGCCCTTCTGCAGGTTTTCCTTAAACTGCTTCTGACCTTTCTGCATGTTTTCTTCGAGCTGCTTGTGGCCAGTCTGCATATTTTCCATCGTCAGCTGCTGAGTCTCCTTCAGGTATTCCTGGCTCAACGAGCGGATCTTGTCAGCGTCTTCCTTCAAACGCTCACTCATTTCCCGGACGGCCTTCTGCTGCTCTTCGATCACCTGCCGAAAACTATCGGAATCCCTGACTTCGAGCCAAGAGCGGGATTGCGCCAAACTGGTGTCTGCAAAGGCGCGAACGGCATCGAACTGCGCCGAGAACAGTTGTTCGAAGTAATCAGTGGTCAACGCCCCGTAGGCGCGCACCGGCTCGACGACGGATTTGTCGATCTGCTCCTTGGCACGATCAGCCGCACGATCCGTTTCTCGCTCGGCAGACTGGTTGCGATCTGAGTTGGTCTTTTCAGCGCTCATCTAACCTCTCCTTGTCATGTATCAACTTAAGTGAAGTAATTACTTAAGTGAATGGACTACTCAAGTAAAAAGCGCTAATCAGCAAGCAAGCCTTCAAAGGACCCGATGCTGCTTTCGCCTTTTGATGTAGAAGCGTCAACCCTTCCATGACAGCGCGTCTTTCCTTGTCGGGCTGGCACGTTCGACTACATCCACCAAAGTATAAACAGACACCGACAATTATTCCGTGCGGTAGCGCACATAGATGCTGCAAAGCCGCAAAAAAATTATAGCGACTTGCCGCACGCTACCCCCGATGCCCAAGCCCATTGAAAATTATGCCCGCCGAGCTCGCCGGTAACATCCAGCACCTCACCAATGAAACGCAATTGGGGCATGGAAAGGACCTCAAAGGTCCGCGATGAGATCGCTCGCGTATCGATTCCGCCCATCGTGACTTCGGCGGTTCGCCAACCTTCCGTCCCGGCCGGTTTGAGACGCCAGGTCTTCAGCCGCTCTGCCCATCCAGAAAGCTCATGATTGGATCGCTCGGCCAGTACCCCGTCGGCTCCATGCCACTCGATCAGTGCCTGGGCGAGACGCTTGGGTAACTGCTCGGCAAGCCAGGCCGAGAGCCGACGCCTGGGCGCATCCCGCCGCGCCGCTGTCAGCCCCGCATACGCATCGATACCAGGCAACAAGTCGATAATCAGTTCATCACCTGGCAACCAGACGCTGGATATCTGCAGCATCGCCGGCCCCGAAAGCCCGCGATGCGTAAACAACATCGGCTCGTGGTAGCGGTGATCCCGACAGCTCACGCTGACATCGCAACTGACTCCCGCCAGATCTGCCACCCGCGACTTCCACTGCGAGGTGAGGGTGAAGGGCACCAGGGACGGACGAGTCTCGGTGACATCCAACCCGAACTGACGGGCAATGGCATAACCGAAGCCACTGGCGCCCATAGTAGGAATCGACAGTCCACCGGTTGCCACCACCACGGCCCCGGTATCGATGCGCCCCGACGACGTTGCCAAGCGCATGCCCTCACTCGCTTGCTCCACGCTCTCCACTACTGTCTTGAGGCGTATGTCGACACCGGCCCACTGACACTCGGTCAGCAATACATTCAGCAACGCCTTGGCCGAATCCGCACAAAAGAGCTGACCTGGCGCCTTTTCCACATAGTCGACGCCGTGCCGCTCGACCAGTTCGACGAAATGCTCCGGCCGGTAGCGCTTGAGCGCCGAGATAGCGAAATGCGGATTGGCCGAGAAAAAGTTCGCCGGCTCGGTGGCAAGATTGGTGAAATTGCAGCGACCCCCTCCCGACATCAATATCTTCTTGCCGGCCTTATTGGCGTGATCGAGCACCAGCACGCGCCGTCCGGCATGGCCGGCAGTCAGTGCGCACATCAGGCCGGCCGCACCAGCGCCGATCACGACCACATCCGGGTTGGGGTTCATGCTTCGTCACCATTGTGGCTGCGGAAGAAAACGGCAGGAAGTCTATCAGAATGATGGAAGG
>DATISN010000007.1:0-7719 GCA_035581765.1 Halomonas sp.
GTCGAGACCTTTTTCGTCCCCGCCGAGGCGATGTCGGCCGTGCGCAGACCATCATCCAGCACCTTGCCGACGGCGGCCTCGATACGCCCGGCCAACGCGGCCTCGCCCAAGGAGTAGCGCAGCATCATCGCCACCGAAAGAATGGTAGCCAGCGGGTTGGCAATATTTTGACCGGCGATATCCGGCGCGCTGCCATGACAGGGCTCATACATGCCCTGACCGCTCTCGTTCAGCGAGGCCGAGGGAAGCATGCCGATCGAGCCGGTGAGCATGGCCGCCGCATCCGAGAGAATGTCGCCGAACATGTTGCCGGTCACCACCACATCGAACTGCTTGGGCGCACGCACCAGTTGCATGGCGGCGTTGTCGACATACATATGCGAGAGTTCGACATCCGGGTATTCGGGTGCGAGCCGCTCCATCACCTCACGCCAGAGAATGGTCACCTCGAGCACGTTGGCCTTGTCGACCGAGCAGAGCTTCTTGCCACGTTTCTGGGCCATCTCGAAAGCCACGCGACCGATACGTTCGATCTCGCTCTCCGAGTAGATATAAGTGTTGAAACCGACCCGCTGCCCCTCGCGTACCTCGATGCCGCGCGGCTGGCCGAAATAGATACCCCCGGTCAGCTCGCGGACGATCATGATGTCGAGCCCCGAGACAATCTCGGGCTTGAGGCTCGAGGCATCGGCCAGTTGCGGATAGAGGATCGCCGGGCGCAGGTTGGCAAAGAGCCCCAGGTGCTTACGCAGCCCCAGAAGCCCTTTTTCCGGGCGCTTGGCGAGATCCTCGATGGCATCCCACTGAGGCCCCCCCACGGCGCCGAGCAGAATGGCGTCCGCCTTTCTGGCCTTGTCGAGTGTAGCGGCAGGCAGTGGCTCGCCAAATACATCGTAAGCGGCGCCTCCGACCAGCGCCTCCTCGACCTCGATATCCAGGCCGCGCAGCTGACAGGCCGCCAGCACTCGGCTTGCCTGGGCGGTAATCTCGGGGCCAATGCCATCACCCGGCAATACCAGAATCTTGCGTGTCATCTTTGCATCCTTGTGATCTCGAGCCATCAGGCGCTATCGCGGAACAACCAGGGGCGCGCGGCGCGATGTTTGTCCTGGAACGTACGAATGGCCGCGTCATCCTTGAGGGTAATGCCGATATCATCCAATCCCTCGAGCAGGCACTGCTTGCGGAATGAATCCACCTCGAACTCAATGATCTCCCCCGCGGGAGTGATTACGCGCTGGTTCTCCAGGTCCACATCGAGCCGATAGCCTTCGCTTGCCGCCACCTCGGCGAAAAGCCGCTCAACCGTGTCTTCGTCGAGCGGGATCAACAGGATGCCGTTCTTGAAGGCATTGTTGTAGAAGATGTCGGCAAAGCTCGGGGCGATCACGGCGCGGAAACCGAAATCCTCCAGCGCCCAGGGGGCATGTTCCCGCGAGCTACCGCAGCCGAAGTTACGCCGTGTCAGCAAGACGCTGGCGCCCTGATAACGCGGCTGATTGAGCACGAAATCGGGATTGAGTGGGCGCTGGCTGACATCCTGTCCGGGCTCACCTTCGTCCCGATAGCGCAGTTCGTCGAACAGGTTGACGCCAAAGCCCGTGCGCTTGATCGACTTCAGAAACTGCTTGGGAATGATCAGGTCGGTATCGACGTTGGCCCGGTCGAGAGGCGCCACGAGGCCTTCATGACGTTCGAATTTCTTCATGGCTTACGCCTCCTGCGCATGGGTGGGGTCGTTGGCGGCACCATCGTTACCAAGCCCGCCGTTGCCAAGCCCGCGGACATCGACGAAATGCCCGGCGATCGCCGCCGCCGCGGCCATGGCGGGGCTGACCAGGTGAGTACGCCCCCCATAGCCTTGGCGGCCTTCGAAATTACGGTTCGAGGTGGACGCACAATGCTCGCCCGCGCCGAGCTTGTCGGCGTTCATGGCCAGACACATCGAACAGCCGGGCTCGCGCCATTCGAAGCCGGCATCGATGAATATCCTGTCCAGCCCTTCCGCCTCCGCCTGGCGCTTCACCAGGCCCGAGCCCGGCACGACCATGGCAAGCATGATCGAGTCGGCCACCTTATTGCCCTTGGCCACCTTGGCCGCCTCACGCAGATCCTCGATGCGCGAGTTGGTGCAGGAACCGATGAACACCTTATCCAGGCGAATGTCGGTGATCTTCTGCTTCGGGGCCAGCCCCATGTACTCCAGGGCACGCGAATATCCACGCTGCACGGTCTCGTCGGGAGCATCGGCGGGGTCCGGCACTTCACCGGAGATACCGGTCACCATCTCCGGGCTGGTCCCCCAACTGACCTGAGGCTCGATCTGGGCCGCATCCAGGGTAACGACCTTGTCGAAATGGGCATCGGCATCGGAGACGAGTTCTTTCCAGTCTGCCACCGCGGCATCCCACTGCTCGGCAGTGGGCGCGTAATGACGGTTGCGCAGGTAGTCGATGGTGGTGTCATCCACGGCGATCAACCCGACCCGCGCGCCGGCCTCGATGGCCATGTTGCAGACCGTCATGCGTCCTTCCATGGAAAGATCACGGATGGCGCTACCCGCGAACTCGATGGCACAGCCGGTGCCCCCCGCCGTGCCGATATGACCGATGATCGCCAGCACGATGTCCTTGGCCGTAACACCGGTACCGAGCTTGCCTTCCACCCGGACCTGCATGTTTTTCATCTTCTGCGCCAGCAGGCACTGGGTCGCCAGGACATGCTCGACTTCCGACGTGCCGATGCCATGGGCCAGCGCACCGAAGGCGCCGTGGGTGGCGGTGTGGGAGTCTCCGCAAACCACGGTCATCCCCGGCAGCGTGGCGCCCTGCTCGGGTCCCACCACGTGAACGATGCCCTGGCGCGGATCATTGATCTTGAATTCTTCGATGCCGAACTCGACGCAGTTGTCATCGAGGGTCTGGACCTGGATCAGCGACGTCGGGTCCTTGATGCCGGCGTTGCCCTCGGCACGCTCCTTGAGGGTAGTGGGCACGTTGTGGTCCGGCGTCGCCAGATTGGCGTCGAGCCGCCACGGTTTGCGTCCCGCCAGGCGCAGCCCTTCAAAGGCTTGCGGTGACGTCACTTCATGCAACAACTGACGGTCGATGTAGATCAAGGCGGTACCATCACCGCGCTCCTTGACCAGGTGCTGAGACCACAGCTTGTCATAGAGTGTCTGGCCAGCCATGCGTTCCTCCCGGGCTCAATGCCCTGTTATGACGTCGAGAGTTTTTAGGGAGGCGTCGAATCATTCCGCGCTCTCCGTGCCTCTCTAGGTTGTGATAGCAGTGTTGCGCGACGTGCCCATAAAAGCAATTCATGTTATTTATGGAAGCGATTCCCGAAAGGAATACGACGTGTGACCAAGGAGAGCGGTTCGTGGATACCCAAAGCCTACAAGCCTTCCTCAGCGTTGCCGATACGGGCAGCTTTTCACGCGCCGCCGAACAGCTGCATCTGACCCAGCCGGCGGTCAGCAAGCGAATCGCGACGCTTGAGGCCATGATCGATGCCCGGCTGTTCGATCGCATCGGCCGCCGGGTCACGCTTACCGAGGCAGGACGCCTGCTGTTGCCCCGGGCCCGCCAGATCCTGGTGATGGTGGACGACAGCCGTCGGGCGCTTGGCAACCTCAGTGGCGGCGTGGCAGGCAGCCTGACGTTGGCCACCAGCCACCATATCGGTCTGCACCGCTTGCCGCCGCTACTCAAGACTTACACGCGAGAGCATCCCGAGGTACGCCTCGACCTGCACTTCCTCGATTCCGAGCAGGCCTATCAGGGGGTTCTCGATGGTGAGCTGGAAATCGCCGTGGTGACCCTGGCGCCGACACCCGACCCGCATCTCGACGTCGTTCCCGTATGGATCGACCGCCTCTGCTTTGTCTGCGCACACGATCATCCGCTTGCCGAAAGCGAACGGCCCAGTCTGCACGACCTGTGCGAGTACGATGCGGTGCTGCCGGGCAAGCTGACCTTCACGCGCAGCCTGATCGAATCGCGCTTCGCCGCTGCCGGTTTGGCCATGCCCGTGGCGCTTTCCACCAACTACCTCGAGACGCTGAAGATGATGACCGCTATCGGCCTGGGCTGGAGTCTGCTGCCCGAGGGGCTGGTCGCCGGTGATCTTCGCGTTTTAGCTGTCGATCATCCGCCCATCCACCGGCCACTGGGGTATCTCGTCCATCGCAACAGAACACTCTCCAATGCGGCCAGCGCCATGCTGGAACGTCTCGAGAATGCCCGCGAACCGCAAGCCAGGGAGTGGCGCCAATCGCCGTGAATTGGTTAGGCTGCTTTGTTTCAGGAGAACGTTTCGTGTCCCTCACTACCGCCACGCGCCCGACCCCTGCTCGACAGGCCCTTGCCGGCGCCCTGATACTCGCCGGGCTGCTGTTGCAGATCAGCGGCTTCACCGAGATCGGTACCTCGTCGCTCTCGGTGGGCTACGTTTTCTGGCTGGCGGTTCTGCTGCTGTGGCGTGACCTCCCCTCCAGCACCCGCTTGCAGTCGGGTGTTCTCGCGGGAATAGGGTTGGCATTGCTGGTCACGGCTCGCGTCTATCATGGGGCGGACATTGCCTGGCCGAGCATCCTCGATGGCAACACCTTTGTCGTCGCGATGCTGGTGGGGGTGAGCTTCGTCGGCTTGATAGGCACGCGTCGCGAAAGCGTTCGGCCGCTGGGCCGGCCCCTCATCGGTGCGCGCGGCATCGCCAGCACCTGGTTGGGTGTTCATCTGCTGGGCACGATCCTCAACCTGTCGACCGTTTTCATGATCGGGGATCGCCTGGCCCGGCGAGGCCCCTTGAGCATGCCGCAGTTTCTGGCCCTCAACCGCGGACTTTCGAGTGCAGCGTTCTGGTCGCCCTTCTTCGCGTCCATGGGCGTGGTAATGACGCTAGTCCCGGACATGCATTACCCCCATGTGCTGGCAATGGGTCTCCCGCTGGCGATGGCAGCCGGCGCGTTCACCGTCATCGATCTATCGCGGCGCTTCGAGCTCGATGAGGTCGCGGGCTTCTCGCTTTCTCCGCGCAGCTTGTTGATGCCGGTCAGCATGGCCGCACTGGTCATGCTGTTTTATTACGGTCTTACACCCGAGCTATCCATCATCAGCATCATCACCTTTCTTCTGCCGGCCGTGGCCCTTGCCAGCAACCTGCCGCAGGGCTTGTCCTGGACGCTCAGGCGATTCCAACAGCACACCGCCACGCGCCTGCCCGCGATGCGCGGCGAGCTGACGCTTTTTCTCTGCGCGGGTCTGCTCACCAAAGGGCTATCGACCTTCATCGATGCCGCCACCGACAACAGTTGGCGGCTTTTCGCTCAATTCGAGGCATTCGAAGCAGTTATAAGCTTTCTCGCTATCGTCGCCAGCGCCCTGGTGGGCCTTCACCCCATCATTGGCGTCTCGGTGCTCGCCTCGATGCTTGATCTCGAGGCCGACCGTCAGACCCTCTTTGCCTTCGTCAGTCTGGCGGCTTGGGCCGTGGGCACCTCCGTCGGCCCGCTCTCGGGCATCAACCTCTCCCTCCAGGGCCGCTACGGCATCAGCGGCAAACAAATGATGAGCGCCAATCTGGGTTATGCACTCGTCATGACCGGACTGATCATCATGACGATTTTGCTCACGCAGCCACTCGGACTGCTCGGGTAAAGCCGAAAGCACCGCCGCATTAGCCTCTCATTAACCTACATTAGGAACTTGGCTCTTGGCTGGCCACTTCCCTCCTGCTTATTCCTCGATGAATCCGCGTTTCCTGATCGCCGTTTTCCAGAAAAATTCAGGGGGCACACAGCGCGTCTATATGTAACGCTTTGTGTCATGAGGATGAAAACCCATTCTCAAGCAAGGTGATGGCAACCTGTCAGAGACGTTCATGATTGGATATCGGTATTTTCGTAACAATGATGTTTTATGGCGCAAGCACCTTGGCACGCTGTTGCCTCTTTCGATGCCACATTGTGATGCCGGGGTAAGCCCCTTTCGAGCCGTGGCCCTCCTGGCGACACACCGGGCCTTTCTGATCCGTTGGGAATCCGATTTCGACTGCGAGACTCCGACCGAATGGTGGCACGTGATCAAGTCGGAACCCGAAGACCTCGACTCGCTGAGCGCCAACACGCGCAGCAAGGTACGACGCGGCGATAAGCGATTCCTCGTCGAGCCGGTTTCACGCGACCGCATCATCGAGGAGGGACACGCGGTCTACTGCAAAGCCTATGAACGCTACGACACCTTCGAGCCGATGATGTCGCGGGAGGCCTTCTGCCAGGCAATCATGCAGTTGCCCTCGGAAACCGAGTTCTGGGTCGTACGCCACCGCCAGAGCGGAGAGATGGTGGCGTTCAGTGAGAACCTGGTGTCGGATGACGCCTGTTTCTATCTTTCCATCTGGTCAACGCCTGACTCGCTCAGGCAATACGCTTCCTATGCACTGATCCATCGGATGAATCTGCACTACCTCAACGAGCGAGGTCTGAAATACGTTTCGGACGGCGCCCGGAGCATCAGCCACAACACCGGTATCCATGACTTCCTGATCGAACGCTTCGGCTTCCGCAGGGCCTATGCGCGTCTTCATGTCGTCTACTTCCCGTTGTTGTCTCCCGTGGTTCACACCCTTTACCCCTTCCGCCAGCGCATTTCACAAGCACAGGGCCAGCGCTGGCAGAAGGTCAACATCCTGCTCAAGCAGGAAGCCATTCGCCGTTCCTTTTAAGCAAAGCACAGCTAACCAGAACACATCGCAACGCGCGTTGGCCAACTGACTCATCCCAGCCCAACGTCACAGGAGCAGGTCCCATGAAACTCTTACGTCACACGTCGCAGAAGAAGAAAAGGCGGCTTGATGTCACCCTCGCTACCATCGGCCTGCTGTTGAGTTGGTGGATCATTGCCCTGGCCTGGCTAGCGGCCACCCTCGATACGGGCCGCAATGGCTTCTTCACTCAGCGCCGGATCGGTCTCGGCGGAAAGGTTTTCACTCTCATCAAGATCCGTACCATGCAGGACACGCCCGGCATCCACACCACCGTGACGCGATCCAACGACCCACGGATCACGAGGGTCGGGCGTCTGCTGCGACGCTCCAAGATCGATGAACTGCCCCAACTTTGGAACGTTTTGGTCGGCGACATGAGCTTCGTGGGTCCCAGACCGGACGTCACGGGATTTGCCGACAGCCTGGAGGGGGAGCAGCGGCTACTGCTACGCATACGGCCCGGGATCACGGGACCGGCGACGCTCAAGTATCGTGACGAGGAGGAGCTGCTCGAAAAGACCGAGGATCCTGAAGCCTATAACCGTCATGTCATCTGGCCGGACAAGGTGCGCATCAATCTCCAGTATGTCCGCCAATGGTCGCTCACGGAGGACTTGAAATACATCTGGTACACCGTGGCGAAATAGAATCGGCAGGACATCGAGGGTGCCGCCAGGTCAGTGGAGGGGGCGAGGTGCAGTCGCTCCCCCCGCAAGCTGAATGGCTGACCTACGGCAGAACCGAATCGACGCCTAGTGTTCCACGCTATCCGACGCCCGAAAAAAGTAGCGGTGGCCGCATTGATGGCATGGCTCGATACGGGTCACTCCCTCCAGTTCTACGATGGCCTCGCAATGCACACACGCCATTCTGCCCGGTGCAGCCATTTCGCCTTCGCAGTAGTCGGCGCGTGACGCCTCCAGATCCTCCTCGAACTGCTCGCGCTGAATG
>DATISN010000008.1:0-18650 GCA_035581765.1 Halomonas sp.
GAAGCTGAGATCGCCTTCGGGGTCGCCGATGGTGTAGCCGAACAGCGCCTCGTCCCACTGCAATTCACCGACGATCTGCTTGGCATAGGGGTCGAGCAGCAGCTTGTTGGGATTGAAGCGGTGGCCATCGGTCGGGGCATAAGGGCCGTAGACCCGATACCCATAGAGCTGGCCGGGTCGCGCATCCGGCAGGTAGCCATGCCAGATCTCGTCGGTATATTCGGGGAGTTCGATGCGCTCCAGTTCCTGCTGGCCATCGGCATCGAACAGGCACAATTCCACTCCCGTGGCATGGGCCGAGAACAAGGCAAAATTGACGCCCAGCCCATCCCAGGTGGCCCCCAGCGGAAACGGCCAGCCCTCTCGCACCCGCGAACGATTGAGCACGCCGGGCGATTCATCCGTCGCGATGCTCGCCTCGCTGTCGTCTATCGCATCCTGTTTGCTCATACATCTCGTCCTTGATCGATCCTGGTGGGTCCTGCCCGATACCTGCCCCGATGGCACCTGCCCCGACGAACCCGGTCGGTTTGGCGTCCGTCACGGCGTTACCTAACCACTCGTCACTCTTCCCCGGGCTTGTCCCCGGGCTTGGGCGTCTTGTCGCGCGGCGAAGACCGCGTGCGTTTCTTGCTTGCCTCGAGCTTCGTCGTCTCGGGCTGGGTGGCCTTTTGCGCGGCAGGGCTCTTGCGCGCAGAAGTCCCGGCCTTGCCGGGCTCTGTCTTGCCCCCCGCTTTTACCGCCGTCTTTGACCTGGCCTTGGCAGGTGTTTGAGAAGACGCCGTGGTGGCACGCGCCTTCTTGGAGGCAGCGGGTTGAGGATCAGTTGGCGTGTCCGGCCAAGGCGTGTCCGGCCAACGCGCGTCCGTCCCGCGGTCATGGACCGGGACCTCGCCAGGCGGCCCATCGGCCGCGAGAGCGTCGAGGTAGGGGCTCTCCTCGAAGATCGGCGCCTCGTCGTGTGGGGCATCCAGTGTGTCGAGATCGGCATCATGTCCCGTGGCCCGCTCGGCGGCCACGATCTTCCACGCCATATCCCAATGACGCTGGGCCTGACCCTCGGGGCGCCCCTCGGATTCCCAGATGCGGTACGCGAGCTGGCGTACCCGCTGTTCGTCGTCAGCCATCCTCATGCCCTCCTTGATGATTGGTTACTCCCTGCTGGTCTTTCGAGACCACCGGCCCCTGCTCCAACATTCGCACCCAGACCCCGACGGGGAAGTCGGCCAGTAGCTCGGCGGGAGACAGCGCTTCTTCGACCAGCGACAGCGAGGCACCGGTCAGCGCCTCCTGCCATTGACCCTGCAGGGCAGGCGTTAGATGAATTCGGGTATTTTCCCAGCACGCAGGCGGAATCACCGGATGCGGGGTGCCCACGAGCCACCGGCTGACCAGGCGAGGCACCACGACCAGCAACGCCTGGTCCTCATGGCGGCGAATGAAGGCCACCACCTGTGCGGCTCGGGCGCCATCGACGATCAGCGGCTGGTAGTCGCCGGCCTCGAAGAGGCGAGGCTGCGCCTTTCGCAGCGCCAACAAACGCACCAGCACGGCCTGCTTCACCTGTCCGTCCTGCCAGTGCGTCAGGGCATCGACCGGCGCCTCGTTCGCCTGCAGGGAGGCGCTGCGTGATGCGTAATCGACCTCCCGGCGGTTGTCGGGGTCCACCAGGCTGTAGTCCCAGTAATCGCAGCCCTGGTAGAGATCCGGCACGCCCGGCACCGTCATGCGCAACACCATCTGCACCAGGCCGTTGATCGCCCCGGGCACATCGAGGCGCCTGGCCGGCTCGGCAAGCTCGGCCCGCCGCGCAGGGTCGCCGAGCAACCTTTGCAGATAGGCCTGGCAGGCCGATTCGTAGGCCTCGTCGGGCCACAGCCAGTGGCTGCGCAGCTTGGCCTCGCGCAGGGCCTTGACCTGCCATTGGCTCAGCCGCTGTGAGAACGCCTCCATGCCCTCCTCGTCGTCAGCGGAGAGCGTGGGCGGCCAGGCGCCCAGCAGCAGCTGGTAGAGCATGAGCTCATCGGCCGGTGACGGTGCCGGCCCCGATGGCAGCGTCTGGCGCCACGCCTCGGCCTCGCCGCGCCAGCGCCGCATGCACTCGGCGACGTCATGCGCCTGCTCGCTGATGACCGCGAGCCTTGCCCGTACGTCTTCGCCGCGCTTGTGGTCGTGCGTCGCGGTGGCCAGCAGCGTGGCGGGGAAGCGCTCGTGGCGTTGCCGGCAGGCCTCATGGAAGTCGGCGGGGCTGTGGCTGAAATGCTCGGCGTCGAAGCCGACATCGTTGCGCGAGATCAGTACCGCACTGCGATAGCCGGCGGTGTCCTCGACCGCCTTGGCGGCCACCGGGGAGGTCAGTTGCTGAAAACGCACGATGGCGTGCCGACGCAGCTCACGCTCCCCGATATCGTCGCAATCATTCGGCGCCTCGCCGCCCAGCCAGCGCTCCAGTTGTTCGAGCACGGCGACCTCGGGGGGATGGACCTCGCCGCGTGCGCCGTCGAGCGCCCGCTGGAAGAAGCCCTCGTCCTGCTCGGGGCGCCCACCGTCGTCGGCATAGGTGCGATAGACCGAAAAATGCACGATGAGCGCCCACAAGGCCCGCTGGATGGCGCCCAGCGTGATGTCGCGGCTGTCCAGCGAATGGCGTGCCACGTCATGCAGGGCCTGGGCGCAGGCCGCGAACTCGCTGGCCAGGGCCGTCTCGAGCATCTCCCCGCGGGCCTGGCGCACCTCGACCAGGAAGTCGTCGTCCCGGCCGGTCTCCTCGCGCCACAACGCCCGCAGCGGTGCCGCGCCCTCGGGGTCGTGCTGCAGCCCCGAGACCTGGTTCATGAATTCGTAGCCGGTGGTGCCGTCCACGCCCCAGTCATCGTGTAGCTGCTCGTCGGCGGCGAGGATCTTTTCCACATACAGCGCGACGCGACGCGGCACCTCGGGCGGACGCTTGGCCTCGAGGGCATCGAGGCGCGCACGCAGTTGCAGACAGTAACCGGCGGGGTCGGCCAGGCCATCGACATGATCGACACGCAGTCCATCGACCCATCCCGCCTCGACCAGCCCGAAGACCAGGGCATGGGTGGCCTCGAAGACCTCGGGAAGCTCGACTCTCAGGCCACCGAGTTCGGTGATGTCGAAAAATCGCCGCCAGTTGATCTCGTCGCTTCCCGTGCGCCACCACGCCAACCGGTAGGACTGCTTCTCCAGCAGGGCATGCAGCCGCCGTGCGCCCAGCGGGTCCCGCCCATCGAACTGGCGCATGGCATGCTCGAGCGAATCGCGCGCGGCCGGGGCCTTGAGGCACTCACGCAGCGCCTCGCGCAACGGCTCGACGGCGGTGTAGGCATCCTCTTGCGTGGCGAGCGCATCGAACCGTCGGGCCAGGTCGCGCAGCGCGCCTTTTTCGGCGCTGTGTTCGACGTTGTGCTCGCCGCTTGCTTCAACATCGCGCAGCAGCTCGCCATAGTGGCGAGGGTCAAGCGGAAAGCGGTGCTCATGGTAGTCGAGATGAAAGCTCGCGGACGACGGCGCATAGCGCAGTGTCAGTTCGCCGGACTGCAGGGCGTCGGCGTAGGGCTCACCCAGGAAGGGCACGAGCAGCTTGCCGTGCAGCAGCGGGTCGGGCGACGCCCAGTCGATATCGAAGAAGGCGGCAAACGGGCTCTGCTGCCCCCAGGCCATTACATCTTGCCACCAGCGATTCTCGGAGCCGCCCACGGCGACATGGTTGGGCACGATATCCAGAATCAGCCCCATTCCCTTGGCGCGCAGGCGCTGGACCAGCCGCTCGAGAGCAGGCTCGCCACCCAGTTCGGGGTCGAGACGAGTCGGGTCAATGCCATCGTAGCCATGCGGCGAGCCGGCCCGGGAGGTCTGTAGCGGCGAGGCATACAGGTGGCTGACGCCCAGGGCGGCGTAGTAATCCACCCATTCAGCGGCATCGTCCAGGGTGAAGCCGCGATGGAACTGCAGGCGAAGGGTAGCGCGAATGGCCGTCATGAGCCGCCTCCCGTCTGTCGGGCGCTCTTGTTGGCATTCTCGTCCGTGTTCTCGTTGACGTTCTGGCGAGCCAGGTCGCGCGCCTTGGCCAGCGCAGCGAGGCGCTCGGCTACCTCGGGCGAGTCCAGCAGCTCCTCTGTCGAGGCGCTCCACCGGCGCCGCCAGTTGGGGTGCTCATCCAGGGTGGCCGGCAGGTTGGCCTGTTCCTCGAGACCCAGGGCATCCTCGACCGGCAGCAGCAACAGCGGTGCCGGGGTTCGCCCGAGATGACGCACGCAGGCATCGAGTACCCGCGAGATGGGAAAGTCCGCCGCCTCCAGCGTGGCGGGGCCCCGCTGCGGATGCGTCAGGCCGATCGTCGCCGACAGGCTGGCGCGGGCGACACGGCGAGCCTGCGCCTCGGTTTCGGCGCTCTGGTCGACCGCGAGCAGCCCCAGCCGACTGCGCCATTCGATGTCCCGCCCCGCCCACCAGCCGGCGATAGTCGGCAGGTCGTGGGTCGAGGACGTCGCCATGGCGTCGTCGGTCCACGCCGCGGCACCCTGAAAGTCGCCCTGCTCGTCCTGCTCGAACCACAGCACCTGCATGCCCAGCATGCCCCGCGAGGCTAGCGCCTCGCGGAACCCCGAGGCCACAGTGCCCAGGTCCTCGCCGATGACGATGCCGCGATGTCGCCAGGATTCCAGCGCGATCAGCCGCAGCATGTCCTTGAACGGGAAGCGCAGGTAGGCGCCTTGGGTCGGCGGCGCGCCGTGGGGCACCAGCCACAGGCGCAGCAGGCCCAGCGCGTGGTCGATGCGCAGGCCGCCGGCGTGGGAGAACCCGACGCGCAACATGTCGATAAAGCTGCGAAAGCCCGAGTGGATCAGGCCATGGGGCGAGAACGCCGCCAATCCCCAGTCCTGGCCATACACGTTGAAGGTGTCGGGTGGCGCCCCGATCGAGACCCCCTGGAGCATTTCCTCCGGCCGGCTCCATGTCTGGCTGCCGGCACCGTCGGCGCCTACCGCCAGGTCAGCGATCAGGCCGATCGACATGCCGGCCTCTCGGGCGGCCGATTGGGCACCCGAAAGACCCTCGGCCACCAGCCATTGCAGAAAGGCATGAAAATCCACCTCATGGGCATTATCGGCGGCGAAGTGTGCCACCTCGGGGCTGTCGGGGCGGCGCAGCGCCTCGGGCCAGTCGTGCCAGCCGACGTGCGGACGACTCGACTGCAACGCCTCAAAGCGACAATGGTCCTCGAGATGTTGGCCGCCCTGCAGCCGGAACTGTGCCCACTGGCGCGTGAGGGCCTGAGTGGGCTCGTCGTCGCGGGCGACGAACTCATCGAACAGGGCACGCAGCCAGGTCAGCTTGTGTCGCCCTGCGGTGGGCCAGTCGATCAGGTCCTCGGTTTCCAGCCGTTGCAGCGCGACCTCCAGGCCGCAGCGCCGAATCGCGTCCTTGACCGGCGCCTCGCCGAATAGCAGCTCGGGAGCGGCATACAGGGCATTTCGCACCAGGCGACTGGACGGCGCGTAGGGGCTGAAGCGCTCCGGCCAGGCGCTGAACATGGCATGCGTGGGGCTGATGGCGATCGCCTGCCCGCCCCGTCTTGCCACGTGCCGCGCCAGGGTTTTGAGGGCCTGCAGGTCACCAATGCCGCCATCGCCGTCGCGGCGCAGGGCGTAGAGCTGGGTCGTCAGGCCCCAGAAGCGCGGCGCAGGGTCCGCGGCGGCATCGGCGACCGAGAAGCATTGCCGGGGCGCGACGGCCAGCGTCAGCTCGACCCCACAGATGGCGAGCCGGTGATAGCCCGCCTGCGCGACCGCGGGCAGGCAACCGTGCTCATCGACCTGGCCCTCACCCGCTCCGCCATGCTCCATCTGCAAGTGGTACGGCGTGCCCGGCGCCACCGAGGATGGCAAGCTCACTGGGGCATCGGCCTCGGCGGTAATCAATGGTGGCCACTGCGCCGGCTCCTGGGGCTGGCGCAGTCGTTGCGCCCGGTCGAGGCTTTCATGCAGCGTCGCCTCGTCGTCGGCGGGAAAGCCCAGCAAGCCAAGCATCGTGCGTTGAATGTCCGTCGACAGGCGGCAGGGCTCGCCGTCGCTGTTTTCCCACTCCAGGATCAGGCCGACGGTTTCGGCGAGAAGGGTCAGATCCTTCATACGCATCCCTCTTCATCGCCCGGGTTGCTGCGACGCCAGGCCACTGCGGTCCGCGCGGGCAGTCGGCCGCTCTCGGCGTCCACCGCCGCGTTCTGACGAGTCTCGTACAGGCAATGCCCGACGCCGAAGCCCGATGTCGCTACCGACACATCGCTCATATTCAGCGCTATCACCAGATGGCTGGCATCGTTCAGCCGCCAGCGTGCCACTACTGCTTTCTCGCCCAGCACCTCGGCGCCAAGCGCCTTGGCACCCCTGCCCTTCAGGCGGGGCACGATCTCGTGACGGCGCAAGGTCAGCAGCGCACGATAATGCGCCAGCCAGGCCGCATGGGGGGGCGTCTGGCGGGCATCGAGGTCGGGGATCGAGTCCGTGAAGGTCTGCGGCGCGTTGGGGTCGGGAATCGTCTCGCGCTCCGTTTCGTCCTGAAAGGCGCTGAAATCGGCGAATTCGGCACGCCGCCCCTGGCGCACCGCCTCGGCCAGTTCGTCGCGATGGTCGGTGAAGTACAGGAAGGGTCGTGTCGAGCCCCACTCTTCGCCCATGAACAGCAAGGGCACCATGGGCGACAACAGCAGCACGACCGTCGCGGCGTAAAGCGCCTGGTGATCGGCCAGGGTGGTCAACCGCTCGCCGAGGGCGCGGTTGCCGGTCTGGTCATGGTTTTGCAGGAACGCCACGAAGGCGGTGGGCGGCAGGTGCGCGCTGGGCTCGCCACGCGACTGGCCGTGGCGCGCCCGCTGGCCCTGATAGATGAAGCCTTCTCCCAGGCAGCTCGCCAGCTTATGCGTGGCGTCGTCAACGAAATCGCGATAATAGCCTTCCTGCTCGCCGGTGAGCAGTACGTGCATGACGTTGTGCCAGTCGTCGTTCCACTGGGCATTGAAGCCACGCGGCCCGAGCAGGCTTGCGGTGTTGCCTTCGTTTTCCAGCACCAGGTGCACATGGCGCCGAGGGTCGGTCGCATCGCGGATCTCGTGGGCCATCTCGACCAGGAAGTCCTTTTCGCTGATCGCGTGGACCGCATCGAATCGAAGCCCATCGAGCCGGTATTCCTCGAGCCACAGCCGGGCATTGTCGATGAAGAAGCGCCGTACAGCCGGTTCGCGGAAATCGATGGAAGGTCCCCACGGCGTGAGCAGGTCGGCGCGGAAGAAGGAGCCGGCATAGTGGGCGAGATAGTTGCCGTCCGGCCCGAAGTGGTTGTAGACCACGTCGAGGAACACCATCAGCCCCAGGCCGTGCGCCTCGTCGATCATCGCTTTCATGTCGTCGGGACTGCCATAGGAGGCCTCGACCGCGTAGGGCAACACACCGTCATAGCCCCAGTTGCGTGCGCCGGGGAATTCGGCGACCGGCATCAGCTCGATCGCCGTGATACCCAACGACGCCAGATAGGGCAGGTAGCGTCGCACCCCGTCGAAGCCGCCCAGCGCTCCCACATGCAACTCGTAGAGCACGGTTTCGTGCCACGGCCGCCCCTGCCAGTCACCGTGCCGCCAGGCATAGCGCTGCGGGTCGATCACCAGGCTCGGCCCATCGATGTCCCCCGCCTGGGCGCGCGATGCCGGGTCGGGGACCAGCGTGCCGCTGTCGTCACCCACTGAGAACACACGATAGCGATAGCGGGCACCATGGCCGACGGGCGCCTCGACCCTGAAATAGCCGTCGTCACCCGCCTGCATCGTCATGCTCGGCTGGCCTTCGATCTCGACCGCAGCGCCCGTGGCCGAGGGCGCCCAGAGGACGAAGCGCGTGGTCGCTGCATCGATCACCTGCGCCCCAAAACTCGGCCCTGCCATTCGCGGCGCATGGGTTGGCTGGTTCATGTGGGCCAATCTCCCTGACGCAACAGCAGGGTCGTGAGGGCAGGCAGTGTCAACTCCAGCGAGGCGGGATAGCCATGACTGGGCGAGAGCTGCGCTCTGACACCCATGCCATTGCCGACGTTTTCCCCGTCGTAAAAGGCGCTATCGGTGTTGAGAATCTCGCGCCAGGTCCCCAGGGCGGGCACCCCCAGGCGGTAATGATGCAGCTGCGAAGGACCGAAATTGGTCACTACCAGCAACGGCGCGGTGCCCTCGGCGCCGTAGCGCATGAAGGCGACCACGCTGTTGGTCGCGTCGTCGCCGACCACCCAGGCGAAGCTGTCGGGTTCGCCGTCACGATAATGCAGCGACGGTTCGTTGCCATAGAGGCGATTGAGGTCGGCGACCAGACGCAGGAGGCCGGCATGGCCGGAACGGTCGAGCAGCGTCCAGTCGAGTTCACCGTCTTGCTGCCATTCGCGGCCATTGGCGAACTCGGCCCCCATGCTGAGCAATTTCTTGCCGGGGTGGGCCCACATGAAGCCCAGACAGGCGCGCAGCGACGCCAACCGTTGTTCGGTCGTGCCTGGCATGCAGCCGTACCAGGTCGTTTCGACGGCCCATGCCTCGTCGACCAACGGCAGGATGAAGTGGGAATCGAACGCGTCGCCCATGACGCCGGTCAGGGCGTCGTGATACGCCCCGCGCGCCTCCGGTGCATGACTCAGGTAGTCCAAAAGTGCCCGTGACCACCGGGTGTTCCAGACCAGCAGACGCGAGGCAGAAGGGTCGACCACCGGCGGTGTCCAGCGGTATTCGCAGAACAGCACCACATCGGGGACATGGGCGGCAATCGCGGCCATGACCTTGCCGAGCAGCGCGATGCTGGCCGCATCTTCCCCTGGCGCCAGCGGCATCAGACGCAGCCCGTCGAAATGAAATCGCGCCAGCCACTCCAGCGCTTGAGCGATAACCTCTTCTTCCTCCATCAGCACGGGAGGAACGGCCAATGGCCATTCCACGATGACCCCAATCCCTCCGTCATGGCAGGCATCCACGAAACGCGCGAACGCGAGGTTGGCCTCCGCTTCGTCCAGCCCCCTGAGCTCGATATGGGTAAACCCCAGATCGGCCACGTAGGGCACCAACGAGGCCGCCAATGCCGCCCAGGCAAGGGGCGCGCCCTGAGCGTCGCGTCGCCAGGCCTGGGCCTGCAACCGATAAATCGAAAGCGGCGAGGATCGCGGTTCGTCGCGCAAGCGCTGTTGCATCCAGGTGGCATCCTGCCAGTGGTGACGCGCCACCTCGTCTCGCGGGTCTGGCTTGTCAGCCGTGCCATCGGCATCGTCGTTGCCAGCCGTGACGTTCTCTACACTGACATTCCCGACGCTTAACGCTTTAACATCGGCCTTTCCGACCTTCCCGACGTCACTTTCTGTCCCCTTGATCGCGAGTGCCTGTCCTGTCGAAACGTCATGCAGCCTCGTCGCAGAAATCACTGGCATGGCGCCGTGGGATTTTTGTCTCGAAAGAAAATGGCGGGTCATCATTGCCGTCCTTGTTCATCCTCGCGTGGGGCACCCTTGCTTCCTGCACCCTGGCTTCCTGCACCCTAGCTTCCTGTATCAGCCGACCACGCGTTGGCGTCGCCATGTACCTGCTCGCTGATTACCTGCCGGTACAGTTGCGTATACGGCTCGATCGACTGTCGCCAGTGATAGCGGCCTGTCATGGCGGCCCGGCGCATGGCATAGAATAGATCCGTCGCCTGGAAGACGGTGAAGGCTCGTTGTATGGCCTGCATGTAGC
This sequence comes from Halomonas sp., assembly GCA_035581765.1. Taxonomy (GTDB): domain Bacteria; phylum Pseudomonadota; class Gammaproteobacteria; order Pseudomonadales; family Halomonadaceae; genus Halomonas. The sequence continues at coordinate 9,770 of DATISN010000008.1, forward strand.
TGGAAAGGGTCATGTCGTCGAACAGAAACCCCGTCACGCCATCCTCGATGGTGTCGGCCAGCCCGCCCGTGCGATGGGCGATCGGCAACGAGCCGAAACGCTGGGCGTACATCTGGCTGAGTCCGCAGGGTTCGAAGCGCGAGGGCATCAGCAAAAAGTCGCTGCCGGCGTACATGCAACGGGCCTCGCCTTCATCGAAGCCGATATTGACCCCGATCGAGCCGGGAAAGCGCGCCGCCAGATTGCACAGGGCGTTCTCGACGGCAAGCTCACCCCGGCCGATGAAGACGATCTGGCCGCCAGCGCGGACAATCGATTCCGCCACGCCGATGGTCATGTCCAGCCCTTTCTGATGCACCAGGCGTGACACCACGGCAAACAAGGGACCGTTACTGACCGCCAGGCCGAAGGTATTGCGCACATAGTCGGCATTGGCGCGCTTGCCCCGCCAGTCGTTGGTGGCGAAGGCCTGAGCCAGGTGGGTATCGGTACGCGGGTCCCAGGAATCATCGATGCCGTTGGGAATGCCCAGCAGGCGACCCTGTTCGGCCTTGCTGGCAAGCAGGCCCTCGAGACCGCAGCCGAACTCGGGCGTGGTGATTTCCCGCGCGTAGGTGACACTGACGGTCGTGATGCGCGAGGAATAGACGATCCCGGCCTTCAGTAGCGAGAGATTGCCGTAGAACTCCAGCCCGTCGATGGTGAAGGCGTCCTCGGGAATGCCCAATGCCTGGCGCCGCGACGGGTCGTAGACCCCCTGGTAGGCCAGGTTGTGAATGGTGAACACGCAAGGAGTCGGTTCACCGCGCCAGTGCAGATAGCCCGCCGCCAGCGCCGTCGGCCAGTCGTTGAGGTGCAGCAACTGCGGTTGCCAGCCAATCCCGGCATTGCCCGACGCGAGTTCCGCGGCGGCCAGGGCCAACCGACCGAAGCGGATATCATTGTCATCCCAGCCGATGCCCACCTCGTTGCAATACGGATTGCCTTCACGCTCGTACAGCTCGGGGCACAGCAGCACATAGATGATCAGGCCATCATGACAGGTGATTTCGCCCACCTCGCAGGCCGGCAGGCCAGCAAAGGCAGGCAGGGTGCCGACCGGCTTGATCTCATGGCCGGACGCGATCATCTCGCGATAGGCGGGCACCAGCACGCGGATGTCATGGTGCGCGGCCAGTGCCCGAGGCAAGGCGGACGATACGTCACCCAGCCCCCCCACCTTGACGAAATCGGCGATTTCGGAGGTGACGAAGAGGATCTTGAGAGGCGCCTCACGCTCTTTTTCGACACCCCCCGCCGGCTGACGCTGGCGAACGACGCTCGCCTCTTCGGGTATCAGGCCAAGGCTCTCGCTCAGTAACCGGGAGACATTTTCTAGCGCTACGCTACCCATGAGCGACCTCCCTGTTCGATTCCCCTACAGAAAATACGCATTCGGGACCATCCCGCTCCGGCCCTGGCGTATCACCAGGGCCAGAGCCATTGCTCACAAAACGGAAGGCAAGTGAAACGGAGGCCTGATGCCAGTTCCTTTCCACGAACAAACCCCCGCTCGTCGAACCGAGCGACGGTATGCGCCAATTCAGACCAACAACGCCCATCTCAGCGTTTGGAAGGTAAGTCCGTTTCTTCGCGAGCCAGGAAGGCACGCGTCAGGACAGGCAGGTGCTCTTCCAGCCACTTGGCCATCGCCTCCTCTTGCTTGAGGATCTGCTGGCAAACCCGCACGACCTCGGTTTCGCCACAGTGCTCGGCCGTCGCGATCAAGGCACGATAGTTGGCGATCTCGAAGTGCTCGAAGGTGTAACTGGCCACGCCGCCCTTGACCACTTCATCAGGCGCGAACATGCCACCGAGCGACTGCCCCATCGCCGCGAACTTGGCCCCAATGTCCTTGAATGCCGAGGTACTGATGTCTGCCTGATCCATTACACCCTCCAGCAAGTCGATCTGCTCTTGGGTTTCATGGACATGCTGCTCGATACGGGTCTTGAGTTCGGGGTAGTGCTCCAATCGACTCGCCTGATCACGCAACATCTTGTCCGCTTGCTTTTCCATGGCATGGGCATCGCGGAGCCAGTCCTGCAAATGTTCTCTTGCTTTCTCGTTCATCGTTCCGCTCCTTGGTGAGATCGAGGTGGTGAAATCCATTCAGTTAGTGACTAACAAGGGTCACAGCGACTCGTTTTGCCCCCACCCGATTGGGACGTGCCTTATCGAGCGTGGGGGCCTCGCCTTCCGGCTCGGGTTGCTGCTTGACGCTGAGCTCGCCCCGTCCATCCAATGACGGGCCCTGACTCCAGCGGCCTTCCGGTGCTTGCTTACCCAATAGCGTATTCAGGTCACTGTACCTTCCTTGAAGTTACGGCTTCCGTTTGTTGCCTTCGCTCAATCCAGGCTCCTGACTGGCTTCCTGGCCAATGACTTCTTTGCCATCTAAATCAGAAACTCGAATACAAAACAAATTTAATAAATATATTCCTCCATTAACTTACCTAGACTGCTATTTTCTTCCTTATTCTTTTGTCTAGGCTAGCAGTTTGTCTGAAACTTGCTAATGCCTTTTTTACGCCTTAACTATATTGCTTTATTAGAGTATCAAGTTTTTTGGTTACCTGACCTTCTGCACTCGCCTAGCCTGTCTAGCGCATCCTCATAAAAAAACAAGGAGCATGGGTTTTCTTGTTGATAATCGGGGCATGGCACTCCTTCACCCCTTACACTTACGTTGCCCGTGACTCTTATGGCGTCTTACTTAAACAATGACGCTACGCGCATAGATAAGGACATTGCCACCATGAATCACCATGATCTGCTGGACTGCCTGGTGGTGGGGGCAGGTCCTGCCGGCCTGACCGCCGGCATCATTCTGAAACGCTTCTTTCGCGAGGTGAAGATTGTCGATGCCGGACGCAGCCGCGCATCGCTGATTCCCCTCTCGCACAATTATCCGGGGTTTCCCGAGGGAATCAGCGGCAACGACCTGCTGGCCCGGCTCAAGCAGCAACTTGAAATAAATGGGGGAAGCGTGGTTGAAGGAGCGATACACACGCTTGAGCGTGTCGAGGACGGCCTTTTCATTGCCGAGACCGATGACGCCAGGCTGCGCGCCAGGACCGTTCTGCTCGCGACGGGCGTGGTGGATATCGAACCGGAACTGGAGGGGTTCACGGCGATCCGTGACAAGGGCCTGATACGCTATTGCCCCATCTGTGACGGCGCCGAATTCACCAACGAACGCATCGGGGTGATCGCTCATGGGGAGCATGGCGTCAGCGAGTGCCTGTTCATCAAGCGCTTCAGCACCAATCTCGCCATGCTCTGCACCGACGGCGACTGTCAGCTAGACCCCGCCCAGCGCGACCGTCTCGCGCGCGAGGAAATCGACCTGATAGCAGAGAAGGCACGGCGGTTATATCTCGATGATGATCAGGTGGTGCATCTGGAAACGGTTTCGGGTGAGGACCACGAATTCGATGTGCTCTATTGCGCGCTCGGCACTCGGGTGCGCAGTGCCCTGGGCAAGGAACTAGGGGCGCGCCATACCGAGAATGGCAACCTGATCGTCAACAAGCATATGCAGACCAGCATCGAAGGGCTCTATGCCACGGGCGACATGACCAATCACCTGAGCCAGATTGCCGTGGCGACCGGCCAAGGCGCCATTGCCGCCACGGCCATTCACAATCGCTTGCTGCTCGCCGACTCGACCGAATGAACGAGACTGCTCGCGCCTGAGCATAAAAAGGCGGCCTGCCGGCCGCCTTGAGAGTGGGTAGCGCCTGAAGCGCTACCGATCGGGTGATGGCGTGACGCCACTACCGGCAATTAACGCCACTACCGCAGCTTAACGCCGCTAGCGACGAGCGAACCTCAGAAGAAGCCCATCGGATTGATGTCATAGCTGACCAGCAGGTTCTTGGTCTGCTGGTAGTGCTCGAGGGCCATCTTGTGGTTCTCGCGGCCGATGCCGGATTTCTTGTAGCCACCGAAGGCGGCGTGCGCTGGATAGTGGTGATAGCAGTTGGTCCAGACGCGCCCGGCCTGGATGCCGCGCCCCATGCGGAAGGCGACGTTAATGTCGCGCGTCCACAGGCCGGCACCAAGGCCGAACTCGGTATCGTTGGCGATCGCCAGGGCTTCTTCCTGATCCTTGAAGGTGGTCACCGCGACCACCGGGCCGAAGATTTCCTCCTGGAAGACGCGCATCTTGTTGTGACCCTTGAGCAGGGTCGGCTGGATATAGAAGCCATGACTGAGTGAATCGTCCATGGTTTCCTTGTTGCCGCCGGTCAGGAACTCGGCGCCCTCCTCTCGGGCGATCTCCATGTAGGACATGATCTTGTCGAACTGCTCCTGGGAGGCCTGCGCGCCGACCTGGACATCGGTGTCCAGCGGATTGCCACGCTTGATCGACAGAGTGCGCTCCATGACCTTGGCCATGAAGGCGTCGTACATGCTTTCCTGGATCAGCGCCCGCGACGGGCAGGTGCAGACCTCGCCCTGATTGAAGAAGGCCAGCACCAGCCCCTCCGCGGCCTTGTCGATGAACTCCGGCTCGGCATTCATGATGTCGGCGAAGTAGATATTCGGCGACTTGCCGCCCAGCTCCACGGTCGAGGGAATGATGTTCTCGGCCGCGCATTTGAGGATATGCCCGCCCACCGGTGTCGAGCCGGTGAAGGCAATCTTGGCGATGCGCTTGCTGGTGGCCAGCGCCTGGCCGGCCTCGGCACCATAGCCGTTGACGATATTGACCACGCCCGGCGGCAGCAGGTCGCCGACCAGTTTCATGAGTTCCAGGATCGAGGCCGGGGTCTGCTCGGCGGGCTTGAGCACCACGCAGTTGCCGGCCGCCAGCGCCGGGGCGAGCTTCCAGACGGCCATCAGGATCGGGAAGTTCCAGGGAATGATCTGGCCGACCACCCCGAGCGGTTCATGGAAGTGGTAGGCCACGGTGTTGTTGTCGATGGCGCTGGAGGTGTCCTCCTGGGCGCGGATGCACCCGGCGAAATAGCGGAAATGATCCACCGCCAGTGGCAGGTCGGCATTGATCGTCTCGCGCACGGCCTTGCCGTTGTCCCAGGTCTCGGCCACGGCGAGCATCTCGATGTTCTGCTCGATGCGATCGGCGATCTTCAGCAGGATATTGGAGCGCTCGGTGGTCGAGGTCCTGCCCCAGGCCGGGGCGGCCTGGTGGGCGGCGTCCAGCGCCAGCTCGATGTCCTCGGCGCTGGAGCGGGGAATCTCGCAGAACACCTCACCGTTGACGGGGCTGACGTTATCGAAATACTGGCCCTTGACCGGGTCGACGAACTCGCCGCCGATATAATTGCCGTAGCGCTTCTGGTAGGAAACGACGGAACCGGGTTGGCCGGGGTTGGCATAGATCATGGCGTGACTCCTGGAGCGTTATTGTGATGGGCTTGTCGATTGATAAGCTTCATCCACCAGTGTTGGTCAGGTCGGCGTTGTGCGACATACTCCACTGGCAGGAGATAGACTCCTTCTTTGGTAGGAGGCGAGAGACGATCCCATAAGAGATTGCCCATGCACACCCTGATGATCGCCGATGACCATCCGCTGTTCCGTGACGCCATCGCCGCGGTCATAGACGCGGGCCTGCCCGGCTGCCACTTGCTGCAGGCGGACAGCCTGGCCGAGGCGTTGCACCAGGCAACGGCCTGCGAGGCGCTCGACCTGCTGCTGCTGGACCTTGGTCTGCCCGATGCCGAAGGGCTCTCTGGACTCCAGGCACTGCGCGAGGCCCTGCCCTGGCTGCCGGTGGTCATCGTCTCGGCGGATCAGGAGCGCCATACCATCCTCGAGGCCATCGACCTGGGCGCCGTGGGGTACATCCCCAAATCGACGCCGCGCGAGGCGCTGCTTGCGGCACTCGCCGGTATCCTCGAAGGCCGCATCTACCTGCCGCCGGATATCATGCGACGCCCGCCGGCCACGCGTCCCTCCTCATCGCCCGCCGACCTGTCGCCACACCTAGCGAGCCTGACCGCCAAGCAACTTGAGGTCCTGGCGCGTCTGAGCCGCGGGGCATCCAACAAGCTCATCGCCCGCGAACTCGATATCGCCGAAACCACGGTGAAGACCCATGTCTCGGCGATACTGCGCAAGCTCGGCGTGACCAGCCGCGTGCAGGCCATTCTAGTCGCCGATCAGGCCGACCTGGCGACTCGCCTGGCGCAACACCGCAAACATCGGCTTGACGCCTGAGGCTTACCCTTACCCTTAGCCTTACCCCTGCGGCGCCACCAGCGCCAGAAGCTGCATCCGCAGCCGCAGCGGCTTCAAGGGTTTGAGCAGGCAGCCATAGCCCAGTTCGCGGCTTCGCGCCTTGATCGCCGCCTCGTGATTGGCGGTGATCACCACCACCGCCAGCCCGGGATGGCGTTCGCGCAGTCGCGCGGCGACCGCGAGGCCATCGCCATCGGCCTCGCCAAGGTGATAATCGACCAGCAGTACCTCGGCGGTTTGCGTCCCGGCCGAGGCCTCCAGGCGCGCCAGTGAGGTCGCCGTCTGCACCCGGCATCCCCAGCTCGAGAGCAGCGCCGCCATGCCCTCGCAGATGCCCGCATCGTTGTCGATCACCCACACCCGCGTTCCCGCGAGCCGGTCGCTGGCGCCAGAGGATGACGCCGTCAGCGACGACCCCCCAGGCGCCAACGCGAGTCGACCGTATGGCACCAGCACCGAGAAGCAAGCCCCCTGACCGAGGCGCGAGACCAGCCGCACCGGATGGCCGAGCATGCCCGCGATGCGATCGACGATGGCGAGTCCCAACCCCAGGCCACGGTCCTGGACATCGCGTGATCCGCCCAGGCGCTGGAATTCCTGGAAGATCAGCTCGCGCTGGGCCTCGGGAATGCCCGGACCGGTATCGCCGACCACGATCTCCAGCCCCTCGGGACGCCGTCGGCAGCCCAGCAGGATGCGGCCGCGCTCGGTATAGCGGATCGCATTGGTGAGGAAGTTACGCACGACCCGCGCCAACAGCGCCAGGTCTGACTCGATCACCGCGCCGCTTGGCACGTAATGCAGGGAGAGCCCCCGAGCCGCGGCCATCTGGCGATACTCCTCGGCCAGCACGTCGAGCAGCTGCGCGGCGCGAAAGGGCGCGACATCCGGCGCCAGCGCCCCGGCATCCAGGCGCGAGATATCCACCAGGGTGCCGAGCAGCGACTCCACGTCCTTGAGTGAGCGGCCGATATGTCCCACCAGACGCTGCGATGCCTCGGGCAGCGCGTGTTCCTCCAGGGCGCTGGTAAACAGCCGCGCGGCATTGAGCGGTTGCAGCAGGTCATGGCTGACGGCGGCCAGGAATCGAGTCTTGGAGACATTGGCCGCCTCGGCCTCTGCCTTGGCGGCATGCAATTCGGCCAGAGTCTGTTGCAGGGTCTCGGTACGTTCGCGCACCTGCTCAGCAAGAAGCACCGTGTGCTCGAAGGCACTGTAAGGGGCGCCGCCGGCCATGCCCGCCGATTCCACCCGTTCCATCAGCGCCGCGCAGATCCGCCGCAGCCTGGCGTTTTCCTCAACCAGTTCGGCCGGCGATACCTCGGTGGGCGAGTCGCTGGCGCGAGCGAGATCCAGTGGCGACCCCGGTGAAGGTCCGGTTGATCTGCCTGCCATGATGCTGCTCCCCCAAGGTAGTGAAGCCGATCACCGCGAGCGGGCCAGCCGTCGGGAGGCCCTGTGGTCAGTGATGCTTGACACGCTGGATCCGCCAGGCCAGCAGGCCGATGATTCCCAGCCCCAGCGGCCCCAGCACGGCGGCGGCGACGCTCGGCGCGATCGCCACGCCCAGGGCGTCGAGGCTCTGCAGCCCCAGCTTGAACAGGCTGAAAAGATAGTAGCTGATGACGATGATCGACAGCCCCTCGACGGCCCTCTGGATCTTCAGCTGGCTGCTGGTGCGCTCGTTGAGGCTCTGCAGGATCTCGGAGTTCTGCGCCTCGATTTCCACCTGGGCGCGGGTCCGCAGCAGGTCGTTGAGCCGCGCCACGCTCTCCGCCAGGCTCTCCTGGCGCTGGTTGATCGCGGCGCAGTAGTGCACCGTCGGCCGGAAGCGGCGCAGGATGAAGGTCCCCAGCCGGGGGCGGTCGCCGAGACGCTCCTCGCGCAGCTCCTCGATGCGGCTGAAGACGATCCGCGCATAGGCCTCGGTGGCGCTGAAGCGCTGGCGCGAGCGGGCACCGGAGCGTTCGAGCCGCGCCGAGAGTGCGGAAATAGCGGCCAGCAACGGCCGGGAACTCTCCTCCTCGTCCTCGGTATTGCGCTCCGAGAGTTCACCGAGCTCGAGCTCGTGGTCGCGCAGCTCGAGGCTCATCTCCTTGGCCACCGGCAGGGCCAGCGAGGCCATCATGCGGTAGGTCTCGATCTCCAGCAGCCGTCGGGTCATGCGCCCCAGGCGAAAGGCATTGAGGCCACGGTTGACCAGCAGCAGGCGGTTGACGCCTGCCGCCGTGAGCCGGAAGTCGCTCCACACGGTGGCGTCGCCATCGCCCACGCTGGACCCGGCCGGATCGCGAAAGCCGTAGGCCTTGGCGTCGCCGCCCCAGGAAGCCTCGGTTTCCACCAGGATCAGGCTGGCATTGATCAGCGCCCGGCTATGTTCGGCGGCGATCTCCGCCAGTAGCGGCGGGGGCGACGGCCAGGGCTCGCCCCCGGTGGGCCTCGGCACCAGCAGGGTCAGGGTGAAGAACTCGGTGTGGCGTTCCCACTTCAGGGTCTGGTCGCCGAGCTCGAGAATCTCCTGGGCCGCCTCGATGTCGGGCGTACTGCCGGCCACCTCGGCGAGCCGGCCAAGGATGTCCGCGGCAATGCCATCGGCATCGAGGAAGGCATAGTGGTGGAGGTGCGCCGG
>DATISN010000009.1:0-1658 GCA_035581765.1 Halomonas sp.
TGGAAGCAGGAATCCGGCGGCCATATCACCCGCCAGCTGCGCCGCATGGGCGCCAGCGTCGACTGGAGCCGCGAGCGCTTCACCATGGACGACGGCTTCTACAAGGCGGTGCAGGAAGTCTTCGTGCAGCTCTTCGACGACGACCTGATCTATCGCGGCAAGCGGCTGGTCAACTGGGACCCGACCCTGCACACGGCGATCTCCGATCTCGAGGTGGAGAACCGCGACCAGCAGGGCCAGTTCTGGCATTTCCGCTATCCGCTGGCCGATGGCGTGACCACCGACGCGGGCCTCGATCACCTGGTCGTCGCCACCACCCGTCCCGAGACCCTGCTCGGCGACAGCGGTGTGGCAGTCAACCCGGAAGACCCGCGCTACGCCTCGCTGGTCGGCAAGTTCGTGACGCTTCCGCTGGTCGGCCGACGCATTCCCATCGTCGCCGACGAGCACGCCGACATGGACAAGGGCTCGGGCTGCGTGAAGATCACCCCGGCCCACGATTTCAACGACTACGAGGTCGGCCGTCGCCAGACCCTGCCGCTGATCAACGTCTTCACCCAGGACGCCCGAATCCTCGAGCGCGCCGAGGCCTACGACATCCAGGGCCGCCCGCTGCCCGACATCGACCCGACCCTGCCTGCCAAGTACGCGGGGCTCGACCGCTTCGAGGCGCGCAAGCAGCTCGTCGCCGACATGGACGCCGCGGGCCTGCTCGAGCAGATCGAGACGGTCAACAACACCCTGCCCTTCGGTGACCGCTCGGGCGATGTCATCGAGCCGCTGCTGACCGACCAATGGTTCGTGGCGGTGGAGAAGCTGGCCCGGCCCGCCATCGAGGCGGTGGAGAACGGCGACATCCAGTTCGTGCCCAAGAACTACGAGAACATGTACTTCGCTTGGATGCGCGACCTGCAGGACTGGTGCATCTCGCGCCAGCTTTGGTGGGGCCACCGCATCCCGGCCTGGTACGACGCCGAGGGCAACGTCTATGTGGCGCGCACCGAAGCGGAGGCCCGCGACAGGCATGGCCTTGCCGCCGGCGTGACGCTGACCCAGGACGACGACGTGCTCGACACCTGGTTTAGCTCCGGCCTGTGGACCTTTGGCACCCTGGGCTGGCCCGAGAAGACCCCGGAACTCGAGACCTTCCACCCGTCCAGCGTGCTGGTTACCGGTTTCGACATCATCTTCTTCTGGGTCGCGCGGATGATCATGCTGACCCTGAAGTTTCGCGATGAGGTGCCGTTCAAGACGGTCTACGTCCACGGCCTGGTGCGCGACGGCCAGGGCCAGAAGATGTCCAAGTCCAAGGGCAATGTGCTCGACCCCATCGACCTGATCGACGGCATCGCCCTCGATGACCTGGTCGAGAAGCGCACCGGCAGCCTGATGCAGCCGCAGAAGGCCAAGGCCATCGCCAAGGCCACCCGCGACGAGTTCGCGGGCGGCATCGAGGCCCACGGCACCGACGCGCTGCGCTTCACCTTCCTGTCGCAGGCCACTACCGGGCGCGACATCAAGTTCGACATGGGCCGCCTCGACGGCTACCGCAACTTCTGCAACAAGCTGTGGAACGCCTCGCGCTACGTGCTGATGAACGCCGAGGGCGAGGATTGCGGTGTCTCTCTTGAAGGTCAGGACAACCCCGAGGTCGAGCT
>DATISN010000010.1:0-5864 GCA_035581765.1 Halomonas sp.
ATCGCCAGGGCCCACATGGCCAGGCCCACGGGGATGAAGGCATAGCTAAGATGCAGACCCCAGAGCAGCGGCTCGCACCAGCTGTAAAGGCCTCCCCAGCGGGACAAGCGCACGGCATTGGCCACGGCGGCCACGCCCATCGGCGCCGCGAGCAGTCCGCCGGGCAGCGACACGCTGAACACCACCAGCAGCTGGCCCAGCACCACCAGCATGACGCTGCCGAGGCTTGTGAACTCCAGCACCAGGATCGGCGCCTTGCGCGGCCGCCCCAGACGATTGGCGGTGAACATGGCGATGACTCGGCCGCCTACTACCACCATCAGCAGGGCGATCAGCAATACCGCCAGGTAGGCCGCCTGACGGATCAGCTCGGCGTCGCCGCTCGATACCCCCAGGTGCATGAACAGGTTGGCGATGGCCAGCAGCCCCAGGGCCGGCAGGAAGATCAGATTGCGCCAGCGCTTCGCTTCTATCACCCGCATGGCCATGACCCCCGCCACCGTCGGCAGGAAGGCCAGGTCGACCAGCACTGGCAGCCAGGCCGGCAGGCTCAGGGGAAAGGCCATCAACAGCCGCCCCGCCAGCCAGAGCCCGACCAGCGCCAGCAACGGTCCTCCCTTGAGGCTCGGCAGCCCGGTCCAGTTCTGCACCGCGGTGAGCAGGAAGCCCGCCACCACGGCGGCAGCGAAGCCGAACAGCATCTCGTGCTGGTGCCAGAACATCAGGCCGCCGTAAGGACGCAGCAGGATGACGCCATGCCAGAAGGCGAACCACACTCCCAGTGACAGCACGCTGAACAGCGCGGCCAACAGGAAGAAAGGCCGGAAGGCCAGACGCGCCACCGGCAGGCGCGTCAGGGTGGAGAAGCGAGCGAAAGAAGAAATCGATGTCGACATGGCGCTATACCCGACTGAAACACTAGGTTATGGATATTGTGCGCCAGTCTCTTTATCTCTTCCATGACATGCATCAAGAATACTTCTTATATCACCCCATCCTGAACGCCGGTGTTGGCAGTGTGCTCAACTTCCGCGTGCCAGCAACATCGCCTTGATGTGGCCAATCGCGCGCATGGGATTGAGCCCCTTGGGACAGACCCAGGTGCAGTTGGCAATCTGGCGGCAGCGGAACACGCTGAAGGGGTCGTCGAGCTCGGCCAGGCGTTCCTCGGTGGCGGTATCACGGCTGTCGATCAGAAAACGGTAGGCCTGGATCAGGCCGGCCGGGCCGATGTACTTGTCCGGATTCCACCACCAGGAGGGACAGGCCGAGCTGCAACAGGCACAGAGAATGCACTCGTAGAGGCCGTCGAGCTTCTCGCGGTCCTCAGGGCTTTGCCGTCGTTCCGTCGCGGTGGGAGGATTGTCATTGATCAGCCAGGGACGAATCTTCTCGAACTGGCGAAAGAAAAGGCGCTGATCCACCACCAGATCACGAATGACCGGCATGCCGGGCAGTGGACGCAGGGTCAGGGTATCCGAAGCGCCCAATACCTCTTCCACCGATGTGATGCAGGCCAGGCCGTTCTTGCCGTTGATGTTCATGCCATCGGAGCCGCACACCCCTTCCCGGCAGGAGCGCCGATAGGCCAGGCAGGCGTCCTGCTGTTTGAGGTGCTCGAGCACATCGAGCACCATGGCCTTGCGGAAGCGTTCATCCACCTCACGCGTTTCCATTCGGGGATGCTTATCGAGCTCGGGATGGTAGCGGTAGAGCTGCACCTTGATCATCGACGCCTTCCTTGGTTCGTTCCTAGAGTCGGTCCTGAATGCGGTCCTTATTGCGTCGCTGGCGCGCCTCCAGGCGCATCACTCACGCCAGTAGTCGTTGGCCGCGGCGACGGTCTGAAAGTGCGTGGCGATGACGTGGGAAGCCGCGATCAGGCTGTCGGGATCCTCGGCATACTCGGGCCGCTTCGCCTTGCGCACCTCGACATCCGGCTGGATCGCCCCCACCCCCTTCTGGGAAAGCGTCACCGCCAGGGCGAAGCCCTCCTGGGGCGTGTCGGTGATCAGGCTCGGCAGCCAGGTTTCGGAGGGGCTCTCCTTGCCGTGTTCCTCCGCCAGGGCGGTGGGGCTCAGTAAAAGACAGGCAACCAACAACAGGGCACCTGGGTACTTGGCGAAGCAGGGGAGTCGATCGGTGGATATCATGATGACCTCCTGAGATTCGGGAATCCTGCGGGCTCGCTCTTGAAATCGCATAAGATTGAGCTTGCCCTAGAAGATGTATAAGAAATAATTCTTAAAAGATAGCTAGTAGGATCTGGTCGTCAAGGGGGCCGCCATGACGCGGCGCCCCCGTTAGCCCAAGCCGGCATGAGCCCTCTAGAACGAAAAGCGTTAACGCGTCCTTTCGGCAGGCCTGTCCGTGCACAACCTCAAGGGCACCTCGGAATAGCCCCCGGCGGGATAACGTGCACGCACCGCGGGGCGCCCCGGTACCGGCGCCAGTTCAACGGTGGCGTCCAGCAGCGCCTGCATGAAGAACTGGAGTTCCATGCGCGCCAGCGGGGCACCGGGGCAGACGTGGATGCCGGCGCCGTAGAGCAGGTTGTCCTTTGGGTCGCGGTCCAGACGCACCTCGTCGGGGTCGCCGAACACCGCCTCGTCGCGGTTAACCGAGCCCCACAGGATCGTCAGGCGCTCCCCGGCTTCGAGACGGCGACCGCCGATCTCCACCGGGCGGGTGGTAATACGGCGGTTGGACATCAGCGGCGCATCGAGGCGCAGGATCTCGTCGATGGCCACCGGCAGTAACGACGGCTCGTCGCGCAGGCGTTTCTGGAACTCGGGATAGACCGCCAGGTAGCGCATCAGGATGCCGATGCTCGCCGAGATGGTACCGAGCTCCCCCACCGTCCAGTTGCGCAGGATGCTGACGATCTCCTCGTCGGTGAGCGCGCGGCCGTCCACTGTTTCGTTCATGATTCGAGTGGTGACGTCAGCCGGGGCGGCATCGCCCATCGCCCGGCGGCTTTCCAGCTGATCGCGGATCACTCCGTCGAATTCCAGCGCCAGCTCGCCCAGCGCCTCGCGGTCGCCGGCCAGGGTGGCGGCCTGCTGGCGCTTCACCCAGGCGCGCAGCGGCTCGTGCAGGCGTGTCGGCCAGCCCATGAAGGCGCACTGGATCTCCAGGGCGAAGTCCTGACCCATCTCGGCCATTGCCTCCAGCTCACCGTCGGCGGGCAGGCGAGCCACCACGCCCTCGGCGATGGCCCGGCACTGCGGAGCGAAATCGGCCATGGCATCAGGGCCGAAATAGGGCTCGATAAGGCGCCGAAAGCGGGTGTGCTCGGGTGGGTCCATGGCATTGGGCACCGACAGGTGGCGGCTTGCCGCGTTGCTGAAGGTTTCGTGATCCTCGAGCACGCGCATCGCGTCTTCATGTCGGAACAGCGACCATTGCAGGTAGTCGCTGAAGGCCAGCGGGCAGCGCCCGCGCATCGCGTCATAGGCGGCGATCTGGTCGTCCAGCACGCTCTCGTCGCGCGGGTCCCAGTCCTGGTGAATCGTATCGCTCATGGTGTCTCCTTGAGATGCAAGAGGCGCCTCGAGGGTGGCTCGACCCTCTCGCTTCGGTTTTGAAAACAGCCTCCTATCCCACCAGAACGAGACCCGGATCGCCTTGACTCACATCACGCCGACCCGCATTACGCCGACCCGCATTACGCTCAGGATTTGACCCCCTGCGACATCTTGCTGCAGGTCTTAACTACCATGCACGGCTTTAAATATGTATTCTATATGCATCTTTAAGAACCATGACGAATGAGAGGAGCCCATATGCTGACTCAGGCACAGGAACAGCTGATCGAGGCCACCGCCCCCGTGGTGGCTGAACATCTCGACGCCATAACGCAGCGCTTCTATCCACTGCTGTTTGACCGCTACCCGGAGGTCAAACCGCTATTCAATGATGCCCACCAACAGAGTGGCGGACAGCCGCGCGCACTGGCGGCCGCCGTCCTGGCCTACGTACAGCTGCGCAAGGACCCTCGCCAGGTACGTGGCAGGCTCGCCGTCATCGTCGAAAAGCACGTGTCGCTGGGGATCGAGCCCGACCAGTACCCCCTCGTCGGAGAATGCCTGATGGCGGCCATCGGCGAGGTGCTGGGCGAGGCGGTGACCCCCGAGATCGCCGCTGCCTGGAGCGGCCTTTACGAGGAGCTGGCCGGCCTGCTGATCGAGCTCGAGGATCGACGCTACCGTGAGTTCGCCCAGCGCCCGGGCGGCTGGCGCGGTACCCGGCGTTTCCGTATCGCCGCCACGCAGCAGGAAAGTGCGGTGATCCGCTCCTTCGTGCTCGAGCCCAGCGATGGCGGCCCGGTCGCCGACCACGAGCCCGGCCAGTATATCGGGATACGCCTGCTCATCGACGGCGAACCCGTCCATCGCCACTACAGCCTCTCGGATGCGCCCAACGGCAAGAGTTATCGCCTCTCCATCAAGCGCGAGCCGGACGGACAGGTCAGCCGGCACTTTCACGACGCACTCAAGGTCGGCGATACCCTCGAGCTTCTCCCGCCCGCCGGCGACCTGACCCTCGTGGAAGGCGACGAGCCATTGTTGCTGGCCAGCGGCGGCGTTGGACAGACCCCCATGCTGCCACTGGCACGCCATGCGCTGGCCAATGGTCGCCAGGTGGTGTATCTACATGCCGCTCTGGACGCCGACCATCACGCCTTCGCCGACGAGATCAAGGGCCTGCAGGCCGAGCATCCCGAGCGGCTGACGACCGTCATCGTGCATGAGCGTGGCGATACCGGAGACCACAGTGGTCAGGTGAATCGCGCGCTGCTGGCCCGCTACCTTCCCAAGGGCCAACCACGCTGCTATTTCGTCGGTCCTCAGGGATTCATGAATGCGGTCAACCATGCGCTGGCGGCGCTGGACGTGCCCGAGGAACGCCGCCACTTCGAGCACTTCGGCCCCTCGCGCCCCCTCGAGGTGGCGTGATCGACGCGAGTCTCTGTACCATAATGTGATGTAACGGTCCCGAAATACCGCAGGGGGTGGCACATGAACGTTGCAACGATCTTCCTCTTACCGTTTACCCGACGTGTGGGGTGGAAGGAACTTCAGCAGCGCGGGTGGTCGATCCCCGCCCTGGCCTGGCTGGTGGTGCTGCCCATGTCACTGCTGCCGCCGATCATGCTCTACTATGCCGGCACCCACCATGGCGATGCGTTCATGGCAGGCTTCGGTGACCGGCAATGGCGCTTCATCACCACCATCCTGTTCCTGGCCGAGCTGCTGACCTTCTTCGTGATGGGCTGGTTGATCCATTCGGTGGTCAATGGGCGGGAGATGTCGATCAGCTACCACGATGCCTACCTGCTCGCCGCCATGGCACCGCTACCGCTCTGGTCATCCTCGCTGGTCCTGTTGATTCCCAGCCTGCTGATCAATGCCCTGGCCTTGCTGGTAGCACTGGCGATTTCGTGCAGCCTCATCTACCACGGGTTGCAGGGGCTGTGTCAGCGGGGTGAGAACGACATCGTCGCCATGTCCACGACCTATACCGTGATGGCGGCAGGCGTCATGGCGTGGGGTCTGCTGATGGCGATCATCTGGGCCTACTGAGGTTCCGGGTTCAACTCGTTATCGGTTACCCGTCTTTCATCCCGCCTTCTATCGGCAATGCCATCAGGCGGGGTGAGGTGAAAGCCTCATTCAAGGGGCGTGAGTCTCCCTTGGGTCGTAATGAAATTTCATATAGACGATGCCCGGCGCCATCACCAGCCGCCATGCCAGCTCGGCCTCGTCGGTGTACTGATCATCAAACCGGCGCACCGTCTCGATCAGGGCCTCGAGCCAGAGATCGTAGAGGTGAGGGGGAATGTCGAGATGCTCGCGGCCGTG
>DATISN010000011.1:0-31237 GCA_035581765.1 Halomonas sp.
GTATGCGCCGACGATCCAGGTCAACGCCATCGCCCCGGCGATGATCATGCTCACTGAAGGCGATGACGAGGCCTATGAAGCGAAGGTGAAGGCCAAGGCGGTCATGGACATGGTGCCGGGGCCGGGTGTGATCTATCAGAGCCTGCGTTACCTGCTCGACAATCGCTTCGTGACCGGTGTGACGCTGCCGGTCGATGGCGGCCGGCATCTTCGCTAGAATAGCGGCAATTTGATTAGCCCCTGAGAGGACATCGAGATGGCAGGACACGACGAGAACGTCACGGACGGAAGCGGTCTGGTTTCCGTGGTGCTGGGCCTGGTGGTGCTCGTGGGCATGAGCGCCTTGCCGGCGACCATCGGCATCGTGCAGATTTTTACCGGATGAGCATGCGAGCGTGCCTTGACTCGGGGTGCGGCTTTTCAGCCCGATAATGGCCACGCTGGTCCTTGCCTTTCGACGGCCGCAGCGGCACGATAGACTTAGTTGAAAGATAAATTGAAAGATAAATTGAAAGATAAGTTGAGAGATAAAGAGTCAGTTGACAGGAGATGGACATGATCCCGACGCGCTTCCTTGCACTTGACCAGACGGCTGCCCATGCAGCGGCGTCGTTCGGTGGTGCCAGCGTCGAGGGTCGTCGCTATGGGTTTGGCTATTGGTTTAGCACCGGCGTGCCCGGAGGCCATGTCCTGACCCACTCCCACTAGAGACCAGCGACATCGCCACGAGGCACGCCCAGCAGGGTTGCCTCCCCCAGAACCCCCGGACGGCAACCCCGTCCGGGGGTTCTGCGTTTCACACCACCCGACAATACAGATGACATCCAGGAGAGCGACCATGACCGCATCCATCGCCATTCGCCTGACCCAGGGCTTTGCGGGCTGTTACGGCTATTGGCGATTTAGCGAACTGCGGTCGGATCAATGCGCCACCTCCGACCGTAACACTATCGGTGGCAACCACACGCTACGATGTTTGCCTTCTTCACGGAGTTGATTCGATGACCGCCTCGCTTGCCACCGCCCCATTAAACACCCCGTTATCTGAGCCCGCCGTGGCGCCTACGCACAGGCTGCCGACGCCGGGCGAGCTGCATCGCGCCCGGCCGGTATCACTTGAGCTTGCGGCGCGCATCGACCGCCAGCGTCAAGCGATACGCGATATTCTCGATGGCCGCGACGACCGTCTGCTGGTGGTGGTCGGCCCCTGCTCGGTCGACGATCCGGCGGCCGCCCTGGAGTATGCTCGTCGCCTGGCCGAGCTGTCGGCGAAGGTCGAGGATCGGCTGCTGATTGTGATGCGGGTCTATGTCGAGAAGCCGCGTACCACCGTGGGCTGGAAGGGGCTCGTCTATGACCCGGACCTGGACGGTCGCGGCGACATGGCTCGCGGCATTCATGTCGCTCGCCATTTGATGCACGACATCGCCGAGCTTGGCCTGCCCGTGGCCACCGAACTGCTGCAGCCGATGCTGGCGCCCTACCTGGATGACCTGCTCGCTTGGGTGGCGATCGGCGCTCGTACCACCGAATCCCAGTTACATCGTGAGCTGGCCAGCGGTCTCGAGGCCGTGGTGGGGTTCAAGAACGCCACCAATGGCGACATCGGCGTGGCGCTGGATGCGATCAGCGCCGCTGGCCATCCTCATGGTCACTTCGGCCTCGACGCCGAGGGGCGGCCAACGGTTCACGAAACGGCGGGCAACAGGCATACGCACCTGGTGCTGCGCGGCGGCCACGGCGAGCCCAATTATCAGGCGGCGCACGTGACCCGCGCGCGGCACTCCCTGGAGGCGGCCGGGCTGACGCCGCGACTGATGGTCGATTGCAGTCATGCCAATGCGCGCAAGGATCACCGCCGCCAGAGCGAGGTGCTGCGCGACGTGCTGGCCCAGCGACTGGCGGGGCAGACGGCCCTGTGCGGCCTGATGATCGAGAGCCATCTCCAGGAGGGCAAGCAGCCGCTCGTTCCCGGCCAGCGGCGTTATGGGGTCTCGGTCACCGATGCCTGCATCGGGTGGGAGACCACCGCAGACCTGCTGCTGACCGCCGCACAGCGCCTGCGCTAGCGGCTAGCTGTACCTTGACGGCGAATGTGGGGATAATTCCGGCACCGCCCGCCATGTTCTGAAGTGCCCGGGGGCTGCTCAGGGGCGCCCAAGGGGCAATCAATAGAAGAGAGACCGTACCGATGCCGTTTCATTTCGAGAATCATGACCCTGAGCATTACCGCCGCAAGGCGAAGATCATCAGTGTGGCCATGGCCGCGCAGTTGATCGTGTTCGGGCTGGTGTTCTCGCAGCTGCTGACCGCCGTCTTCAAGGGCGGTTTCTGGTGGAATGTGCTGGGTGTGTTGCTGGGCCTGGTGGCGACAAGCCTGGTGTTTGCGGTATTGCGCGAGCGCCCCTGGATGCGCGAGATGCGCTATGTCTGGCAGCTCAAGCATCACCTGTCACGCGTCAGTGCCTACTTGCCGGCGCTGCGCCGCGGCATGGGCGAGGGCAACGAGACCGCCCTGGCGCTGCTGGCCTTCTATCATCAGGGCATGGCGCAACTTGCCGAGCTCAATGGGCGGACGCTGGACGACGATGCCGAGCTGCTCGCCGAGCGCGAGGTGGTTCGCCAGGCCCGCCAGGAACGCGGACTGCCCGATCAGGTGGACGGGCTCGACCCTCAGGACCTCGCCGCCTTCCGCAAGGGATGACGGCGCGGCGTCAGGCTCGGGCGGCGTAAGCGTAGAGCAGAGTTTCCTGTGCGCTGATGGCGGCGGCGTCGCCGGGCTGCTGCTTGACGTAGTGGCCGTCGGGCTGTAGCCGCCAGCTCTGGCAGTTGTCGACCAGATAGGTCTCGAGATCCTTGCGCACGCGAGCGGCGATCCTCTTCTCCAGCAAGGGAAAGCAGGTTTCCACGCGATGGAACATGTTGCGGGCCATGAGGTCGGCGCTCGAACACCAGGTTTCGGGCTTGCCGCCGTTGTGGAAGTGAAATACCCGGGTATGTTCCAGGAAGCGTCCGATCACCGAGCGTACGCGGATATTCTCCGAGATCCCCGGCAGGCCCGGCCGCAGGCAGCACATGCCACGGATGATCAGATCGCATTCCACCCCGGCTCGCGAGGCGTGGTAGAGCGCCTGGATCAGCCGCGGCTCGGTTAGCCCGTTGCACTTGATGATCAGGCGGGCGCGCTTGCCCTGGCGGGCGTGTTCGGCCTCTCGTTCGATCATGCCCATCAGCCGCTCGTGGAGGGTAAAGGGCGCGTGCAGCAGCGTCTCGATCTGTCGGGCGCGGCCCATTCCCGAGAGCTGCTGAAAGACGCGATGCACGTCCTCGCATAGTCCTGGCCGCGCAGTGAGCAGGCTGTAGTCGGTGTAGAGCTTCGCCGTCTTGGAGTGATAGTTGCCGGTGCCCAGATGGGCATAATGGCGCAGCTTTCCCCCTTCGCGCCGCACGATATGCATCATCTTGGCGTGGGTCTTGTAGGCCATCACCCCGTAGATGACGATGGCGCCGGCCTCCTGCAAGCGCGAGGCAAGGGCGAGGTTGTCGGCCTCGTCGAAGCGCGCGCGAAGCTCGATCACCACCGTGACTTCCTTGCCGTTGCCGGCCGCGTCCACCAGGGCGTTGACGATCGGCGAGTCGGCGCCGGTGCGATAGAGGGTCTGCTTGATGGCCAGCACATGCGGGTCGCGAGCCGCCTCGCGCATCAGTTCTTCCACCGGGGTAAACGTCTGGAAGGGATGATGCAGCAGGATGTCGCCGGCGGTGATGGCGGCAAACAGGCTTTCGTGGCGGCTCAGTACCTTGGGTACTCCCGGCGTGAAGGGGCGGTAGACCAGCTCGGGTCGGTCGACATCTCCGAGCACCGACATCATGCGGGTAAGGTTGACCGGGCCGTCGACGCGGTAGAGGTCGGCTTCGTCGAGGGCGAACTGCCTGAGCAGGAAGTCCGTCAGGACATCGGGGCAGTTGCTGGCCACCTCGAGGCGAACGCCGCTGCCGTAGCGACGCGCCAACAGTTCGCCGCGCAGGGCGGAGGCGAGGTCGGAGACTTCCTCCGGGTCCACCGAGAAGTCGGCATTGCGCGTCAGTCGGAACTGGTAACAACCGCGTACCTCCATGCCCGGAAAGACCTCGCCGGCATGGGCATGGATCATCGATGAGAGAAACACGTATTCGGTGAAGCCTGACTCGCACAACGCCTCCGGCAAGGCGATCACGCGCGGCAGCGAGCGCGGCGCGGGCAGGATCGCCAGCCCTCCCTCACGCCCGAACGCGTCCTTGCCTTCCAGCTGAACGATGAAATTCAGGCTTTTGTTGACCAGCCGGGGAAAGGGGTGGGACGGATCGAGTCCGATCGGACTGATCACCGGCATGATCTCGGCCTCGAAGTACTCGCTGACCCAGGCATGCTGCGCCGCGGTCCATTGCGTGCGACGGCGAAAGCGCAGGCCCTGGCTTTCCAGGGCGGGAATCAGCACTTCGTTGAGAATCCGGTACTGCCGTGCGACCTGTCGGTGAGCCGCCTGGCCGATCTCGGCAAGCACCGAGCGTGGCGAACGGCCGTCGGCGCCGGTCGATTCATCGCCCAGGGCGACCTGATTCTTGAGTCCGGCCACGCGGATCTCGAAGAACTCATCCATGTTGGAGGAAAAGATCAGCAGAAACATCAAACGGTTGAGCAGCGGATGAGCTTCATCCAGGGCCTGCTCGAGAACCCGGATATTGAACTGCAGCTGGGAGAGCTCACGGTTGAAATATAGGCCCGGATCCGTGAGGTCGGCCTCGGGATCGGGGATTGCCTTCGGCTTGATACCGGCGCGGGTCTGGTTCAGCCGCGGCGCGGGCTGCTCGCTGGGCGTTTCGCTGGCCAAGGGTTCGACCGGCAAGGCACTGTCGAGGTCGGCCCGTTGACCGGGGCTGTGCGGGTCTTCCATCCTGTCTCCTGGCCGCGGAGGAAGGGGCCCCGCGCTGGGATTGTCGAGCCCTTCGTTCACTGGTTGAGCAGGCGTGCCGCCCGCTTGGCGAAGTAGGTCAGCACCCCATCGGCGCCGGCGCGCTTGAAGCACATCAGCGATTCGAGGATCACGCTGTCGGCCTCCAGCCAGCCGTTCTCGAAGGCCGCCATGTGCATGGCGTACTCGCCGCTGACCTGATAGGCGAATGTCGGTACCTTGAGCTCCTCCTTCACCCGGCGCACCACGTCCAGGTAGGGCATTCCCGGCTTGATCATCACCATGTCGGCGCCCTCGGCGAGGTCGAGCGCGACTTCGTGAAGCGCCTCGTCGCCGTTGGCGGGGTCCATCTGGTAGGTGGTCTTGTCGGCACGGCCGAGGTTGGCGGAGGAGCCCACGGCGTCGCGAAAGGGCCCGTAATAGCGCGAGGCGTACTTGGCGCTATAGGCCATGATGCGGGTATTGACCAGCTGTTCCTGCTCGAGCACCTGGCGAATCGCTCCGATGCGTCCGTCCATCATGTCCGACGGGGCGACCACATCGGCGCCGGCCTCGGCATGGGACAGCGCCTGCTTGAGCAGCGTCTCGACGGTACGGTCGTTGTGAACATAGCCGTTTTCGTCGAGCAGGCCGTCCTGGCCGTGGCTGGTGTAGGGGTCGAGCGCCACGTCGGTGATGATACCCAGGCCGGGGATGGCCGCCTTGAGCGCACGGACGCTGCGCTGTACCAGTCCGCTGGCGTTGAAGGCCTCTTCGGCAAGCTCACTCTTGTGGGCCGGGCCCACCACCGGGAACAGGGCCAGAGCGGGAATGCCCAGCTCGAAGGCCTCTCGGGCCTCCTCGATCAATAGATCCAGCGAGAGCCGCTCGACGCCCGGCATGGAGGGCACGGCCTCCCTTTGGCCCTCGCCGTCCAGCACGAACACCGGCCAGATCAGGTCGGCCGGGGTCAGGGTATTCTCACGCATCAGCCGGCGCGAAAAGTTGTCGCGACGCATGCGCCGCAGGCGCGCGGAGGGAAACTGGCGTGTGGTGGTAAAGCTCAAGAGGTGTCTCCGGAATGAGGGTCAATCCCACTCGCCGTGAAGTCTGGCGAACGAAGATGACATTTCGATGAACGTGGCGTCATTGCTTTCAAGTATATCAGGGCGGCCCGGCGTCGGAAGTTGTGTCTTGTCGTGCCAGCGGGGACTGGCTAGAGTGTTGGGTTCGATTCATCGGTCCTGCCAGCCGGCGGGGGCAGGTTTTCAAGGAGAAGGTCATGAGCAAGCAGGTAGCAGTCATCCTTTCGGGCTGCGGCGTGTTCGATGGCTCGGAGATCCACGAGACCACGTTGACGCTACTGCGGCTGGATCAGTTGGGCATCGGCTATCGCTGTTTCGCTCCCGATATCGATCAGCATCACGTCATCGATCATCGCAGAGGCGACGTGGCACCGGGCGAGACCCGCAACGTGCTGGTCGAATCCGCTCGGCTGGCACGTGGCGAGATATCGCCATTGAGCGAACTCGAGGCCGACGAGTTCGATGCGGTGATTCTCCCCGGGGGATTCGGGGCTGTCCAGAACCTGTCGAACTATGCCGAGGCCGGCAGTGACATGGTGGTACTCGAGGAACTGGTCGATTCCCTTGAGGGATTCCGGGCGTCGCGCAAGCCGATCGGGCTGATGTGCATCAGCCCGGTGATGGTGCCACGCCTGCTGGGGCAGGGCATTGCCGTGACCGTCGGACACGACCCCGGCGTCTCCGGTGTGATCAGTGCCATGGGCGGCCTGCATCGTGGCTGCGCCGTCGAGGACATCGTGGTCGATTTCGAGCACCGGGTCGTGACCACCCCGGCCTACATGCTGGCAACGAGGATCAGCGAGGCGGCCACCGGTATCTTCAAGCTGGTCGACCGACTCGACGAGATGATGGATCTCTAATCCTTTTGCACCTGTGGGTCGCAACGCGGTAGCGGTTCATCGCAGTCGCAACGCAAAGGCCCCCTGGCGGATGCCAGGGGGCCTTTCATCGTGTCCACCCTCGCGAGCCGTGGCTTATGGCTCGTCGTGTTCCGCTTCTTCGATATCCATGCCCTTTCGCCTGCGCACCAGGCGGCCGAACAGCAGGCCGACTTCGTAGAGCAGGTACATCGGTATTGCCAG
This sequence comes from Halomonas sp., assembly GCA_035581765.1. Classification (GTDB taxonomy): domain Bacteria; phylum Pseudomonadota; class Gammaproteobacteria; order Pseudomonadales; family Halomonadaceae; genus Halomonas. Next base: position 7,099 of record DATISN010000011.1, read on the forward strand.
CAGGCTTTGCGACACCACGTCCGGCGGGGTCAGCAGCATGCCGATGACGAAGCAGCCGAGCAGGATGTAGGGGCGCTTCTGCGACAGGCTCTCCACCGTGGTGGCGCCGGAGAGGATCAGCAGGAAGGTGGCAATGGGGATCTCGAAGGCCACGCCGAAGGCGAAGAACAGTTTGAGCACGAAGTTCAGGTAGGCGTTGATGTCGGTCATCACCGTCACGTCTTCCGGCCCCGTCTGGGTGAAGAACTTGAACAGTAGCGGGAAGACCACATAGTAGGCGAAAGCAGCGCCCGCATAGAAGAGCCCCACACTCGAGGCCAGGATCGGAATCGCCAGCGCCTTCTCGTTGTCGTAGAGCCCCGGCGCCACGAAGGCCCAGGCCTGATGCAGCACGTAGGGCACGGCGATGAACACCGCGACTACCAGCGTCAGCTTGAAGGGCGCCAGAAAGGGCGAGGCCACTTCGGTGGCGATCATCTGCGAGCCTTCCGGCAGCAGTGCCATCAACGGCTCGGCGACGAAGCTGTAGATGTCGTTGGCGAAGGCGTAGAGCCCGAGAAAGATCACCAGGATGGCCAGCACGGCACGCATCAGGCGCGAGCGCAATTCAATCAGGTGTTCGATCAGGGGGGCTTGGGGCTGGTTGCGATCCTTCGGGTCGTCGGTCTTGCTCATCGGGAGGAAGCATCCTTGTCGGCGCGATCGTCGTCGGTGGCATCCGACCGGGCGCGGCTCATGGCGTCATCGAGGCGCTTCTCGGGGGCGGGCGTCTGCTTCACCTCTTGGGGTTCCTGGGCGCTCGCCGCCCTTTTGCCACTCGCTTCCTTTCCGTTGATTCCGGCGCCTGCATTCGTTTTTGCCTTGGCCCGGCGGTGAGACGCGTCGGGCTCATCGCCGATGCTCTCCACGCCGCGCTTGACCTGGTTGATGCTGTCGTCGAGCTTTTTCTGCTGCTCGTCGAGTTTCTGGCGCAACTCTTCCGCCTCGAGCTGAGCGCTGATTTCGCGCTGCATGCCCGAGACGGTGCGCTTGATCTTGCCGATCCAGAGCCCCACGGTGCGCGCCGCCTTGGGAAGGCGCTCGGGACCCAGCACCAGCAGACCGACCACGCCGACCAGCAGCAATTCGAGAAAGCCTATATCGAGCATGGGGGTTTATTTACGCTCTTCCTGGTCTTCGGCCTTTTGCGTTGCCTTGACGTCGTAGGTTTCACCCTCGTCTTCATGGCTCACGCGCGCCTGGGGGTCGTTCTGCTTCTCGTCATCGCTCTTGCCGTCTTCGTTCATGGCCTTCTTGAAGCCCTTGACGGCTCCGCCCAGATCGCCACCGACGTTACGCAACTTCTTGGTGCCGAAGATCAGGATGATGATGCCGAGTACGATCAGCAGTTGCCAGATACTGATGCCACCTAACATATGCGCTTCCTCTCATTTAGGGCTCTGCTCGGCCCCGGGGTCATGTCTTACGGTTATGATTGTCTGGCGGCCTTCTCGTCATGGCCGGAGACACCGAGTCTCCGGCTCAGTTCGTCGAGTACTGCCCGGTGATCGAGGTCGAGATGCGACAGCATCACCAGGCTATGAAACCACAGGTCGGCCGTTTCAGCGATCAACGCTTGGCGTGACGCTTCATCGCCATGTTCGGCGTCCTTGGCGGCAAGCAGGGTTTCGGTCGCCTCTTCGCCCACTTTCTCGAGTATCTTGTTCAACCCCTTGTGGTGCAAGGAGGCCACGTAGGAATCCTGCGCATCGGCCTGACGGCGCTGGTCAAGGACGTCTTGCAGTCGATCCAGTATATCACTCATGGCGCGTCGCTCTCGTGAAGGCAGTCGTGCAGGTAAGCGTGCAGTCAATCGTGTTGGAAATTCAATGCCAGGCCAGCAACAGTACGCCGATGGCCGCCGCGGCCAGCACCGGTAGCGGCTGTTGGCCGGCCCATTCTGTCAGCGGATGCCAGGCCAGCGCCAGGGCGACCAGCACCAGGCCCAGGCGTAGGCGTCGCTGGCCGCGGCCCTGGCGAACCAGCTGCTGGCGAATGCCGCTCATTGCCTCGGCCTGGCGCTGTCGCTGTCGATGGTCCTGATCGGCGCGCGAGAGCGCGCGGTAGGCCAGCACGGGCAGCTCGGGGAGCTGGTGCGAGAGTTCGGGGGCCTGGCGCTTGAGCGAATCCCAGAAGCCGCGCGGGCCGGCCCGATCCCTCATCCACTGCTCGAGATGGGGCTTGGCGGTTCGCCACAGGTCGAGGTCCGGATAAAGCTGGCGACCGAGCCCCTCGATATTGAGCAGGGTTTTCTGCAGCAGCACCAGTTGGGGCTGGACTTCCATGTTGAAGCGCCTGGCGGTCTGGAACAGACCGAGGAGCACCTGGCCGAAGGAAATATCCTTGAGGGGCTTTTCGAGGATCGGCTCGCACACCGTGCGGATCGCCGCGGCAAACTCGTTGGCCCGCGTGTTCTCGCCGACCCAGCCCGACTCGATGTGCAGTGAGGCGACCTCGTAATAATCCTGGTGAAAGAAGGCCAGCAAGTTGCGGGCCAGATAATCCTGGTCTTCCCGCGTCAGGCTGCCGACGATGCCGCAGTCGATGGCGATATACTGGGGGTCATGCGGATGCTCGTAGGACACGAAGATATTGCCGGGGTGCATGTCGGCATGGAAGAAGTTGTCGCGAAATACCTGGGTGAAGAAGATCTCCACACCGCGTTCGGCGAGCTTCTGCAGATCGGTGCCCTGGGCGAGCAACGCGGCGGTATCGGCCACCGGCACACCATAGATTCGCTCCTGCACCATCACACGGTGACGGGTCAGCTCCCAGTGAATGGCTGGCACGTAGAGCAGCGGTGAAGCCTTGAAGTTACGCTTGAGCTGCGAGGTGTTGGCGGCTTCCTTGGTAAGGTCGAGTTCATCGAAGAGTGTCGCTTCATAGTCGCGGACCACTTCCACCGGACGCAGCCGGCGTGCCTCGGGAATCCGCGCCAGCACGTGGGCGAAGCGGAACATCAGTGCCATGTCCTGGCGCATCACCCGTTCGATGCCGGGACGAATGATCTTGACCACTACCTCCTCGCCGCTGTGCAGCCTCGCGGCGTGCACCTGGGCAATCGAGGCCGAGGCCAAAGGTTCGGGCTCGAAACTGGCGAAGGCCAGGTCGGTGGACATGCCGAGCTCGTCCTCCACGCGCGCACGGGCCAGCGGGCCGGGGAAGGGCGGCACCTGATCCTGCAGGCGCCTGAGTTCATCGGCAATGTCCTCGGGGAGCAGGTCGCGGCGCGTGGACAGCATCTGGCCGAACTTGACGAATATCGGCCCGAGCGATTCCAGCGCCAGGCGCAGACGCTCGCTGCGCGGGCGCGGGCCGATGGGCACCAGGCGTAATGGCGAGAGCTTGAAGACCAGCCGCAACGCCCAGGGAAAGCGCTCCAGCGGCAGCAGGGTGTCGAGCCGATAGCGGGTGATCACCCAGAAGATGCGCAGCAGCCGGAGGATCATGAGCGTGCATCCTCAGCGACCAGGCGCCGTCGCAGCCTCGCCAGGCGGGCCTCCAGGCGATCGGTGGCGATCTCGAGCTCGGTGAGATGGTCGCGCGCAGCGTCGAGCTGATGACGGCCCGGCAGCAGGCGTGCCTCCTCGAAGACGTATTCGGAGACATCGGCGCGCAGCTCCTGGCGGGCCCGCACCCCCCAGCGCCCCATGCGGCGTATCCCCTCGGCCAGGCCGTGGGCGGGGATATCGCCCATCCAGCGAGCCAGTTCGCCCTCCCAGTCCAGGTCGAGGTCGACCAGCAACTCCCTGGTGGCCTCCAGCAGCTCGATACGGCCGCGTACCGAGAGCTTGCCCTGGAACATCAACCGCTCGAGCGAAGCGCCGCCGAGCAGGGCGCCCACGGTCTCGGCGTCGAGTTCGACGACGGCATCATAGGTGGGCCTTGGGGCATCGTCGGTTCTTGAAGAGGCGCCGTCGGAAAGCAGCAGGTCCAGCCCCGTGGCGTGAAAATGCACGGCCAGCGCCAACGTGGGGCGCTGCATACGGATCATGATGCGCTGACCGGCCAGGCGCGCCAAGCGACCTGGAGCAGCGGGGTCGCGGGCCAGTAGGGCATTCAGGGTCCGCTCGGGGCCGGCCAGTAAGCGCATTAGAGCTTGATGCCGCGGTGCAGGGCGACGATGCCCCCGGTGAGGTTGGTGTACTCGACCCGCTCGAGTCCGGCGGCTTCCATCATCGCCTTGAGCGTTTGCTGATCGGGATGCATGCGGATCGACTCCGCCAGGTAGCGATAGCTGTCGGCGTCATTGGCCACCAGCTCACCGATCTTCGGCAGTAGGCGGAAGGAGTACTCGTCGTAGGCGCGGGTGAGCAATGCGCTGGTCGGCTTGGAGAACTCCAGCACCAGCAGCCGCCCCCCCGGCTTGAGCACCCGCGCCATCGAGGCGAGCGCCGCGTCCTTGTCGGTCACGTTGCGCAGGCCGAAGGCGATGGTGATGCAATCGAAGGTGTTGTCGGGGAAGGGCAGGCACTCGGCGTTGGCCTGGACGTACTCGACATTGCCGCCGACGCCGCGGTCGAGCAGCTTGTCGCGACCCACGCGCAACATGGACTCGTTGATGTCGGCCAGCACCACGCGTCCTCTTGGCCCTACCAATTGCGAGAACTTCAACGTCAGATCGCCGGTGCCGCCGGCGATATCAAGTACGCTGTGACCGGGCCGGACACCGGCGCGCTCGATGGTCAGGCGTTTCCACAAACGGTGGATGCCCATCGACATCAGGTCGTTCATGACATCGTAGCGGGCCGCCACCGAATGGAAGACGTCGGCCACGCGCGAAGCCTTTTCCTCGACCGGCACTTCCTGATAGCCGAAGTGGGTGGTGCGCTTGTCACTGGGGCGCATTCGCTGGGGCTCCCGAATCGCTGCGGTGATAGGAGGCCGTTTGGCCTCGACAATGAGCGATATTGTAGCCTTCCCCGGCGGCGAATGTCTTGAGGGGGATGGGTAACATCAATCGGGACTGGTCCGGCGATAGCTCTGCGGGGAGGCGCTGTATATCCTTCCATGGACGCTACATTTGCCATCCCTGGCAAATGACCTCCCCTTCGACCTATCCCCGGCGCTGCTTGTGGTGTGCTAGAGCTGCTTGATCTCGATGCTCAAGGGCTCCCGTGAGGCGCTGGCCGCGTCCAGCCGGCGCAGATAATCCTCCCAGTTGGCCTTGTGATCGCGAATCAGCGCATAGAGATAGTCCCAGCTGAACAGGCCACTGTCGTGGCCGTCGTCGAAATGTAGCTTGAGGGCATAGCGCCCGGCCTGGGTGATGTCCTGCAGGCCCACGAATTTCTTGCCGACCTGCAGGGTGGCGGTATCGGGGCCATGACCGCGCACCTCGGCGGAGGGGGAGAACACGCGCAGGTATTCCACCGACAGCCGATAGGACTCGTCCTCGCCGTAGGTGAGCTCGAGCTCACGGTCATGCTTGTGATAGTGCACCCTGGTGGGGATCGGAACGCTCATGGCGGCCTCCTTCGTTCGCGGTGTGCCGTTACCCTAGAGGATATACCGCGACAGATCCTCGTCCATCGCCAGCTCGCCCAGCTGGGAGTCCACATAGGCGGCGTCGATCACCAGCGGTGAGCCGATGTCCGCGCCAGCGAACGAGGCTTCTTCCAGAAGGCGCTCCATGACCGTATGCAGGCGCCTTGCGCCGATGTTCTCGGTGCCCTCGTTGACCTTCCAGGCGATCTCGGCGAGACGCTCGATGCCGTCGTCGGTGAAGCTGATGTCGAGCCCTTCGGTGGCAAGCAAGGCCTGATACTGCTTGGTCAGCGAGGCGGAGGGCTCGGTGAGGATGCGCTTGAAGTCATCCGGGGTCAGAGCATTGAGCTCGACGCGAATCGGCAGGCGACCCTGCAGCTCGGGAATCAGGTCCGACGGCCGCGAGAGGTGGAAGGCACCCGAGGCGATGAACAGCACATGATCGGTCTTGACCATGCCGTACTTGGTCGAGACTGTGGAGCCCTCGATCAGCGGCAGCAGGTCGCGCTGCACGCCTTCCCGGGAGACTTCCCCGCCGCTGGACTGCCCGCTGCCCTTGGCGACCTTGTCGATCTCGTCGAGGAAGACGATACCGTTCTGCTCCACGGCGTCGATGGCGCGGCGCTTGATCTCCTCCTCGTTGACCAGCTTGGCGGCCTCCTCGTCGCGCAGCAGGCCGAAGGCATCCTTCACCGCCACCCGGTGGGTCTCGCTCTTCTGCTTGCCCATGCCGGCAAACAGGCTCTGCAGCTGGCTGGTCATTTCTTCCATGCCCGGTGGGGTCATGATGTCGATGCCCTGGCCCTGGGGGGTGATCTCGATATCGATTTCCTTGTCGTCGAGCTGGCCCTCGCGCAGTTTCTTGCGGAAGGTCTGGCGCGTCGAGCTGTCAGGCCGCGGCTCGTTTTCCTGCCCGCGCGGTGGCGGCAAGAGGGCATCGAGGATGCGATCCTCGGCGGCGTCCTCGGCGCGGTGGCGCACCTCGTCCTTGGCCTGCTCGCGCACCAGCTTGATGGCGGCCTCGGTGAGGTCGCGCACGATGGAATCCACATCGCGGCCCACATAGCCCACCTCGGTGAACTTGGTCGCCTCGACCTTGATGAAGGGCGCGCGGGCGAGCTTGGCCAGGCGCCTGGCGATCTCGGTCTTGCCGACCCCGGTCGGGCCGATCATCAGGATATTCTTGGGCGTGACTTCCTGGCGCAGGTCGCCATCGAGCTGCATGCGCCGCCAGCGATTGCGCAGTGCGATTGCCACGGCGCGTTTGGCGTCCTGCTGGCCGATGATGTACTGGTCCAGGGCGTGGACGATCTCGCGGGGGGTCATCGAGGTCATGATCAGAGCTCTTCGAGGGTGACGTGATGATTGGTGAACACGCAGATGTCACCGGCGATTGCCAGGGACTTCTCGGTGATCTCGCGGGCACTGAGGTCGGTGTTCTCGAGCAGCGCGCGAGCGGCCGCCAGGGCGAAGTTGCCGCCCGAACCGATGGCGATGATGCCGCGCTCGGGCTCCACCACGTCGCCATTGCCGGTGATGATCAGCGAGGCGTCCTTGTTGGCCACCGCAAGCAGGGCCTCGAGACGCCGCAGGGCACGGTCGGTGCGCCAGTCCTTGGCGAGCTCCACCGCGGCCTTGACCAGGTTGCCCTGGTATTTTTCCAGCTGCGCCTCGAAACGCTCGAACAGCGTGAAGGCATCGGCGGTGCCGCCGGCAAAGCCGGCCAGCACCTCGCCGCGATACAGACGACGCACCTTGCTGGCATTGCCCTTCATGACGGTGTTGCCCAGCGAGACCTGGCCATCGCCGGCCAGTGCGACATGGTCACCGCGTCGCACGGAAACGATCGTGGTCATGGAGTGAACTCCTTGGGGGAGCGAAGGCTCCCGTTGACATTCGGCGCCGCGAAGTGTGCCCGGGCGCCTTGACTAGGCTTTGCAGGGAAATGCGGGCGAAGCGAATGGAATTCAACCGCCGATACGCCGACACCCGGTGCGGCAACCGGGCGCAGGCTCAGTTCTGCAGGCGAATGACCAGCGGCTCGATGCCCTGGGTGGTCATCAGGTCCTGGGCGCGATTGAGTTCGCGGGTGTCGTCGTAGGGGCCGACCTGCACGCGGTGCCAGGTCTCGTTGCCGCCCGCCTGGACTTCGCTGATGCTCGCCAGCAAACCGAAATCGCTCAGTCGGCTCCTGAGCTGTTCGGCATCGCCTGACTCGCGGAAGGAGGCGGCCTGCAACATGTAGCGCTCCCCACCACTCTCGGACGGTGCGTCGTCTGGGCTGTCAGCCGCTGGCTCGTCCTCGGGGCGCGAGTTGGCCGCGATCACCTGCGCGATGGGATCGTCGACGATCTCGGTCTCGGCCTCGGTTGGCTCGCTCGGGAGTGCCGGGGCGCGGACGACCGTGTCGGGGAGTTCGCTGCGAGGCGCGATCACCTCGGATTCCGGCAGCAGGGTATAGAACTCGAAGGTCGGCATCGGGGACTCTTCCGACCCCGGATCGGCCGTGGTGCCGGGGGTGGCGGCCGGGTCGTCCGCCGAGAAGCGGGGCATCACCGTCGCCAGGGGCGAGTCCTGGCCGTCCTGCCAGGGCGCGGACCCGTGCTGGTGCTGGGAGAGCAGAAAGCCCGCCACCAGGCCGGCCAGCGCCCACAGCCAGCCCGGGAAGGTGGGGCGTGAGCGCGACGACGAGCGCCGCCGGCTGGTGGTGGCGCCGCGTTTTTTCGGAGTGGGACGAGTGGCCATGATTCACATCTCCTCGGGGGCGCCGACACCCATCAGGTCGAGGCCGTTGCGAAGTACCTGTCGCGTGGCCAGACCCAGGGCCAGGCGGGCGTTGCGCAGGGCGTCGTCCTCGACCATGACCTTCACGGCGTTGTAGCAGGTGTGGAAATCGGCGGCGAGGGCGAGCAGGTACTGGGCGATCTGCTGGGGTTCACGGGACGCGGCGGCATGCTCGACGACGCCGGGGTAGCGCGCCAGGCGGTTCATCAGGGTCTTTTCCTGCGGCTGGTCGAGCTTGGCGAGGTGGTCCATGGCCATCGCGTGATCGAAGGCCATGTCCTCGGCCTCTGCCTTGCGCAGCATGCTGCACACCCGGGCATGCGCGTACTGGACGTAGTAGACCGGGTTGTCGTTGGACTGCGAGCGCGCCAGGTCGATGTCGAAGGTGAGCTGCGAGTCGGCGCGCCGGGCGGCGAGGAAGAAGCGGGTGGCGTCGCGTCCCACCTCGTCGATCAAGTCGCGCACCGTGACATAGCTGCCGGCGCGCTTGGAGAGCTTCACCTCGACCCCCGAGCGCGTCACCATGACCATCTGGTGCAGCACGTATTCCGGCCAGCCGGCGGGAATGCCGGCTTCCAGCGCCTGCAGGCCGGCCCGCACGCGGGTCACCGTGGAGTGATGGTCGGCGCCCTGCTCGTTGATCACCTGGGTGAAACCGCGCTGCCACTTGTCCAGGTGGTAGGCCACGTCCGGCAGGAAGTAGGTGTAGCTGCCGTCGGACTTGCGCATCACCCGGTCCTTGTCGTCGCCGAAGTCGGTAGTACGCAGCCAGATGGCGCCATCCTGTTCAAAGGTGTGTCCCCCCGCGACCAGTTGTTCGACCGTGGCCGCGACCTTGCCGGATTCGTAGAGTGAAGACTCCAGGTAGTAGACATCGAACGCGACGCCGAAGGCCTTGAGGTCGAGATCCTGTTCCCGGCGCAGCCAGGCCACGGCGAACGCCTGGATGGCGTCGAGGTCCTGCGGGTCGCCCTTGGCGGTCACGTGGCGGTCGTCGGCATGCACCGTCTCGCCGGCCAGGTAGGCGTCGGCGACATCGATGATGTAGCCGCCGCGATAGCCATCTGCCGGCCAGTTCGCGTCGTCGCTGTCGATGCCCTGGGCCCTCGCCTGCACCGAGCGGGCCAGGTTGGTGATCTGGGCGCCGGCATCGTTGTAGTAGAACTCGCGGGTGACATCAAAGCCGGTCGCTTCGAGCAGCCGGGCGATGCAGTCGCCGATCGCGGCGCCACGGCCGTGACCCACGTGGAGCGGGCCGGTGGGATTGGCGGAGACGAACTCCACCTGCACCTGGCGCCCACGCCCGGCGAGGCTGCGGCCGTAGGCGTCGCCCGAGTCGAGTACCGTGCGCACGATCTGCGCCACGGCGTCTGTGGCGGCAAAGAAGTTGACGAAGCCGGGGCCGGCGATCTCCACCTTGCTCACGGCGTCGCTTGCCGGCAGGGCGGCGACCAGCGCCTCGGCAAGCTCGCGCGGCTTGCGGCCTGCGGGCTTGGCGAGCATCAGCGCCAGGTTGGTGGCGTAGTCGCCGTGGGCCTTGTCCTTGGTCGGATCGACCTTGATGGTCGGGGCGAGCTCGGCGGGCAGGATGTCCTGGCGCTTGAGTTCGTTCAGGGCGCCTTCGAGCAGCGAGATGAGGGTGTCTTTCATGAAGGATTCCGGTGTCCAGTGTCGCGCATCGCGAAGGGGCCGCTAGGCAGTGCGGCGTATTATCGGCAATCGGGGCCGGGCTTTAAACCCTCCCGCTGTCAGCTCAGGGTCTGCGGGTCGATATCCAGCGACCATCTCACTCGGCGCGCCTCGGGCGAGGCCTCCAGCCAGGCGGTCAGCCAGGCGCCGGCCTCGTGGAGTCGGCTGCGGCGCTCGCTGGTGAGCATCAACTGGGCATGATACCGGTTCTGGCGGCGCTCCATGGGCGCGGGCACCGGTCCCAGGCAACCGACTTCGAGCCTACGGGACGCAAGCCATTGGCGCAGCGCCTCGGCCACCTGATGGCCCAAGGCGCTGACGGCGTCATCGCGGGGACTTTCCAGGCGCAGCAGGGCGAGAAAGCGAAAGGGGGGCAGGCCGGCGGCGCGCCGCTCCTCCAGCAGTTGATCGGCCAGCGCCGCATAGCCTTGTTCGGCCAGCATCAGCAGATGCGAGTCGTCGCCGTGCAGGGTTTGCACCAGCACGCGGCCGGGGTGGTCGGCGCGCCCGGCCCGGCCAGCCACCTGGACTAGCAACTGCGCGCTCTGCTCCAGGGCGCGGAAATCGCTGGCGTAGAGTCCCGCATCGGCGTTGATCACCACCACCAGGGTAACGTGGGGCAGATGATGCCCCTTGGCGAGCATCTGAGTGCCCACCAGCAGGCAAGGCTCACCGCGGCGCAGCTCGGCCAGCACCTGTTCGAAGGCGTCGCGGCGGCGTGTGCTGTCGCGGTCGATGCGATGCACCGGCACCTTGGGGAAGAGACCGGCAAGCGTCTCCTCGGTGCGCTCGGTGCCGCTGCCCAGCGGGCGCAGGTCGATGCTGGCGCACTTGGGGCAGGCATCGGGCAGGGCGCGCCGTCGGTCGCAGTGGTGGCAGGCCAACAGGGGCGGCTGGCGGTGCAGGGTCATGCGAGCGTCGCAGTGGTCGCATTCGGCGAGCCAGCCGCAGGCGTGGCAGGCCAGCGTCGGGGCGAAACCGCGACGGTTGATGAACACCAGGACCTGATGTCCGGCCGACAGCGTCTCGCGGATGGTCTCGATGACCGGGGGGATCAGCCCGCCCTGGCGGGGCCTGCCGCGCAGGTCGATCAGCTCCAGCCGCGCCGGGGCATGGCGACTGGCGCGCTTGGTCAGGGTGAGGTGGCGCCAGTCGCCGCTGCGGGCGCGCGCCAGGCTCTCCAGCGATGGCGTGGCGCTGCCCAGGATCAGCGGGATGGCGTGGCGATGGGCGCGCGCCACGGCGAGGTCGCGGGCGTGGTAGCGCAGACCGTCCTGCTGCTTGAAGGAGCCATCGTGCTCTTCATCGACAATGATCACCCCGGGGCGCGCCAGGGGGGTGAAGATCGCCGAGCGGGTGCCGATGACGATGGGTGCCCGCCCGCTGGCGGCGGCCTCCCAGGCGTCGAGGCGTTCGTGGTCGGTGAGCCCCGAATGCAGCGCCACCACCGGGACGCGAAAGCGTTGGCGAAAGCGCGCCAGGGTCTGGGGGGTGAGGCCGATCTCGGGTACCAGCACCAGTGCCTGGCGGCCCTGGCCCACCACGGCTTCGATCAGTTGCAGATAGACCTCGGTCTTGCCGCTACCCGTCACGCCTTCCAGCAGGCAAGGGTGGTAGCGGTCGAGGCCTTCATGGAGCGCGGCCAGCGCCACGCTCTGCTCGCGATTGAGAGGGATGGCTGGCTCGGCGAGCCGGGGACCGACGTTATCCGCTCGTTGGGCGGTGGCCGGCTCCTCATGGCGGCTGAGCAAGCCCTTGTCGACCAGCGCGCGCAGCTGCTCGCGGGTGAACGACTGGGCGAGGATCGCCTGGGTGCCCAAGCCATGCGGGTGCTGGTGCAGCATCGTCAGTAGCGCGGCCTGGCGCGGTGCGCGGGCAAGCTCGGAGGCGTCGACCGCCTGCCCAGCGCTGGTGAGCTGCCAGCGTTCCCGGGTGCGGGCGGTCAGGGGGCGGCCCTGGCGCAGCAGGATGGGCATCGCCTGGTGCAGGGTATCGCCCAGCGGGTGCTGGTAGTAACGGGCGGTGAAACAACACAGCCACAGCCAGTCCGCCGGCAAGGGGGCGGGGTCGAGGCAGGCTTCGATGGGTTTCAGATCCTTCAGCGGCAGTTCGCTGTCATCGCGGCATTCGATCACCACGCCGACGAGCTGACGCCTGCCGAAGGGCACGCGAACGCGAATGCCGGGCTGCCAGCCACCATTGGGCGCCTCGCCGCTGGGACGATAGTCGAACAGCCGACGCAGCGGTGACGGGATGGCGATACCCAGTACGCGTGGCGCGGGATGAGAAGTATGTGGCAATTGGCCTCCGGCGGCGGACCTGCTAAAATGCTGCGCCTCCCCGGGTACACGAGTGGAAAAGCGCCCGCGTACGCAAGCAGAAAGTGCGCCAGAAAAAGTGCAGGGGAGAAAACCGGTTCGCATTTACGGTTCACGGACAACCGATAGTCAACCCGTATGCGGTGCCTGGCAGATGATCAGGTGGCGGCATACCGCTCCATGAGGCTCAAGATGAAACAAGCTATCCATCCGGATTACAAGATGGTCAACGCGACCTGTTCCTGTGGCGCCACCTTCGAAGTGGGCTCCACCTCCCACCACGATTTCTCTCTGGATGTCTGCTCGCAGTGCCATCCCTTCTATACCGGCAAGCAGAAGCAGGCGTCCACGGGCGGTCGCGTCGAGCGCTTCAACAAGCGTTTCGGTGCTGCCGTCAAGCGAGGCTGAGCCCTGCGCCTAGAGTGCAGTATCGCTGCCATCGCTCGTACGAGACCCGCCCTGGCGGGTCTTTTTATTTGCGGGCCATTCAGGCATCGCCATGCGCGAGGTTGGCTTGTGTCATACTTGGGGGACTCTCCGAATCGCTCTCCCGCCCGCGCCATTCCAGTGAAAAAGCGCCCTCGTTGAGAAATGGAAACTTTTTCTATATTCTGATTTCACTTTCGCCACTGCATATCGGACCTTCCGCATGACTGACGCAAGAAAGGCCGCATTGGATTATCACGCCAAGCCGATCCCCGGAAAACTCTCGGTGGAGCTGACCAAGCCTACCGCCACCGCCCGAGACCTGTCCCTGGCCTACAGCCCGGGCGTCGCCGAGCCGGTGCGCGAGATCGCCCGCGATCCCGAGAACGCCTATCGCTACACGGGCAAGGGCAACCTGGTGGCGGTCATTTCCGATGGCAGTGCCATTCTCGGTCTCGGCAACCTGGGGCCATTGGCTAGCAAGCCGGTGATGGAAGGCAAGGGGGTGCTGTTCAAGCGGTTTGCCGGCATTAACTCGGTGGATATCGAGGTCAATGCCGAGAGCCCGCAGGCGTTCATCGACACCGTGGCGCGCATCGCCGATACCTGGGGCGGGATCAACCTCGAGGACATCAAGGCGCCCGAGTGCTTCGAGATCGAGCAGGCGCTCATCGAGCGCTGCAGCATACCGGTCTTCCATGACGATCAGCACGGCACGGCCATCGTCACGGCGGCGGGAATGCTCAATGCGCTGGAGATCGCCGGCAAGTCGCTCGACAGTGCCCGCATCGTCTGTCTCGGTGCCGGTGCCGCGGCGATCGCCTGCATGAAACTGCTGGTCTCCTGTGGCGCGCACGCCGACAACATCGTGATGCTCGACCGCAAGGGAGTGATTCACTCCGGCAGGACGGATCTCAATCAGTACAAGGCGATCTTCGCCTCGCAGACCAATCATCGCACGCTCGACGATGCCATCGATGGCGCCGACGTCTTCATCGGCCTCTCGGGCCCGGGCCTGATGACCGCCGAGCATATCCGCAAGATGGCGCCCCACCCGGTGGTGTTCGCCTGTACCAATCCGGACCCGGAAATCCATCCCGACGTGGCCCGCGCGGCGCGCCCAGACGTGATCATGGCCACCGGTCGCTCCGATTTCCCCAATCAGGTCAACAACGTGCTGGGCTTTCCCTTCATCTTCCGTGGCGCCCTCGACGTTCGGGCAACGCGCATCAACGAGGAGATGAAAGTGGCGGCCGTGCATGCGCTCAAGGATCTGGCGCGCGAGCCGGTTCCCGCCGAGGTACTCGAGGCCTACGAGATGCCGAGCATGAGCTTCGGCCCCGACTACATCATTCCCACCCCGGTGGACGTGAGGCTGCTCGACCGGGTGTCCTCGGCCGTGGCCCAGGCGGCGGTGGATTCCGGCGTGGCGCGCAAGCCCTATCCGACCCACTATCCGCTCAGAACGGTGGACGATGTCTACGGCGGCTGAGCCCTGACGCGACGCTATTGCCTCGAAAACGACGCCGGCCCAAGGGCCGGCGTCGTCGTGTCAGGGCTGAATGCCACTACCAGCTATACAGCAGCGAGGCGCTGGTGGTCTGGTCGGTGCGGGCATCGGCACTGTCGGGCGGGTTGGAATTATCCTTGACTTCATGGGAGAGCTTCAGCGCCAGGTGGGCGTTGATCCGCGCCGTTAGCGAGGAGAGCGAGCGCGATGTCACGTTCTCGCTGGTCGCCTCCACCGAGAGTTCCTGTTCCACGCTGGAGTGTTCAGAGAAGGCCCACTCATACGCCATGGCGCCGTAGGCCACGCCACGAAACTCCCGTGTCCCGTCGTCAAGGCGATCATGGCGAAAGCCCGGGCCGCCCTCGAGCGAGAGCAGGTGACGCTCGCTATCGATCAGGTCGCGACCGTAGCCGCCAATGGCGGTTGCCTGCTGGTCGTAACCGCTGAAGCGGTCCTTTTCCCAGCGCGCGAAGCCGAACACATAATGTGGGCCATCGAGCTCATAACGCTCGCGACCGGCGACGATGTATTGTTCGGCGCTGGTTCCGCCATTGCGGGAGACGTTGCGCACCTCACCGCGCAGGGTGTGGGTCCAGTCGCCGGTCAACCAGATCAGTCGACCCTTGCCGATGAGGGTCTTGCTGTCGGTGTTGCCGGAGAGGTGAGTGAAGCCAAGCTCGGCGTCGCCAGCGAAGCTGGGGGCATCCTCTTTGGGGGGTGGAGGGGCATAGAACGGATAGGCTTGTGCCTTGCCGGTGATGATCGCAAGGGCGCACAAGGACAGCCACGCGGACATCGCGTGGCGTATTTCAGGGTGTGGCATGTCGGTTTCCCGGGTGACCGGTGAACAACTCATGTGACGTGGTCGGCGAGGAGAACGGCGGCAATCCTTGCCGCCGGTGCGCTAAAAGATGGCTTCGTAGTTGCCGGTACCCTCGGAGCCGCTCTGTTGCTCGACATCCCTGTCGACGCGTCGCGACTGGTAGTCGGGCAGGTGGTCGGTATGGAAGATCTCCTGCATGCCACCGCCCTGGTTATCCTCGATGCGACGGCCGGAGCGGGGGTCGATACGGGCGTTGACGATCTCCTCGGGCGCCTCGGGCATGGCCAGTGGGCGACCCTCGAGCGCCGTGCCCATGAAATCCATCCAGATGGGCAGGGCGGCAATGCCGCCATACTCGGCGATGGTCTCGTTATTATCCTTGCCGACCCAGACGGTGGTCACCAGGTCACTGTTGTAACCGGCAAACCAGGCGTCGCGATAATCGTTGGTGGTGCCCGTCTTGCCGACGATGTCGTCGCGATTCAAGGCCATTGCCGCGCGGCCGGTACCGTTCTCGATCACGTCGCGCAGCATGTCGCGCAGGATGAACACCGCACCGGAGTCGGCGACGCGAGGCGCCACCGGGTAGGTGCGGCCGTTGATTTCCACCCGCTCCTGGCCTTCACGGCAATCACGGCAGGCAACCATCGGCGTGGCCTCGTCCAGGACATTGTCTTCCTCGCCACGGGCGATGCGCTGGATGAACCAGGGCGAGACCTGGAAGCCGCCGTTGGCCAGCACCGCGTAGGCGTTGGTCATTTCCAGCGGTGTCAGCCCGGCACTGCCCAGCGCCAGGGAGAGCCCACGGGGGAGACGGCTCTCGGCGAAGCCGAAGCCCTCCAGAAAGGTGATGGTGGCGTCCAGGCCGACCTGCTGCAGCACGCGAATGGTGACCAGGTTGCGCGAAAGGGCCAGCGCCTCGCGCAGTCGAATCGGGCCCAGGAAGTCACCGCTCGAGTTGACCGGTCGCCAGAGTTCGTTGCTGCCATCCTGCTGCACCACTGGCGCATCGTTGACCACGCTGGCGGCGGTCATCATGCCGCTGTTCAGGGCCGCCAGATAAATGAAAGGCTTGAAGATCGAGCCGGACTGGCGTTGCGCTTGCACCGCGCGGTTGAACTTGCTGGCCTCGAAGCTGAAGCCGCCCTGCAGGGCGAGGATAGCGCCAGTATCGGGGTCCATGACCACCAGCGAGCCTTCGGCGTCCGGGCGCTGGGAGAGTCGATAGCCTTCTTCCTCATCTCCGTTCTCCTCCCCGTCCTCTTCCACGTCACGCTCGAGAATGCGTACCAGGTCGCCCGGTGCGGCGATCTCGGCGGCGCTGCCCGGTTCAGGACCCCTTGAACGTGGACCGCGATAGGCGCGAGCCCAGCTGAGCCCCTCCCAGTCCAGCGTGTGCAGTTCGCCGCCGCGGGCCATGACCTGCATCTCGCGACCATCGGCGGCGACCACGATGGCGGGTGCCAGCGGGCCTAGGGAAGGCGTGCGCTCAAGCACCTGCAGCCAGTTGCTCACGTCGCCCTCGATACCCTCGACTTCCGTCTGACTACTCTCGGCCGCACGCCGGGCGGTTTCCATCACCTCTGGCGATTCGTTGAGTTCCTCCTCGAGCCCTTCACGCTCGGTGCGTTCCTGAGCTTCCACCAGACTCTGGGGGATATCCCGTTGCTCTGGGCCGCGCCAGCCGTGGCGGGTGTCGTAGGCGATCAGGCCGCCAGCGAGCGCGCGCCGCGCATAGGGCTGAAGCTCACTGTCCAGGGTGGTACGGATACGATAGCCGCCGGTATAGGCTTCCTCTTCGCCAAAGCGCTCGACGGCGAACTGGCGCGCCATCTCGGCCACATACTCGGCCTCGACCTCGGTCCGCGCGACATAGCGACGCGCGGTCACCGGCGCCTGGACGGCCTCGTCATAGCTCGACCGGTCGATATAGCCCAGTTCCCGCATGCGAAACAGGATCCAGTTGCGCCGGATCAGCGAGCGCTCGGGGTTGGCCAGCGGATTGAAGGCCGAGGGGGCCTTGGGCAGGCCGGCGATCATCGCCGTCTCGGCCAGCGTCAATTCATCGAGGGGGCGGCTGTAGTAAGTTTCCGCCGCCGCGGCAATGCCATAGGCGCGATTGCCGAGGAAGATCTTGTTGACGTAAAGCTCGAAGATTTCCTCCTTGGAGAGAATCTGCTCCATCTGCAGGGCCAGCAGGATCTCGCGAATCTTGCGGGTGAAGGTCTGCTCCAGAGTAAGGAGATAGTTGCGCGCCACCTGCATGGTAATCGTCGAGCCGCCGGAGCGAATGTCGCCGCCACTGGACACCAGTTCCGCCGCGGCTCGCACCAGGGCCTTGGGATCGACACCGCGATGATCGAAGTACCCGGCGTCTTCTGCCGACATCAGCGCCTGGACCATTTCCTCGGGTATCTGCTCGTACTCGACCGGCATGCGCCGTTCATTGCCATACTCGCCGATCAGTTTGCCGTCCCGGGTAAAGATACGCAGCGGCGTATGCAACTCGAAATCCTGTAGCTGGCGCACATCGGGCAGACCGGGAGCGAAATACAGTCCGGCGCCGACGACACCAAGGCTGGCGGCGGCGATCAACGAGATCACCAGCCACACGGCCGAGAAAATCAGTGTTCTGAGGTACTTCATGAAATCGCGGTATCCGTGCTGGGAACTTGAGCGCTAGGCAGCGATAAGCAGGGCCATCCAATGCGCCGCCATTATAGGAAGCCAAGCCGGCAGTCACCAGCGTTGACATTCGGAGACAGCATGGGCCGTGTGAGTTTCTTCCTGATCATGTAACCTCTCGTTAAAGTAACGGAGTATGATTTTTGTCGTCTGTTTGCCTTAACGCATGAGTCTTCTTAATGGATGAGTGGCGTACCATGATGAGCGGCAAGTCGTATAAACCAGCGTGGGACGGGGCCTAGATGCGATTACGTGCGTCCGGCAAGGGGTTGATCGGCATCGACATTACCTCGGCGACCGTCAAGCTCATCGAGCTTCGTCAAATCGGTAGCCGCTATCAGGTAGAAAGCTACGCGGTACGCCCGCTCAGAGAGGGCGCGGTGGTCGAGCGGCGCATCCGCGACATGGACGAGGTGGTCGATGCACTAACACGTGCCGTACAGCAGGCCCAGCCGGGGTCCCGTCAGGCTGCCGTGGCGGTTCCGTCGAGTGCGGCCATCACCAAGACATTGACGTTGCCCGCTTCGTTGAATGACGACGAAATCGAAGCGCGTATCGAACTCGAATCCGACAAGCATATTCCCTTTCCGTTCAGTGAAGTCGCCTTCGATTTCCAGCGTCTGGGCCTCAATGCCCGCTACGGCGATCAGCAGGACATCCTGCTGGTGGCCTGCCGTCAGCAGGATGTCAGCCAGTTGACCGATGTCTTGCTGCAGACGGGCTTGACCCCCGAGGCGATGGACGTGGAGTCGTTCGCTATGGAGCGGGCCTTTACAGAGTTGCGCCACCAGCTGCCGGATGTCAGCGGTCAAGAGGACTGTGTGGCGCTGGTGGATATCGGCGCCAACATGAACGCCTTCCATGTGCTTCGCGAGGGGCGCATCGTCTACAGCCGCGACACCATCTTCGGCGGCCGCCAGTTGACCGACGAGATTCGTAACCGTTACGGGCTGACGCTCGAGGAGGCAGGGCTTGCCAAGAAGCGCGGCGGCCTGCCCGAGGATTATCAGCTCAGCGTGCTCGACCCTTTCCTCGACACCCTGGTGCAGCAGGTCGGGCGCTCGCTGCAGCTCTACTACACGGCGGGTCGCAAGCATGAGGTCAAGCGCATGGTGCTGGCGGGCGGTTCCAGTGTGATCCCCGGCCTGGCCGAACGCCTGGCCCAGGAAAGCGGCATGGATGTCGTGATCGCCAATCCGCTACAGCGCATGAAGGTCAGCGCACGCATCGACGTGCAGACTCTGGCGGGGGATGCGCCGGCGATGCTGACGGCGTGCGGCCTGGCGATGAGGTCACGCGCATGACCATCGAAATCAATCTCCTGCCCTGGCGGGAAGAAGTGCGCGGCCGGCGTAGCCGGCGATTCTATCTGACGCTGGGGCTGATGGCGCTGCTCGGTCTCGGTGGCGGCTACGCCGTGAGCCATTACTACGCGCAGCAGCATGAGCTTCAACAGCAACGCAATCTCTACATTCAGGACCAGAGCCGTCAGCTCGATGCCGCGATACGCGATATCAGCGAGATCGAGGCGATACGCGAGCAGATGCTCGAGCAAGTCGAGATCTTCACGAGCCTGCAACTCGGGCGTGCCCAGACCGTGCATGTGTTCAACGATCTGGTCACCAGCCTGGTAGACGGCGTTCGTTATACCAGCCTGCGCCGCCAGGAAGACCGCCTCAGCCTGTCCGGTCTGGCGGCTAACAATCGACAGGTCTCCGATCAGCTGCGTGGCCTGGATGCGGCGGCGTCGTTATCCGAGCCATCGCTTTCCGAGGTGGAGGCGCAGGAAGAAGGGCAGCGCCGCAGCTTCAGCCTGAGTGTCAGCCAGCACATGCCCGAGAGTGGCCCGGACGCCACGGAGGAGACACCATGAGCCTCAAGGGAGAAGTGCGTAGGCTTCGCGAGCTCGATTGGCGTGAACTCGATATCAAGGAGTCCGGCAGTTGGCCGTGGTCGTTGCAGGCGATTTGCTGCGTGCTGGCGCTGGGCCTGACCTTCTTCGCACTCTACTGGTATCTGGCTGCGCCCAAGGCCGAGCAGCTCGAGCAAGTGCGCGCCGAAGAGCATGGCCTGCTTGAAGGGTATCGCAGCAAGGCGGCGCAAGCCGCCAATCTGCCGGTGATGCGCGAGCAGATGGACAATCTCGAGTCGCGAATGGAAGCCCTGCGCGAAATGCTGCCGACCGGTGCCGAGGTCCCTTCCTTGATCGACAACATCAGCGAGACCGCGATCGAGCATCAGCTCACCATCGATTTCATTCGATTGCGCAGCCCAGTGCCTCGTGATTACTACATCGAGCAGCCCTTCGATATCCAGGTGCAGGGCGATTACCACCAGATCGCCGCATTCCTGGCGGGCGTCGCGGGGTTGTCGCGCATTGTGACCCAGCACGACTTGACCCTCGAGCCGAACGACGGTGACGGCCAGCAGCTACGGTTGTCGATGCTGGCGCGAACCTACAGTTACCGGCCCAGCGCGGAGGGGTCGCCATGAGCACGACTGGCAAGCGTTGGCTCTACGCTGGCGTACTCGGTCTGTTGGGTGGCTGCAGTGATCCACAGCTCGGCAGCCTCGATCGCGAGCTTGAGGCAATCCGCAACGATCCCGGCGAGGTGCCGAAGGTGGTGCTGCCGGATATTCCCGACTACGAGACCATCGTCTATAGCCTGGCCGACCAGCGAAGTCCGTTTCTTGACCGCTCGCGTCAGGATGCGGGCCCGACGCCGCGCGAAAGCGAGCTGGCCCCCAATCCCGAGCGACCCAAGGACGTGCTGGAGGCCTATGCGCTCAGCGAGCTCGAGCTGGTCGGGACGCTGACGGTCGGAGGGCGCCCATCGGCCCTCGTGCGGGCGCCGAGCGGTCAGGTCCATCGCCTGACCATCGGCCGCTACATGGGGCAGGACAATGGCCGGATCGTGACGATCACCGAGGCCTCCGTGGGACTGGTCGAAACCGTGCTGGATCGAAATGCCTGGGTCGAGCGCAACCACACCTTAACGCTGGAAGAATGACAACCAGCCTGTCGTCCCGCCCGGCAGAAGGCGGACGACGCGGCAGCAGGGGAAGGGAACCATGACAGCAATGATGCGCGGACTCGCGACACTGGCGATGCTGGCGATGTCCTCGCCCGCCTTGGCGGCGAGCACCCTGGACAACCTGAACTTTCGCCAGGGCAGCGGAGGGGAACTCGAGGTCGATCTCGACTTCAGTGGCCCGATCCCCGAGGTCAGGGGCTATCGCCTCGATGACCCGGCGCGGCTGACCATCGATCTGGTCGATACCGCCAGCCGGCTGGAGCAGCGGCGCTTTGAGCTGGGCATCGGTGGCGTCGAAGACGTGACGGCGCTGGAAGCGGGCTCACGGACGCGCCTGGTCTTTGCCCTGGAGAGCCCGCTGCCCTACAACACCCGCCAGCAGGGTGACCAGTTGAAGCTGGTCATCGGCGGGGCCGCCGGCAGCGCGCCTGGCCAGGAAGTGGCTGCCTCAAGCCCTCAGGAGTCCTCGGCGGCAAGCATGTCGGGGGCGGGCGAAACGCGTGCGTCATCGGTCGGCGCCGGCGGGCCGAGCGTGGCCGATATCGACTTTCGTCGTGGCGACGATGGTGCGGGTCGTCTGGTGGTCACCTTCGATCGGGCCGGCGTCGACGCGCGGGTGCGCGAGAGCGGCGGCAATCGCATCATCGCCGAGTTGCGCGATGTCGAGCTGCCGGCATCGCTGGATCAGGTCTATGACGTCAGCGATTTCGGCACCCCGCTCAGGCGGGTCACACCGCAGGTCGGGCGTGACGGCGTGACGCTGGACATCGAGGGCAGCGGCGATTACGCCCTGGTCTCGACCCAGAGCGGACGCCAGTTGACCATCGAGGCTCAACCGGTCACCCAGCAGGCCCGCGAGGACAGGGTGCGCGAGCAGTTTGCGTACACCGGTGAGCGCATCACGCTCAACTTCCAGGACATCGAGGTGCGCTCGGTGCTGGCGATCATCGCCGACTTCACCGGCCTCAACCTGGTGGCAAGCGACAGCGTCACCGGCCGCGTGACGCTGAATCTCGAGGACGTTCCTTGGGATCAGGCGCTTGACCTGGTGCTCAAGAGCCATGGCCTGGCGAGCCGCCAGGAGGGCAATGTCATCGTGGTGGCCCCGGCCAGCGAGCTGGCGAGTCGGGAGCGTCAGGAGCTGGAGTCCCGTGACCAGATGGACGACCTGGCGCCGCTCACCTCCGAGTATATCCAGATAAAATACGCCAAGGCCGATGCGCTCGCCGAGTTGCTGCGCGGTGGTGAGGGCTTCGGGCTGCTTTCCGAGCGCGGTCGGGTGGCGGTGGATCAGCGCACCAATACCCTGCTGATCCAGGATACCCCCGAGCAGATCGACGACATCATGGCCACCCTGGATCGCCTGGATATCGCTGTCCGGCAGGTGCAGATCGAGGCGCGCATCGTGATCGCCCGCGACAGCACCACCCGTGAGCTGGGGGTCAACTGGGGCGCGTCCAGTACTCGAGGATTCCAGGAGTCCGGTGGCGAGGGAGACACTTTCGAGGCACGCAATATCAACCCTGATGGCTTGAATCGAGCGCGAAGCGGTCTCTCCGTGGACCTGGGCGATGGCGATGGTGTCGGCACCGGCTTCGCGTTCGGCTATCTCTCCGGCGATATCCTGCTCGACCTCGAGCTGCGCGCCCTGGAAAGCGAAGGCAAGAGCCAGACTATCTCCCAGCCGCGGGTGATCACCGCCAACCAGCGCACCGCCGTGATCAAGCAGGGCACGGAAATTCCCTATCAGGAAGCCTCCTCCAGCGGCGCCACCAATGTCGAGTTCAAGGAGGCCGTGCTGTCACTGGAAGTGACCCCGCAGATCACGCCGGACAACCGCATCATCATGGACCTGGTCATCAACAACGACACCGTCGGTGAGTTGTTCGATGGCGTGCCGTCCATCGATACCAACCAGATCGAGACGCAGGTACTGGTGGACAACGGCGAGACCGTGGTGCTGGGCGGCATCCTGACCACCGAGGAGGTTCGCAGCCTGTTCAAGACGCCGTTCTTCGGTGATCTGCCGGTGTTGGGCAACCTCTTCCGCTATACCGAGAACACCAACGATAAGGTAGAGTTGTTGGTATTCATTACCCCTCGAATCCTCGACGACGGTATGGCCATTCGCTGATGCAGGATCTACCCAACCTGATACTGATCGGCCCCATGGGGGCCGGCAAGAGTACCATCGGCCGCCTCTTGGCGGCCGAACTGTCACGTGACTTCCGCGACAGCGATCATGAGATCCAGGCGCGCTGCGGCGCCGACATTCCGTGGATCTTCGACGTCGAGGGCGAAGCGGGGTTTCGTGACCGCGAGGCGCAGATGATCGACGAGCTGACCCGCTTGAATGGGGTGGTCATCGCCACGGGGGGCGGCGCCGTGCTGCGCAAGGCCAATCGCTGCGTGCTGAGCGAGCGTGGCACCGTCATCTATCTCTTCACGACCGTCGAGCAACAACTGCGGCGCACCGCCAAGGACCGCAATCGGCCGTTGCTTCAGCGTCCGGACCGCGAGGCGGTGCTGCGCGAGATGTTCGCCCTGCGCGACCCGCTCTACCGGTCGACTGCCGACATCATCGTGCGCACCGATCGGCGTGGCCCCCGTTCGGTGGTCAACGACATCGTTCGACGCGTTACCCGCCTGGTGGATCCCCTACAATGCAAGGCCTGACCATGACCGCAACCCCTCAGGCCCGGAGCACCCTCGAGGTGTCGCTGGGCGATCGCAGTTACCCCATCCACATCGGCCCCGGGCTGCTGGGCGACCCGCGCTGGATCGCGCCGCACCTGGCCGGGAAGCAGGTGATGATCGTCACCAATACGGTAGTGGCGCCGCTCTACCTCGAGCGACTCAAGGCCGGTTTGGCGGATGATCTCGAGGTTCGCGAGGTCGTGTTGCCCGACGGCGAGGCGACCAAGAACCTGGTGCATGTCGAGCGCATCTGGGACGCGCTGCTCGACGCCGGTTTCAATCGTCGCTGCACCCTGATCGCCCTCGGCGGTGGCGTGATCGGCGACATGACCGGCTTTGCCGCTGCCTGCTACCAGCGTGGCGTGGCCTTCGTGCAGGTGCCGACGACGCTACTCGCCCAGGTGGATTCCTCCGTCGGCGGCAAGACCGGGGTTAACCACCCGCGCGGCAAGAACATGCTGGGCGCCTTCTGGCAGCCGCGTGCCGTGCTGGTCGACACCGACACCCTGGCGACGCTTCCACCAAGCGAGCTGTCCGCAGGTCTCGCCGAGGTGATCAAGTACGGTCTGATTCGCGACGCCGATTTCCTGGCGTGGCTGGAAGAGGCCATGCCGGCACTGCGCGGGCTGGATGTGGCCACGCTGAC
>DATISN010000012.1:0-2359 GCA_035581765.1 Halomonas sp.
CGCCACCCACAGCACCAGGGTGAACAGGTAGGTCACCCGGGTGCCGATGCGATCCTGCAGAAAGCCGAACCCCAGCGCCCCCGCCGCCGCCGTGACCTGCACGATGATGAACATGATATTGCGGGTCGCGGCGTCCCAGCCGATCACCTGGGCACCGTAGATGAAGGCGAAGGCGATGATGATGTAGACCCCGGCCATGGAGAACAGTAGCGAGACCAGGAAGAGGCCCAGATCGCGAAAGCGCTTGAGCTCGTGCAGGGTCGTGGCGACGCGTTCCATGGCGATCTGCCGATAGGGCTTGCCGGGCGGCTGCGGCGTGCCGCGCTCCTTCACCCACAGGAAGGTCGGAATCGCGGTGATCAGAAAGAAACCGGCGGCAAAGGGCCCGACCCAGCGCACGCGTTCGAAGTTTTCCGCCGTCGCCTCGCCCAGCACCAACAGCGTGAACCCGGCGGCGAAAAGCCCGCCCACATAGCCCAGCGCCCAGCCGAAGCCGGAGATCTTGCCCAGGTCCTCGGGCGGCCCCAGGTCGGGCAGGAAGGCGGCAATGAAGGACTCGCCCATCGAATAGGCATAGTTGGACACCACGATCAGCAGCAGGCCCAGCAGCACATAGCCCGGCGCCACGAAATAGAGCATGGCCGTGGTCGCCACCGTGGCGAGATAGCTCACGAACAGGAATCGCTTCTTGGCGGCCTGGTGATCCATCACCGCCCCGCACAACGGCCCGGTAATCACCACCAGCAGATAGCTCGTGGCCAGCGCCAGGCTCCACAGCAGGTTGGCCAGCCGATAGTCATCACCGCGGTCGCCGACGATCACCGTGGTGAACAGCTCACCGAACACCACGGTGATGATCAGCAGGGTATAGGCCTGGTTGGCGAAGTCGAACATCGCCCAGCCGACGATTTCCTTGCGCGTGGCGCGAGGCGTCGCCGGCAAGGCGGCAGGGGGCAGGCTCATGCGGATCGTCCCGGTAAAAGTCAGGACGCCACGATAGCAGCCCCGTCGAGACTAGACGAGGTCGCGGGGAATCGTCTCGTCCCAGGTACGCGCATAGACGCGGGTATCGCCTTCCCAGGCGTCGAGGGTGGCACGAATGCGGAAGTTATCAGCGTCGCTGGTCAACAGGGTGCGCGTGAGGGTATGCACTTCCCAATCGCCGCGCTTGAAGCTGCGATTCCACTCCGTCCAGCCGCTGAGGCTGTCGTAGTTGCCGTATGAATAGCTGTAGCGTTCCGAGACACGGGCGGCGATCTCCAGATTGATCTCGTCGATGCGGTAGCGGCCCTCGTCATGGACCACCGCGAGGGTGGTCTTGTCGTTGGCGAGATCGCGGATCACGCACCAGCTTTCCTGCGTCGGCTGCAGCAGCGTCTTGGCCAGCGGCGGCGCGCCCTCGGGGTCGGCGAAGGCCAGTAATGCCGCCTCTTCGGCGGGACGCGGCTCGCGCAGCGGCAGGATCAGGCGGCTGAGGCCCGGCCAGACCGTCAGGCGCGCCGGCTGCGGCGCGGGCCAGGCCAGTGGCCAGTAGCTGGTGGAAAGCGAGAGCCGGATGGCATGCCCGGCGGCGAACTGCTGGGCGATGTGCTTGAGCGCAATGCGGACCCGGTAGCGCTTGCCGGGCTCCAGCGGCTCGGGATGCTCGTCGCTGTCGCGGTGCGTCAGGTTGAGCAGCCCGTAGGACACCCGGGTGGCCTTGTCGTCTTCGGCGATATCGGAGATGCGCAGCGCCACCATGGCCACCGGCTGGTCGGCGGCGAGCTCCAGCTCGACCACCGGCCCGCCGCAGATTTCCAGCGGCGCCTCGAGCCTGGCGGACTGGAAGATCAGCGACCCGCCATCTTCGTCGCGCTGGTCGTGGGGCAGGTCCGGCGGGGCGTTGTAGGAGCACCACTTGCCGGCGTAGAGTCCCACCGAGAGCGGCGAGCGGATGTCCAGGTACCCTTCGTCATCGTCCTGGGTCTCCTCCCCGCCTTCGCCGACAGGCAGCAGATCGTGGCCGACGGTGAGGCGAAACGCACTCGGCCGGATGTTCGGCGAGGGCCAGTCGGGTTCGGCCACCCAGCGGCCGGGGCGCTCGTCGTAACGCGCCGAGGGCGGCACGGATTCCTGCATCCACAGGCGCAGCATGGGCTCGTCCATGATCCCGGTGTCGACGCCCTTGAGCCACTGGTCCCACCAGCGCAGCGACTCCTGCAGGAAACCGATCGCCGGCCCCGGCACGCCCAGATGGGGATACTTGTGCGCCCAGGGGCCGACCAGCCCCTTGCGCGGCACATCGATGCCCTCGAGCAGACGGAACACGGCATTGCAGTAGCCGTCGGCCCAGCCGCTGACGGCGTAAACTGGACACTGG
>DATISN010000013.1:0-2944 GCA_035581765.1 Halomonas sp.
GAGGTCGATGGCGATCAGGCCCACGCTGCGCGGCCGCGAGAACTGCTCGAGGCTGGTGCGCTTGACCGTGCCGCTGGCGGTGGCGAAGAAGATGTAGCACTCCGGGTCGTAATCGCGCACCGGCAGGATCGCATTGATGTCTTCGCCTTCATCCAGCGGTAGCAGGTTCACCAGCGGCTTGCCTCGCGAGCCGCGGCTGGCGTTGGGCATTTCATAGACCTTGAGCCAGTAGACCTTGCCGCGGTTGGAGAACAGCAAGATGGTATCGTGCGTCGAAGCCACCAGCAGGTGTTCGATGACGTCCTCGTCCTTCATCGCCGTTGCCGACTTGCCGCGCCCACCACGCCGCTGGGCCTGGTAATCCGAGAGCGGCTGGGTCTTCGCATAACCCGAGCGCGACACCGTGACCACCATGTCTTCCTCGGCAATCAGGTCTTCCATGGAAAGGTCGAGATGGCTGGCCTGGATCTCGGTCTTGCGCGGGTTGGCGAACTGTTCGCGCACCGCCTCGAGCTCCTCGCGGATCACCTCCAGCAGGCGGTCCGGGGACGCCAGAATCTCGCTCAGCTCGGCGATCCTTTCCAGAATCGACAGGTATTCGTTGAGCAGCTTCTCGGTTTCAAGCCCGGTCAGGCGATGCAGGCGCAGCTCGAGGATGGCCTGGGCCTGGGCCGGCGAGAGGCGATATTCGCTGCCGGCCGTGTCAAGGCCGAAACCCTCCTCGAGATCCTCGGGCTTGCAGGAGGTGGCGCCGGCGCGCTCGAGCATCTGGGTGACCTGCCCGGGCTGCCAGCTTCTGGCCAGCAGCTTCTCCTTGGCTTCGGCAGCCGAGGGCGAGGCCTTGATCAGCTCGATCACCTCGTCGATGTTGGAGATCGCTACCGCCAGGCCCTCGAGCAGGTGGCCGCGTTCGCGCGCCTTCCTGAGCTCGAAGAGCGTCCGGCGGGTGACGACTTCGCGACGGTGGCGAATGAAGGCCTCAAGGATCTCCTTGATGTTCATGGTGCGCGGCTGGCCGTCGGCCAGGGCCACCATGTTGATGCCGAAGACGTTCTGCAACTGGGTCTGGGCGAAGAGGTTGTTGACGACCACTTCGCCGCTCTCGCCGCGCTTGACCTCGATCACCACGCGCAGGCCATCCTTGTCGGACTCGTCGCGCAGCTCGGCGATGCCCTCGATCTTCTTCTCTTTGACCAGCTCGGCGATCTTCTCGATCAAGCGCGCCTTGTTCACCTGGTAAGGCAGCTCGGAGATGATGATGTGGTCACGGCCGGACTTGTCGTCATGCTCGATGGTGTGACGCGAGCGGATATAGATGCGACCACGCCCGGTGCGATAGGCCTCGAGAATGCCTGCGCGACCGTTGATGATGGCCCCGGTGGGAAAGTCCGGCCCGGTGATGTACTCCATCAGGTCGTCGACGGTCAGGGTGTAGTCATCGATCAGCGCCAGGCAGCCGTTGATGATCTCGCCCATGTTGTGCGGCGGAATGTTGGTCGCCATGCCCACGGCGATGCCCGAGGAGCCGTTGATCAGCAGGTTGGGCACCTTGGTCGGCAGCACGTCGGGAATCCGCTCGGTGCCGTCGTAGTTGTCGACCCAGTCGACGGTATCCTTCTCGAGGTCGGCGAGCAGCTCGTGGGCCAGCCGGGACATGCGAATCTCGGTGTAACGCATGGCGGCGGCGTTGTCGCCGTCGATGGACCCGAAGTTGCCCTGGCCGTCGACCAGCACATGGCGCATCGAGAAATCCTGGGCCATGCGCACGATGGTGTCGTAGACGGCGCTATCACCATGGGGGTGATACTTACCGATCACATCGCCCACCACGCGGGCCGACTTCTTGTAAGGTTTGTTCCAGTCGTTGCTCAGTTCGTGCATGGCGAACAGCACGCGCCGATGCACCGGCTTGAGTCCGTCGCGCACATCCGGCAGCGCACGGCCGATGATCACACTCATCGCGTAATCGAGGTACGACTGCTTGAGCTCGTCCTCGATGTTGACTGGCATAATCTCTCTGGCGATGTCACCCATGGGTCGTCGAATCCTTTGCACTGCAACAGGTTGGCCCTATCTTCCGGCATCGCCGGAGGCGCCACAACAGCCGCACATCATAGCATCTGACGGCGGCAAAGGCAGCTCGGGAAACACCCGGTTCGACTGGCACCCGCCTGCTGCTTTGGCCATAATGTGCCTCCTTTTCGCTCGAGAAATGCTTCATGTGGTTCAAGCACTTGCACCTTTACCGCCTGCACGAGGCACCGCAACTCGATGCCGACACCCTGGAAGAGGCGCTGGACGCCCTGGCCGCACGCCCGCTTGGCGGCAGCGAACCGCGCCGCCTGGGCTGGTGCGCTCCGGCCGGCCGTGCCGGCACCCAGCGATTGCACGAGCTGCAGGGCCAGCGGCTGATGACGGCACTCCGCCAGGAGCGACTGTTGCCGACGGCGGTGGTCCGCGAGGAAGTCGAGGAGCGCGCCGCCGATCTGGAAACCCGTGAAGGACGCAAGCTGCGCCGCCAGGAAAAACTCGCCATCAAGGAGCAGGTCGTCGAGGAGCTCCTCCCGCAGGCATTCATACGCAGCCAGAAGGTCGATTTGTGGTGGGATTCTCGTCACGACCTGATCGGCGTGAACGCCAGCTCACGAAAACGTGCCGAGGAAGTGTTGGACCTGCTGCGCGAGACGCTGGGCAGTCTCAAGGTCACCCCCTTGACCAGCCAGACCCTGCCGATGCGGGCAATGACGACGTGGCTGACCGACCCGGCCTCGCGGCCGGCCGACCTGGTGCTGGGCGACCAGGTCGAACTCAAGGCCAAGGGCGATGACGGCGTGCTGCGTGCCCGCCAGGTGGATCTGGACAGCGACGAGATCCAGCAGCTGCTGGCCAGCGGCCGCCAGGCAAGCAAACTGGCTCTCGAGATCGAGGGACGGCTAAGCTTCGT
>DATISN010000014.1:0-5619 GCA_035581765.1 Halomonas sp.
TATTCGCGCACGCTTGCGACCACCTTCGGGGCCGGCGTGCCGTTGATCGAGGCGCTGAATACCGCCGCCGGCGCCTCGGGCAACAAGGTGTACGAGCGTGCCATCTTGCAGGTGGGCGAGGACGTGTCCACCGGCCAGCAACTGCACTTCTCGATGCGTTTGACCGAGCGCTTCCCCGCGCTGGCGGTGCAGATGGTGCGCATCGGCGAGGAGGCGGGCTCGCTTGACGCCATGCTCAACCGCGTGGCGGACTACTACGAGGAGGAGGTCGACAACAAGGTCGATGCGCTGACCTCGCTGCTCGAACCGCTGATCATCGTGGTGCTCGGCGTGCTGGTCGGCGGCCTGGTGGTGTCGATGTACCTGCCGATCTTCGAACTGGGTAGTGTGCTCTGACGCCGAGTGCCGCAGGATGATGCTAGGCTGGCCGACACAGCCGGCCACGCGGGAGGAAAGCTCAACATGTCCGATCAGGATGCCGTACTGGCTGAGCTGATCACGCTGGCCGAGGCCCATGAGGATATCGCTGCTCTCTGGCTCTATGGTTCTCGCGCCAGAGGCGATCACGGCACAGACAGCGATTACGACCTGGCAGTGGCGTTTACCGATTGGCTCATCAGCCCGCTCGAGCGTCGCCTACGCCCCGAGCTGCTCGCCCTGGACTGGCAACGCCAACTGGGCCTGCCCGAGGGAAAGATCGGCGTGGTGGACCTGGCCATTTGTCCCGTTCCTCTGGGCTGGAGCATTCTAAGCGAGGGGCGCTTGTTGCTCGACCGCCAGCCGCAGCTGCGCATGACACAGGAGTCACGCATCATGTCCCGTTGGGAACTGGATTATTGTCACCAAGAGAGGCGACATGGCTGACTCCGATGCCAAGCCAGTTAACGCCTACCTGCTTGCCCTGGGCAGACATCTCGATGAGTGCGAGGCGGATATCGCGACACTCAAGGATATCTTGGAAGAACGACCCTGGTCGCGTCTGGAGAGACATGCAGCCGAGCGCACGCTGCAGGTGCTTATCGAGGGATGCATCGGTGTCGCCAAGCACTGGGCTCGCCATGAAACCGGTCGCCCAAGCGATGAGGCATTGAGTGCCTTCGAACGACTCGTTGATCGCGGCCACATCGGTCATGACGTTCCCTGGCGAAAGGTCATCGGTCTTCGTAATGCGCTGGTGCATGATTATCTCGACGTGGATGACGAGATCGTCAAGGACGTGATTGCCTCCGAGCATTACCGTTCGCTGATCGGTTTTGCCCGACACGCGATTTCTGCCCTGCAGTCCTGAACCCAATCTCAGCCTGAACCCAATCCCAGGAGTTTTCTTTGCTTGATCTTCCCCCTCAGCTGCTCTGGCCCCTGGTGGCGTTCATCGGCCTGTGCCTGGGCAGCTTTCTCAATGTGGTGATCACCCGCCTGCCGGTGATGCTGATGCAGGGCTGGCGCGCCGAGGCCCGCGAGGCGCTTGAGCTTTCCCAGGAGCCGCAGCCGGCGTTCAACCTGGTCACGCCGCGCTCGATCTGCCCGGCCTGCGAGGCGCCGATCGCCTGGCACGACAATGTGCCGCTGGTCGGCTGGTTCAAGCGCCGCGGCCGCTGTGCGAGTTGCGAGGCGCGCATCAGCCCGCAGTATCCGCTGGTCGAGCTTGCCGGTGGCGTGCTGGCGCTGGCGGTGGTGATGATTTTCGGGGCGACCCTTCAAGGGGTGTTCGTTTTCGGCGCCTGCCTGGCGCTGCTGGCGATGGCGGTGATCGACCTGCGCACCCAACTGCTGCCCGACGCCCTGACCCTGCCGCTGCTGTGGGCGGGGCTGCTCTATCAGCTGCTCTTCAATCCCTTGCTGCTGCCCTCGGCGGTGATCGGCGCCATGGCGGGCTATCTGTCGCTGTGGAGCGTTTACTGGCTGTTCAAGCTGGTCACCGGCAAGGAAGGCATGGGCTACGGCGACTTCAAGCTGCTGGCCGCGCTATGCGCCTGGCTGGGCTGGCAGTACCTGCCGATGCTGTTGCTGCTGTCCGCCGGGGTCGGCGCGGTGGTCGGCATCCTGGTGCAGCTGACCGTCCCCCGGCTGCGCGGCATGCCGATGCCCTTCGGGCCTTACCTGGCGATGGCCGGCTGGATCGCCCTGCTTGCCGGCGAACCGCTTATGGCGGGGTATCTGGGGCTGCTATTCTAGTTGGCCGACGGGCACATTTCGTTGGCCGGCAGGCACAGCAGGATCCACCCGATAAACCGACAGCCATGGAGGTGTTCGTTGATCATAGGCCTAACCGGCGGCATTGCCTCCGGGAAATCGACGGTCGCCCAAGCCTTCGCGGCAAAAGGCATTCCCTTCGTGGATGCCGACGATGTCTCCCGCGAGGTGGTCGAACCCGGCCAGCCGGCACTGGCGGAAATTACCGCGCACTTCGGCCCCGGTGTGCTGCTCGACAACGGCCACCTGGACCGCCGCGCGCTGCGTGCGATCGTCTTTGCCGAACCCGACCAGCGGCGCTGGCTCGAGTCGGTGACCCATCCGCGTATCCGGGCGCGCATTCAAGACCACCTGACTCGCCTGCAAGCCGAGGGCGCGCCCTATGTGCTGCTGGTCTCGCCGTTGCTGTTCGAGTCCGATCAATGGCGCCTGGTGGACCGCACCCTGGTCATCGACGTGCCGGAAGCCTTGCAGATCGCGCGCACCGCCTC
The DNA here is from genome assembly GCA_035581765.1 of Halomonas sp. Classification (GTDB taxonomy): domain Bacteria; phylum Pseudomonadota; class Gammaproteobacteria; order Pseudomonadales; family Halomonadaceae; genus Halomonas. Next base: position 2,685 of record DATISN010000014.1, read on the forward strand.
ACGCGACGACATCGATACCGCACAGGCCCAGGCCATCGTCGCGGCCCAGATGTCGCGTGCCGAACGACTGGCCCGCGCCGACGATGTGATCGACAATAGCGGTCAACCAGACTCGATGCTCGAGCAAGTTGCCAGGCTCGACCAACAGTATCGTCAAGGAGAAACATGAACACGCCAGCCTCGAAACGCCCCCTGGAGGTCGCCTGCCCGCAGTGCGGCAAGAAAGTCGTATGGAGCGAGCAGAACGTCTATCGCCCTTTTTGCAGCAAGCGCTGCCGGCTGCTCGACCTGGGCGCCTGGGCCGACGAGTCGCATCGCATCGCTGGCGAGTCGGCGATGGACGAGACCGATATCGACGCCCTGCTCGCCCGTGCCGACCGTGATGGCGAACTGAAGTGACCGACGCCTCGCGGCCATCCGGGTCCGCTCTCTCGCCAGTCCCGCAGACGTTCCATGATCCTCAGTACCGCCTGCTCGCCGAACTCGAGGCGGCGTTCGATACCTTGCTGCACCGCACTGAGGCGCTTTTGTCACGGTATCGTGACAAGCCGGTGTCGTGCTGGATATTCGAGGGCGATCGGGAGGCCAGGGAGACGGATGGCCATGAGTGGCTCAGCCGTGTGCTACTCGACATCTGGTACCTGGACGGTCAGGACGGCCGCGTGACGCGCCCGCATATCGGCCTGGTCGCCGCCGACGAGGCTCTGCTCGACCACGTCGCCCATGTCAACGACGCCAAGGAGGCGTTCGCCGCCCTGCTGGGCCGCATTCGCGACCAGGCGCCGACGCTGCTTCCCGAAATCAAGACGGTGCTGCCCATTCGCCATCCGGTATTGCATGATCATCTGCGCGGCCAGGGGCTGGCGCGCCTGCATCTCAAGCAGTGCTGGCGGGCGATTCCGGTGGCCGATGCGCCGGTGGCACGAGTACGACTGGCCTGGTATTCGAGCGGGCGGTCGATCAAACGGCTGAGCGTGCGCGAGGCGGAACAGAAACTGCTCAAGCTGGATAGCGATGCGCCTCATGTGCGTATCCAGTTGCGGAAGCTGGCGGGCATCCCCGATGGCGAGCCGCTGGCCCAGGTGCAGCAACAGGCGCCGTTGATGCGCGCGAACCTGTTCTTTCGCGAACCCTTGGCGGATGGCCGCACGCGGCGCGCCATGAACGTGGCATTGCCGCTCTTCGTGCCATCTCCCGATGGCCGCCTGCCGGATCACAACCTGCCGACACCCACCCCGCCCGAAAGCCGCACGCGCGCAAGGCGCCGCGACGAGCGATTGGAAAGCGAGGCCTTCCTGCCCAGTTTGCGGATCTTTCGTTATCGCTGAAAATTAATCGCAAGGGGTAACGGCATGCTCACGATGATGAACAGGATAAACAGGAAGTAAAGTTAAATAAGAAGATTACTGTTCATCAAGGCAATACAAGGTCCTCAGTAAGTCACTGACATTCTCTGCCGACTGGGCATACTCCTTCATCAGGTCATTCAATTGACGCTCGAAGGCAAGTTGGCGTGTGTCCACCTCCTCTCGCTGCTCTTGTGCCAGGTCCTGATCCTGGGCCTCGAGCGAGCGAACCGGGGGGCCGGTCGGAATGTCCATGCGACTATTGGGATCATCGAGTTCGCGCAAGGCATCGGCAAAGGCATCATCAAGCTCTCTGAACCGGCGAAGCTTGTCGCGTTCGTCCATCGGTTTTGCAAACGTCTGTTGTTTCATTCTTAAGCCGTTATCTCCGACAGGCGGGAAGGCGTGGCTGTCGCGCACGAGGGGAAGCGTCCCATCAGTATACCGCGCCATACGCTGCATGGCGAAATCCTTGCCGGCCCGACGTCTTTACCCATCGATGACGTTTACCGATGGAGCGAACTTTATCATCGGCGTGACCTTTTAAGACTGGACCGGAACGTTCAGGCTAAAAGACCGCAAATCCGCAGAGTATGCTGAATCGGCCATTACGTTTCAGCAAACTTGCCTTTGCCCTTTTTGGACTGCATAAAGAGGCCTTTGAAAAGCATGAACTCACCCAGTGAGACGTTATGACTCGGACAGCCCTGTAGGAAAGCCCTTTAGAAAAGCCCTTTAGGAAAGCCTTCTAGAAAGGCCCCATGAATAGCCGCTGTCCGCGGAGGAGCGAGAAGCCTACTCCGTGTTTTTGTTCTCAAAGGTTGAGGCCAGACGATGTTGAACGAAATGATGCGAGCAGAGATCTGGCTGCAGGATACCCTCGATGACCAAGTCGGCATTGAAGTGCTGGCCGACAAGTTGGGCTATTCCTCTTCCCAGATTCGACGGCGTTTCCGTCAGTGTTTCGGCATGTCTCCCGGTGCCTATCGCGACAGGCTACGACTGGAGCATGCCGCCAGGCTATTGGTGCATACGCCACAAGGGATACAGGATATCGCGCGGCAATCGGGCTATCACAATCACTCGGCCTTCAGTCGCGCGTTCCTGCGCCGTTATCGTTGTACACCTCGTGTGTATCGCCGGATCGAACAAGACCGACAACATGAGATGCGTGACCGGGTGTCGCAGGCCTTCTCTGTCTCGCTGGCGCACACTGACGCCCAAGATGCGGTTCTCACGCGCCTCTACCAGCCTTCCCAGGCGCTGCACTCGGTCAGCCATTGGCAGCAGGTTCCCGGTATGGAAATGCTGCCCGAGCGGCTGAGCCAGGCGACCCCGATTGCACTGCTGCACGATCATCCGCCGGGAAGCGAGCTACCTCGAGTCGATATCGGCGTCACCCTGACGCCGGGCGACGGTACCGACCTGGCTCTGCCTGCCGCCTTCCGGCGCTTGCGCCTGCCCGCCCAGCGCTGCGCGTGCATCAGGCTTGACGACATGACGCAATTGCCGATGGCGGTGCGATATCTGGTCGCCAAGTCGCTCCCGTCCAAGGGGGAACATCTTAACGGCGCGCCACCCCGGCTAGT
>DATISN010000015.1:0-5500 GCA_035581765.1 Halomonas sp.
GAGGAGATTATTGAAGGTCGACGCTCCTTGCGACGAATGGCGAAAGCGACCACGCTTCCTGAATCGGGAGCTTTGTATCTCCAGCGTTCGAGGTCAGCGCCATGTGCGGCCGGTTCGCCCTCTTTAGCCCATGTTCCACGCTTGCCCATGCCTTGGGGCTGCCGGTACGCGCGCGGCATCTTAGGCCACGCTTCAACGTGGCGCCGGGCACCTTCATCACCGTGGTGCACCGCCCGGAGGAAGACGCTCCGTTGGTCTTGGAAGAGATGTGGTGGGGTTTCAAACCTCATTGGGCGGGAGAGAAGGCGCCCCAGCCGATCAATGCCACAGTCGAGAAAGTGGCGAACTCGAATTACTTTCGTGGGGCATTCGCCCACCATCGTTGTCTCATCCCGGTGGACGGCTGGTATGAGTGGATGACGGTGGGTGTGAAGAAACAGCCTTATTTCATATGTCGTGAGGATCGCGAACCGATCTGGCTGGCGGGCATCTGGACCGAGCGGGCGGATGGCTCGCCGGGCTGCGCGATCATCACCGAGCCGGCGCGGGGTGCAGCAAAGGAGATTCACTCGCGCATGCCCTTGGCGCTGGATGCGGAGAGTCTGGCACCGTGGCTCGACCCACACTTGACCGACCGCGAGACGCTACGCCAGGTGGCACGTCATCTTGATGGAGAGTTGATCACTTCTTGGCCGGTGAGCACTCGTGTCAACCGGTCCGGCAACGATGAAGACGCCGAGCTTCTTAACCCGGCGTGATATCAAAGGTTTTGTTACGTTAACTGAGGTGGGTAACCGGCTGGCCTGACAATGCCTAGCCTTCATTACTGGGATGTAAACGAGGTGGTGTCATGGCGGATCGAAAGACGGTACTGGACAACATGCGGTATGAGTTGATGGAAAGGCTCGATCGTTATCGGGCACATAAGCAGCGCAAGGATGGCCCACTGGACAAGGATATGGAGGAGCAGGCAGTCGAAATCCAGAATGATGACGTAGTTGATTCGTTGGAGAAAGAGGCGGAAAGCGAGTTGCGTCAGGTGCTGCAAGCACTTGAGCGTATTGACGCAGGTGAGGGCGATATCTGCGCGGTGTGCGAAGAGCCGATAGCACCGGCGCGTCTCGAAGCCTTGCCCTATACGACACTTTGTCGGGAATGCGCCGAAGGCTGAGTCTTTAATGGCATGGGACGCCGCGCAGGGAGCGATGATAGGCTGGTAACTCATCTATCCGCCGCGAGGGCCATTATGACGGCATGGTATCGACGAATGGGTATCTTGCTGCTGGCCACCTTTGTTACCGCCTGTAGCGGAGGTGATGATGGCGAGACACGCTCACCCGAGTCGGGCGATGCCTCTCAAGTCACCAGTCGCGGTGAGACAATGCCTGACAGCCCGGAGATAGAACCCATGCAGTCGCCTGTTGAGATCGACTTCACGGCAGTGCTTCTCGAGGACCGTCGCTTGATGGTGGAGGGCGTGAGCAATCTTCCCCCAGGTGCCCAGCTCGAGGTGATTGTGGAACGCGAACTCAGTGGAGTGCGCTGGCGTTCCCGGACCGACATGGCCGAGGGACGCTTTTCTGCCGGGCCCTTTGGGCCTGGCAGTGGATTGGCCGACGGGGGTTATCGAGTCAGCGTGCAGCTATCCGAATCGGCCGTCCAACCCAAGGCAGTACGGCAACGAATCGGCGAACGGGGCGAGCATTTGAGCGGGCCGTTGGTCAGTAACTCTCGGCATGGTCTGGGCAAGGTGGCAAGCCATGCGCAACGCTTCATGGTCGGCGACGAGCCGAGACGAACTCATGATCAGGTAAAGGTGGTAGAAATGGAGGGATAACGCTGGCTCATAACGGGCGCGCCTGCCAGCGGGCCACCAGCTTGCCCAGCAGTCGGCAATCCTGCGTATAAGGCGTGACTTCGGGGTCATGCTCACCTTCGAACTGGAGTTCCCCTTTGCCGTCCTGGCTGACCTGTCGAATCAAGTGGTTGCCATCCATTTCGATCAGGTAGAGGCCAGAATGACGAAACACGTCGGTTGGGGCGATGGCGACAAGATCGCCTTCCTGCAGGAAATCGAAGCTTTCTCCCGGCGCCGGGGTCACCAGGTAACAGCTTCCCTCCCATCGCTGCGCGGGTACGAGTTCGAATGGCAGCTCGATCGGCCTAGCGGCTGGGTCCTGCCAGGGTGCCGGCGGACGACGACGTAAGTAAAGCGGAGCCGCCAGATGTTTTTGATCACCCTCAATCAAACGTGACAGTGGACATTCCAATGCTTGCGCCAGCGCGACCAGACGCTCATGGCCGATCTGCTTGATGGCTCCCGATTCCCAATAGGAGATGGTGACGTCGGATACGCCGACCCTCCGGGCCAGAGCCGCCTTGTTGAGCTTAGCCTCCAATCGTAGCGTTTTGATACGAGGGCCCAAAGAGTCCATTTCTCCATCCTGTCAAAGATTAATGCGAGTGATGATAATCAGTGATCAATGCTAACTGTGCAATACCGCGCACAAACGCGGGTCTTCCCTGAGACCGGTCCATGGCTGCTGTTATTGAGCTTGTCAGGTCACTTCATTTCTTTACCACGGTACCGGCTTTCCCGCCCAATCCATAAATAGTCCGGTCTTACGCTCGGGCAGCTCATCGAGTACCGACAGCAGGCGCTCGGCAACGAAGGCCGGAGTGAACAGCTTTCCTTTTGGTACTCGTTCCTGGAAGGGCAGGGAAAGGGCTGTATCCGTGGTGCCCGGATGTAAGCAGACCACCACCAACTCGGGATTTCTGCGGCGCAGTTCCACGGCGGCGGTTTTCATCAACATGTTATGAGCCGCCTTGCTGGCGCGGTAGGCGTACCAGCCACCGAGTCGGTTATCACCGATGGAACCTACACGCGCGGAAAGACTGGCGAACACGGCCGGATGTCGGCCCTTGAAGTTGGCTTCCAGCGCCTTGAGTAGCAGGGCGGGGGTGACCGCGTTGATGTGAAACAGGCGTGTCAAAGCCTCGGCGTCGAGGTCGGCGAGTTTCTTTTCGGGGGCGATACTGGAAGCGGCGTCGTGCAGCATACCGATAGCGTTGAAGACAAAATGCAAAGGTCGCTCATCGAGGTGTTTTTCGAGTGTCGCCAACCCGTCGGTTTGGCTGACATCAAGAACCAGCGATTCGAAGCGGGGGTCGGGGTGGGACGTTTTCTGTCGGCTGACTGCAATGACACGGGTAGGCCGCTCGCTTGCCAGCAGGGCATCAATCACGGCGCGACCGATACCGCCGGAGGCACCAAGAACCAGGGCGGAAAAGCCGTCGGGAAGTCGGGTCAGCATGAGTTTCCTTGAGGAAATTAAGAAGCTTCACGAGGCATCGACCCCGAGCTTGCGGAATGATTCCCTGTCCGTCCGGCTGCTTGGCACCCCCCAGTTGCGTATAATCGACGCCAAACACCTCTTGCCGACAGGATCAGGACCACATGACAGTACGCACGCGTATCGCGCCGTCACCCACCGGTGATCCCCATGTGGGTACCGCCTATATTGCCTTGTTCAACCTGTGCTTCGCGCGCCAGTTTGGCGGCCAGTTCATCCTGCGAGTCGAGGATACCGACCGGGTACGTTCGACGCCCGAGTCCGAGCAGATGATCTTCGATTCGCTGCGCTGGCTGGGTCTGGAGTGGGACGAGGGGCCAGATGTGGGCGGTCCTCATGGCCCTTATCGCCAGAGCGAGCGGGGCGAGATCTATGCTGAATATGCCCAGCAGTTGATCGACGCGGGGCACGCCTTCAAGTGCTATCGAACTGCGGAAGAACTCGATGAGCTGCGCGAGGCACGCAAATCGGCCGGCATGCATCTGGCGCTCAAGCCGGCCGACCTGGCATTGCCCGCCGAGGAGGCCGCACGCCGTGAGCAGCAAGGCTGGCCTTTCGTGGTACGCATGAAAGTGCCCAGCGATGGCACCTGTGTGATTGAGGACATGTTGCGTGGTGCGATCGAGGTGGAGTGGGGCCAGGTCGATGCCCAGATATTGCTCAAGTCGGATGGCATGCCGACCTATCACCTGGCGAACGTGGTCGATGATCACCTCATGGGGATTACCCATGTGCTGCGTGGAGAAGAATGGATCAACTCTGCACCAAAGCACCAGTTGCTCTACGACTATTTCGGTTGGAAGATGCCGGTGCTTTGCCATATGCCGCTGCTTCGAAACCCAGACAAGTCGAAGCTTTCTAAGCGCAAGAATCCCACCTCGATCAACTATTATCGGCGCATGGGCTATTTGCCCCAGGCAGTGATCAATTATCTGGGGCGCATGGGCTGGTCGATGCCCGATGAACGCGAGAAATTCAGTCTCGACGAAATGATGGCCGAGTTTGATATTCAGCGGGTGTCACTCGGCGGCCCGGTATTCGACCTCGAAAAGCTTACCTGGCTCAACGGGGTCTATATCCGCGAGGATCTCGATGATCGCGGCTTGCTCAACGCCTTGAGGGAATGGGCCTTCAACGAGGCGTATGTGAGCAAGATTCTTCCCCAGGTGCGCCCCCGAGTCGAAACCCTGTCAGACGTAGTGCCGCTGGCGGGGCACTTCTTTGCGGGACAGCCGGATATCGATGAAGACAGCTTCTCGGGCATCCAGTTGGATCGTGAAACATTGCTCAAGCTGTTGCAGTTTCTGGTGTGGCGCTTCGAAACACTGTCATCCTGGCACAAGGAGACATTGCTGGCCGAGGTCAAGCTGCTGTCGAGTCACTTTGATCTCAAGATGAAGGCATTTCTGGCCCCGGTCTTCGTCGCGATTACCGGTTCTTCGTCGAGCACCTCGGTCATGGACGCCATGGCGATCCTTGGCTCGGATATGACCCGTGCGCGTCTACGGCACGCCATCGAGGTGCTGGGAGGCGTCTCCAAGAAGCAGATCAAGCGCTTCGAGAAAGACTTCCGGGCGCTCTAGAAGGGTTGACGAAGGCGGGGCTTATCAGTAACATACGCCTCGTCTTCAGGAAGCGCGTGACACATTTGGGGCCTTAGCTCAGCTGGGAGAGCGCAACACTGGCAGTGTTGAGGTCAGCGGTTCGATCCCGCTAGGCTCCACCAATCTCGCTTCCGTTGCGTCAGCGTCCCATTCGTCTAGTGGTCTAGGACACCGCCCTTTCACGGCGGTAACAGGGGTTCGAACCCCCTCTGGGACGCCATTCTCGCTGCATTTGCTCGCTTACCTCTCTCGCTGGCTTTCACGATGATGACCGATGGCGCCGAAAAGGCGTTTTTTGTTTGTGCGTTTTAGGCCGATTTACATCGTTAGATGTGGATCGGCGATGACCACGTGGTTGGTCATTTTTGGCTTGACATCCCTCTGACTTGTCCACTTGTGCCGTTTTCCTCCATGCGCTGCGGAACTATCATGCGCAACCCCGCGTGATTGCTGGGTTTTGTATAAAATCTTTTTAAATCAATGGCTTATGTTAGATCAAATTTTAACCAATCTAAGTGCTGCCCGCTGTTCATGGCGATT
>DATISN010000016.1:0-2299 GCA_035581765.1 Halomonas sp.
GCCCTGCAATCCCTCAATTCGATCATGGAACGTCCCGTCGAGCGCCATGACGCCAAACGCTTCGTCAGCCGGCCGGTGATCAAGGGCGAGATCCGCTTCGATAAAGTGACCCTGCGCTATCCCAATGAGGAGCGCGATGCCCTTCGCGACATCACCCTGAAGATCGAGCCGGGCGAAAAGGTCGCGCTATTGGGGCGGGTCGGGTGCGGCAAGTCGACCCTCAACAAGTTGATGCTGGGTCTCTACCAGCCCACGGCGGGGGCGGTGATGGTCGATGGTGTCGACATTCGCCAGTTCGATCCCATCCAGCTGCGCCGCCACATCGGTTATGTTCCTCAGGATGTCAGCCTGTTCTACGGTTCGCTGCGTGACAACGTGGTGGCCGGCGGCGGCAGCGACGGCGTGGATGACGAGGCATTGCTGCGCGCGATCAGGCTGGCCGGGCTTCAGTCTCTGGTCAACTCACATCCTCATGGGGTCGACCTGCAGGTCGGCGAGCGGGGGCAGTCCCTCTCGGGAGGCCAGCGTCAGGCGGTGGCCATCGCCCGTGCCCTGGTTCATGACCCCCGGATACTGCTGCTGGACGAACCGAGCAGTGCCATGGACCACGCCAGCGAAGAGGCTTTCAAGGCCAGTCTCCAGGGGTATGCGTACGTCAAGACCATGATCGTCGTCACCCACCGTACCTCTCTGCTCTCGCTAGTCGACCGCATCATCGTCATCGATGCCGGCAAGGTGGTCGCCGATGGCCCCCGCGACAAGGTGGTGGATGCCTTGCGCAGCGGTCAGATCGGGAGGGCGAACTGATGGCCAAGGCCAACAAGCACACCGCCGAGCAGCAGGGCTTCGAGGCCATCGGCCGCTTCTCCGAGGTCGGTGGCCGGCCCTTCCGTCCCTTCATCGACCGTCTGTTTGCCAAGCGGGTCACTGCCGCCCACCTCAATCGTGACTGGGCCAGCGATGCCGACTGGGCCCGCCTTCAGCAGGACCCGATCCGCGCCCGTGCCTTTCTCTATGTCGTGCTGCTGGCCGTGGCGGCGCTGATCACCTGGTCGTACTTCGCGTCCATCGATGAAGTCACGCGGGGCACCGGCCGGGTCGTGCCGTCGAGTCAACTGCAGCGGGTGCAGACCTACGACGGCGGGGTGGTCGAGGCCATCCTGGTGCGGGAGGGACAGGTGGTCGAGGCGGGTGACGTGTTGATGCGCATCGACCCGACGCGTTATGTCTCGAGCTTCCGCGAGAACCGCGTTCAGGCGCTGGCGCTCGAGGCCAAGGGCGAACGGTTGCGCGCGCTGGTCACCGATACGCCCTTCGACCCCTCCGAGGAGCTGCGCCGGGACGTGCCCGACATCGTCGCCCAGGAACGGGACGTTTACGAAGGGCGCCGCGAGGAGCTTCGCGAACAGGAAAACGTGCTCAAGGACCGCATCCGCCAGCGCGAGGAAGAGTACAACGAGGCCGTGTCGCGCCGCGATACCGCCCAGCGCGAGGCCAACATGATCAGCCAGGAGCTGAACCTGACCCGGCCGCTTCTGCAGTCCGGTGCCGTTTCCGAGGTGGAAGTGCTGCGCCTGGAGAGGGAGCTTTCGCGAGCGTCTGGAGAGCGCAATCAGGCCGTTTCGTCGGTGGCCAGGCTCCAGGCCGCCGTCGAAGAGGCTCAGGGCCAGTTGACTGAGCTCGGTGCCGAGCGGCGTAGCGACTGGCGCAACGATCTGTCCCAGACGCTTGCCGATCTCGCGGCGCTCGATGAATCAAGCTCAGGCCTCCAGGATCGCGTGCGGCTGGCGGAAATTCGCTCCCCGGTGGACGGCGTGGTCCAGCGACTCGGCATCAACACCATCGGCGGGGTGGCCCAGCAGGGGCAGGAGGTCGTCGACATCATTCCGACCGACGACGCCTTGATGGTCGAAGCGCGCATCGCGCCTCAGGACATCGCCTTCCTGCGCCCCGGCCAGCCGGCCACCATCAAGCTCACCGCCTACGATTTCGCCATCTATGGCGGGCTGGAGGCGGAGCTCGATCACATCAGTGCGGACACCATTACCGACGACGACGACAACACCTTCTATCTGGTGAGGGTGCGCACCCTGAACAGTGAGCCGATCGGCAGCGAGATTCAGGTCATCCCGGGTATGACCGCCCAGGTCGACATCATGACCGGCAAGCGGACCGTGATGCAGTTCATGCTCAAGCCGGTGCTGCGGGCCTGGAGCGATTCCATGGGAGAACGATGATGGCACAGCTTTTCGTCTGTCAACGCCAAGGCGAGATGCCACGCTGGCGCGAGGCATTTCCC
>DATISN010000017.1:0-17544 GCA_035581765.1 Halomonas sp.
CGTGCCGGGTGTCGGCGAGAAGACGGCGCTGGGGCTGCTCAAAGGCATGCAGGGCGGTCTCGAGACCCTCTATGGCGATCTGGAGAGGATCAAGACGCTCGAGATCCGCGGCGCCAAGACCCTGGCAAAGAAGCTCGAGGAACACCGCGAGCAGGCGTTTTTGTCCTACCAGCTCGCCACCATCAAGACCGATTGCGAGCTGCCGGTGGGGCTCGATGACCTCGACATCGCCCACCCCGACCGCGAGGCGCTGTTCGAGCTCTATCGCGAGCTGGAATTCAAGGCCTGGCTCGCCGAGCTGCTCGAAGGCAAGGACGAGGGTGTTGATGATATCCAGGCCGGCAAGCCCGTTGCAAAAGGGGCCGAGCAGGGTGAGCCGGGCAAGAACGCCCCTGGCGGTCGCGCCGACCGCGATGACCACGTGATTCTCGATCAGCGAGCGTTCGATACCTGGCTTGATCGCCTGGCCGCGAGCGAGGCCTTCTGCTTCGATCTCGAGACGACCAGCCTGAATTACATGGAGGCCGATATCGTCGGGGTCGGGCTGTCTCTCGCCCCAGGGGAGGCGGCCTACATCCCGCTCGCGCACGATTATCTCGACGCGCCCGAACAGCTCGACCGTCACGCGGTACTCGAGGCCCTACGGCCACTCTGGACGGATGGCACCAAGACCAAGATCGGCCAGAACCTCAAGTATGACATCTCGGTACTGGCCCGTTACGACATCGCGGTGTCGGGACCGCTCGAAGACACCATGCTCGAGTCCTACGTGCTCGACTCCACGGCCACCCGCCATGACATGGATTCGCTGGCGCTCAAGTACCTGGGCGAGAAGACGGTGAGCTTCGAGGACATCGCCGGCAAGGGCGCCAAGCAGCTGACCTTCAACCAGATCGCCCTGGAGCAGGCCGCCCCCTACGCCTGCGAGGATGTCGACATCACCCTGCGACTGCATCACGAGTTGCGCCCACGCCTGGCCGCAGAAGGGCGGCTGGCGAGCGTGCTCGAGGAGATCGAGCTGCCGCTGGTGCCGGTGCTCTCGCGCATGGAGCGCACCGGCGTGGCGCTGGACCCCGAACGCCTGCATGTCCAGAGTCAGGAACTGGCGACGCGTATTCGCGAACTCGAGATCCGGGCGTTCGAGCTCGCCGGTCGCGAGTTCAACCTGGGGTCGCCCAAGCAGCTCGGCCAGATCCTGTTCGAGGAGCAGAAGATCCCGGTGATCAAGAAGACGCCCAAGGGCGCGCCTTCCACCGCCGAGGCGGTGCTCGAGGAGCTGGCGCTGGACTACCCGCTGCCTAAGGTGATCATGGAACACCGCGGGCTTTCCAAGCTGAAATCCACTTACACCGACAAGCTGCCGCGGCTGGTGAACAAGGCCACCGGGCGGCTGCATACCAGCTATCACCAGGCGGTCACCGCCACCGGGCGGTTGTCGTCGTCCGATCCCAACCTGCAGAACATTCCCATCCGCACCCTGGAAGGGCGACGTATCCGCCAGGCCTTCGTGGCCCGGCCCGGTTACTGCATCGTCGCGGCCGACTACTCGCAGATCGAGCTGCGCATCATGGCGCACCTCTCCGAGGACAAGGGCCTGCTCGACGCCTGCGCCGAGGGTCGCGACAGCAACGCCGCCACGGCGGCCGAAGTGTTCGGCGTGCCGTTGGAGAAGGTCTCCCACGACCAGCGACGCAGCGCCAAGGCGATCAATTTCGGCCTCATCTATGGCATGAGCGCCTGGGGGCTCGGTCGCCAGCTGACGATCGAGCGTCACCAGGCCCAGACCTATATCGATCGCTACTTCGACCGCTACCCGGGGGTGGCCCGCTACATGGAGCGCATCCGCCGCCAGGCCGCCGAGGATGGCTATGTGGAGACGGTGTTCGGGCGTCGGCTGCATCTGCCGGAGATCCGCTCCCAGAACCGCGCCCGCCGCCAGGGCGCCGAGCGAACCGCCATCAACGCCCCCATGCAGGGGACGGCGGCGGACATCATCAAGCGCGCGATGATCGACGTCGACGCCTGGCTGGGCGGCGAGGACTTCGACGCGGTGATGGTGATGCAGGTGCACGACGAACTGGTCTTCGAGGTCAAGGAAGCCCAGGTCAAGGACTTCATCCCCAAGGTGAAGGCCCGCATGCAGGCCGCCGCCGAGCTCAGCGTGCCGCTGACCGTGGAGGCCGAGAGTGGAGTGAACTGGGACGAGGCCCACTGAGGCCTTAGGCTAAGATAAGGGAAGCCAACGCCAAGGCCCGCGGCAGTTCACATAGCCACGGGCCTTGTTATGACGGCTCAACTACCCCCTGCGGGGCAGGGCTTAGCGCCAGCCGACGCGATCGAAGATCCTGATCGCCTCTGGATTGTGCTCGCCGAGCACGCTGATATTGAGATCATCCATCTTGAAGTTGCCCCAGGATTCCAGCACCGGGTCCTTCTTGACGCCACTCACCACCGGGAACTCGTTGTTGCCGGCCGCGAAGTGCTCCTGCGCTTCATCGGAGGCCAGGAACTCGAGGAACTCAATGGCATTCTCGCGGTTGGGTGCGCCTTCCACGACACCCGCGCCGCCCACGTTGACGTGAGCGCCACGGTCGTCCTGGTTGGGGAAGATGATGCCGACCTTGCGCGCGGCCTCACGTTCGCCCTCATCATCGGACTTGAGCAGGCGCACATAGTAGTAATGGTTGGCGACGGCGAAATCGCATTCGCCGCTGGCGACGCCGAGAATCTGGTCGGTGTCGCCGCCCTCGGGCTGACGAGCGAAGTTGTCGACCACACCCTGCGCCCACGCCTCGGCATCTTCCACACCGTGGTGGCCGATCATCGAGGCCAGCAAGGACTGGTTGTAGATATTGTTCGAGGAGCGAATGCAGACGCGCCCCTCGAGCTCTGATGCGGCGAGATCCTCATAGCGCTCGACCTCGGCGGGATCGACGTTTTCGCGGTTGTAATAGATGGCGCGCACCCGCTGGCTGAAGCCGAACCACTCGCCCTCGGGGTGGCGCATCGCTTCAGGGAGGCGCTCGGCAAGCTCCTCGGAGTCGATGCCCTGGAAGATGCCGTCCTGCTCCGCCCGCCAGAGTCGCCCGGCATCCACGGTCAGCATGACATCGGCCGGGCTCGCCACGCCCTCGCGCTGGATACGCTCAATGAGCTGGTCCGAGTCGCCTTCGAGGACATTGACCTCGATGCCGGTCTTTTCCGTGAACGCCTCATAGAGCTGCTCGTCGGAGTCATAGTGGCGCGCCGAATAGACGTTGACCTCATTGGCGAGCGCCTGGCCGGCGACGGCCGAGCCCGTGAGGATGGCGGCAGCCGGAAGGGCGAGACGATAGCGGTTCTTCATGGATGACCTCGTTCGTTCGGAAACTGTAAATGAAAGATAACGATAATGTTTAGCATTCTCTACTCGGCCATTGAAGCGTCTCGGCGCCTCGCCGTCAAGCCTTGCTGAAGTCGACAGCGTGCGGGTGGTAAGCCCTCAGGGAGGCAGGATTGCCAACTTCGAATGCGATTCAATCCGAAACGCATTCGCTGTCGATTACGGGTATGATGGAGGAGCCGTTCTTGTCATGCGATGAGCGTGTTTAGCCTATGACCCGCAAACTGAATCTTGCACCAACCGACGAGACATCCACGCCCGAAGCCGATGTGCTGACGATGGAAGGGGTGAGGCACTCGTTCGATGGCCTGCCCGCCGTCAAGGGCGTCGACCTGCATGTCGCCCCCGGAGAAGTCGTCTGTCTGCTGGGTCCCTCGGGCTGTGGCAAGACCACCCTGTTGCGAATCGCCGCGGGCCTCGAGGCCCTTCAGCAGGGCCGGGTGTCCCTCAACGGACAGACGATCGCCGAATCCCGCAAGCGTCACTTGCCACCCGAGAAGCGCAATGTCGGGCTGGCCTTCCAGGACTCGGCGTTGTTTCCCCACCTGAGCGTGCTGCAGAACGTGACCTTCGGCCTCAAGCAGCTCTCCGGCGAGGAGCGCAACGCGCGGGCCATGGGGCTGCTCAAACAACTGGGCATTGCCGGATACGCCAACGCCTACCCGCATACCCTCTCGGGTGGACAGCAGCAGCGGGTGGCGCTGGCGCGTGCATTGGCGCCGGCGCCGGCCCTGATGCTGCTCGATGAACCGTTCTCGAGCCTGGACGCGCGGCTGCGTGACCGCATCCGCGACGATACGCTGCACGTGCTCAAGCAGGTCGGTGCCGGGGCGCTTTTGGTCACTCACGACCCGGAAGAAGCAATGTTCATGGCCGACCGCATCGCCCTGATGCGAGACGGGGCCATCGTGCAGACCGGTACCCCCAAGGAGCTCTACTGCTCTCCCTGCGATCCCTTCGTCGTGACGTTCTTCGGTGAGGTCAATCAGCTGGACGGCGTCGTGTCGGGCGGTCGAGTGGTCACCCCGGTGGGCAAGGTCGAGGCAGACTGGCTACCGGAAGGCGAAGCGGTGCAGGTGTTGATTCGTCCCGAGGCGCTGCGGGTCACCGAACGCCACGACCTGCCCACCTCGAGCCATACCCACAGCCATATCGTGATGGCCAAGCTGCTCGGACGCAGCAGCCTGCTGCACTTGTGCGCCCATGGGGAAGACGGGCGCGAGGCGCACCTTCACGCCCGCATCCCTGGGGTCTTCCTGCCCGCGGAAGGCCAGCAGGTGGATATCCACCTCGACACCTCACAGGTGTTCGTCTTTCCGGCCGGTCGACGTGTGGCCGGGGCGGGACTTGCGCATGGCGATGCTGAGCAGGATGACCGGGAGTATGCCCACTACGACGATCGCCAGTGACGATGTCGACGCCTCGGCGAGGCGCTCGTCCGAGGCGAGGTTGTGGGCCCTGACCGCCAGGGTGTCGAAGTTGAAGGGGCGCAGGATGATGGTCGCCGGCAGCTCCTTCATGACGTCCACGAACACCAGAATCCCCGCGGCCAGCAGGCTGCCGCGCATGATGGGTGTGTGAACCCGCCGTAGCGTGCCGCCGGCACTCTGTCCCAGGGTGCGGGCCGCGGCATCCATGCTCGGCGTCACCTTGCCAAGGCTCGCCTCCACTGCATTGAACGACACCGCCAGGAAACGCACCACGTAGGCATAGATCAGGATGAACGCCGACCCGCTGAAGATCAGCCCGGCGATCACCCCGTAATTCGCCTGCAGCCAGCGATTCAGGGTGTCGTCCAGCCAGGCGAAGGGAATCAGGATGCCCACCGCGACCACCGAGCCGGGAATGGCGTAGCCCAGCGAGGCGATCCGCGTGGCATTGCGGGTGAGCGGGCTGGAATCGAGGCGGACGCCATAGCTGAGCAGTACGGCCATGGCGACCGCGATCAGCGAGGCGATGGCCGCCAGGATCAGGCTGTTGCCGGCGAACTCCAGGAACCGGACCCCGAGCAGCGAATCGCCCTGCTGGATGGCCAACTGCGCGAGCAGGCCGCTGGGAATGAGAAAGCCGATCAAGACCGGCAACAGGCAGGCCGCAAAGGCGCCGAAGGCTCTCCCGCCGCGTAAGCGGTATTCGGGCAGCTGCTGATAGCGGCTGGAGGTATGAAAGTATTCCCGCTTGCCTCGCGTCCAGCGTTCCAGCAGCACCAGGGCAATGACGAACAGGAGAAGGCAGGCCGCGAGCTGGGCGGCCGCCACTTGCTCGCCCATGCCGAACCAGGTGCGATAGATCCCGGTGGTGAAGGTGTCGACGCCGAAGAACTGAACCGCACCGAATTCATTGAGCGTTTCCATGAGCGCCAGCGAGACCCCGCCGACCAGCGCCGGGCGGGCCAGGGGGACGGCGACGGTGAAGAACAGGCGCCAGGGCCCGCGCCCCAGGGAGCGGCCGACATCCAGCATGCACACCGACTGCTCCAGAAAGGACGCGCGTGCGAGCAGGTAGACATAGGGGTACAGCACCATGGTGATCAGGGTCGCGGCGCCACCCAGCGAACGAATGTCGGGGAAAAAGTAATCGCCGAAGCTCCAGCCCATCGCCTCGCGCAGCCAGCTTTGAAGCGGACCGGCAACCTGCAGGAAATCGGTGTAGGCGTAGGCGATCACATAGGTCGGCACGGCCAACGGCAAAAGTAGCGCCCACTCGAAGACGCGCTTGCCGGGAAAGCGGCACATCACCACCAGCCACGCCGTGCCGGTGCCGATCACCAGGGTACCGATACCCACCGTGACGGCGAGGAACAGGGTATTGCTCAGGTAGCGGCCGAGCACGGTGCTGGCGAGATGCGACCACACGCCCTCTGTCGGCAGAAAGACATGGAAGAGAATCGCCAGCACCGGCAACGCGACGATCATGGCAATCAGCAGTATCAGCAAGGTCCAGGCGCTGAAATGAGGCATGATGCGGCGCGACAGAGCCGTCAGGCGAGCGCTGGAAGGAATGGACAAGCGGGGCTCCTTGCGAATGCCGGATTGAAAGACAGTCAATGCGAAATACTGACGGCTGAAAATATTATCAGTTAGCGCCGAAGGCTGCAGCTATCCCGCTACCCGGCGCGCTTCTCTTGTCACCATCGAAGCGCACCGGGTAGCAGCCAGGGGAGTGTGGCGGTGTCGCGAGAGGGGTCGTTGTGGGTCGTGTTGTAGTGAGAAGTGACGCGGCTGGTCGTCACCTCATTGCGCCGTCCAGCCGCCATCCACCATCAGCGCGCTGCCCGTGACCATCGCCGCCGCTGGCGAGGCAAGGAAGACCACGGGCCCCATGATGTCCTCGATCTGGCCGAGCCGTCCCAGCGGGATCTTGGCCAGTACGGCCTCCCGAAAGCCGGGCTGCGCGAAGTACGGGCGAGTCATGGGGGTTTCGATGAACGTCGGGCAGAGCGTGTTGACCCGGATGCCCCGGGGCCCAAGCTCCACCGCCATGGCGCGGGTCATGCCTTCCACCGCCGATTTGGACGCGCAGTAGAGGCTGCGGTTGGCCGCGCCCACATGGCCCATCTGCGACGACACGTTGATCACGCTGCCGCCATCCGGCATCTGCTTGAGTACCATTTGGGTGACGAAGTAAGTGGCGCGCACGTTCAGGTCCATCACCGCGGCGTAGTCCTCGTCGTCGACCTCATCGATCGGCTTGGGACGGTTGGTGCCGGCGTTGTTGACCAGGATGTCGAAGCCTCGCCCGGAGAGTGCGTTGCGCACGGCGGCCCGGTCGTTGACGTCCAGCACCAGGGCCTCGGCCGACAGGCCGGCGTCACCCAACGCCGCGACCACCTCGTCGAGTCGCTCGCGGTGGCGGGCCACCAGCGTGACCTCGGCGCCGGCGTGGGCCAGCGCGCAGGCGGCGGCCAGGCCGATGCCCTGGCTGGCCCCGGTGACGAGCGCCCTGCGCCCGTCCAGGCGCAGGCTCGGGGGATGCGGTAGGTTCATGCGTCGACGGCCGAGGCATAGGGGACGTCACGCTTGCCGTAGCGGCGCACGCGTTCGTTGGCCTGCTCGCCGTGCCCGAAGAAGCCTTCCAGGGCGCACAGGCGCGAACAATAGCTGCCGATCTCGGCGGAGGCCTCATCGGTCAGCACACGCTGGTAGGTGCAGGTCTTGAGGAACTTGCCGACCCACAGGCCACCGGTATAGCGCGCCGCCTTCTTGGTGGGCAGGGTGTGGTTGGTGCCGATCACCTTGTCACCGAAGGCCACGTTGGTACGTGGTCCAAGAAAGAGCGCGCCGTAGTTGGTGAGCCTCTCCAGGTAGAGCTCCGGGTCCTCGGTCATGACCTGGACATGCTCATAGGCCATGTCGTCCGCGACCTGCAGCATTTCCTCATGGCTGTCGCAGACGATGATCTCCCCGTAGGTCTCCCAGGACTGCCGAGCGATCTCGGCGGTGGGCAGCTTGCCGAGCAACTCGTCGATGGCGGCCAGGGTATCCCGGGCCAGGGCCTCGGAGTTGGTCAGCAAGGCCGCGGGGGAGGTCGGGCCATGTTCGGCCTGGCCAAGCAGGTCGGTAGCGCAGAGCAGGCCGTCGACACTGTCATCGGCGATCACCAGGGTCTCGGTGGGGCCGGCAAACAGGTCGATGCCGACACGGCCGAACAGCTGACGCTTGGCCTCGGCAACGAAGGCATTGCCGGGGCCGACCAGCATGTCGACCGGCGCGATGGTCTCGGTCCCGATGGCCATGCTGCCGACGGCCTGCACCCCGCCGAGCACCAGGATCTCGTCGGCGCCGGCGAGGTGCATGGCGGTGACGATGGCCGGGTGAGGCTTGCCCTTGAAGGGCGGTGCGGCGGCCACGACGCGCTTGACGCCGGCGACCTTGGCGGTGAGCACGCTCATGTGCGCCGAGGCGACCATGGGATAGACGCCACCGGGGACATAGCAGCCGACCGAGTTGATCGGCAGATGCTTGTGGCCGAGCACCACCCCGGGGCGGGTCTCGACCTCGACGGGTTGCATGGAAGCCAACTGGGCCTCGGCGAAGCGGCGGATCTGCGCCTGAGCGAAACGGATATCCTCGATATCCCGCTCGGACACCTCGGACATGGCCTGATCGATCTGTGCCTGGGTCAGGCGGAAGGAGGCGGGCGACCAGTTGTCGAATTTTTCGGAAAGCTCGCGAACGGCGCTATCGCCGCCGGCTTCGATAGCGGCAAGTGTGGTCTCGACGGTTTCTCTTACCTTACGGTCGGCGGCAGCGCGAGTGTCGGCGGGCGCGCCGGATTTCAGATGACGGATCATGGGTGTCTCCCAATAGTGGTGTCGTGACCCGAACGGGTCTCGAGATAATAGCCAATCCCCGGGTGCTCGTGGGCGATAGGCCGCGAGGCTAGAAGCTTTTGCACACGCATGCAATCGACCTGTCCGCCCGCCGCCGGATGGCGACGGGCGTCTCGCGGGCACCACGGGCAAGAGATTAGCGACCCAGCAGGACGGCCGGCAATCCCGTGATCAGCACCGGGAAGATGGTCATCAATATGCAGGCAAACACGATCAACGCACAGAAGGGGATCACCGCCTTGTAAAGATCGATGGTCTCGACGCCGGGCGGCGCCACCCCCTTCAGGTAGAAGAGTGCATAGCCGAAGGGCGGTGTCAGGAAGGAGGTCTGCAGCACCACCGCGACCATGACCACGAACCACAGCACGTCCACGCCCATCTGCTCGACAATCGGCAGCATGATCGGGAAGCTGAGCAGCACGATGCCGGTCCAGTCGAGGAACATGCCGAGGATGAACACCAGGAACAGCATCAGAATCAGCGCGCCGACGGTGCCGCCCGGCATGGCCAGTACCACGTTGGAGATCACCTCCATGCCGCCGCCGCGGGAGAAGACGCCGGTGAAGGCAGTCGCGCCGACCAGCACCAGCATCACCATGGTGGTGGTCTTGCTGGCATCGATCAGGGTGCGGTAGCAGGTGGAGAGCTTGCGGTCGCCGAAGATCAGGAACAGCACGAAGGCGATCATCACGCCGATGGCCGAGGCTTCGGTGGCGGTGGCGATACCGGTGAACAGCGAGCCGAGCACGCCCAGAATCAAGCTCATCGGCGGCAGCACATACTTGAGCAACATGATCACCAGCTCGCGGGTGCTGGTCTCGGCCCGCTCCTCGGGCGGCACCGGGGGGCCGTAGGAAGGCTTGAAGTGGCAGATCACCAGCACGTAGAGGGCATACATCACACCGAGCAGTAACCCCGGGATCATGGCGCCGGCGAACAGCGCGCCCACCGAGACCGGCGAGTAGCTGGCCATCAGGATCAGCATGATGCTCGGCGGGATCAGGATACCCAGGCAGCCGCTGGCCATGATCACCCCGGTGCTGAGCTCCTTGTTGTAGCCGTACTTGAGCATCGGGACCAGGGCGATCATGCCCATCACCGCGATGGAGGCGCCGACGATGCCGGTGGTGGCGGCCAGCAGCACCGAGACGACGACCACGGTCAGCGCCAGGCCGCCACGCAGGTTGGCCATCAGCAGGCGCATGGCATCGAACATGCGCTCGGTGACCCCGGAGTCGTTCAGGAAGCGCGCCATCAACACGAACAACGGGATGGCCACCAGCACGTAGTTGTCGATGGAGTTGCCGTAGATGTTGTTGATGATGGTGCCAAGCACCTTGATGCCGGGGCCCAGCAGGGCCCCAATCACGGCGACGCCGCCCAGCACGAAGGCCAGCGGGTGGCCCATGAACAGACCAATCAGCAGGCCCGAGAACATGAACAGGGTGAGCAGTTCAGCACTCATGAGGCATTCTCCTCGCGCAGTTCCTGAACCGCACGGATGACGATGGCAATGGCCTGGAGGGCCAGGCAGAAGGCGCCGATGACGATGACCGACTTCACCGGCGAGACGGGGATCGCCATCATCCCGTAGGTGGTCTCGCCGCGGCTGAAGGCGCGGTAGAAGAAGGCCCAGCCGTAGGTCAGCAGCAACCAGGCGAAGGGCACGAAGAAGATCAGGTAGCCGACGATGTCGAGCACCGCCTGCTTGCGACGCGACAGCAGGCGCTTGAGCACGTCGACCTCGACGTGGGCGTGATGGCGCAGAGCGTAGGCGGCCATCAACATGAAGTGGGCGCCGAACAGCATCTTGGTGACATCGAAGGCCCAGTCGCTGGGGCGACCGAAGACGAAGCGCATGAAGATGTCGTAGACGACGATCAGCGTGATCACGGCGAGCAGCGGGGCGACGAGCCGCCCGAACCACTCGTTGAAGGCGTCGATTGCCTTGGCGATGGCATTCATGGTCGAGGATCTCGGGACTCGGGATGGATTCGCAGTGGGACGAAGGCCGCCGGCGGTTGCCCGCCGGCGGCCATCATGCAGGCATGGCTCCCGGCGGGCCGGGAGGGTGCCCTGGACTTACAGGCAGGCCTCGAGCTCGTCGAGATCCGGCAGGTTGTCCATGGTGCGTCCCATGTTGTATGGCACGGAAATATCGCGCCAGTTGGCGTAGTGCTCCAGGTAGCTGACCATGGAGTGGTAGACCTTGGCGTGCATCGGGTCCTCGCAGGCGCCCTGCAGGATAACATCGTTGGTGATGTCCTGGATGCGATCGAGGTCCTCTTCTGGCAGCTGGTGAATCTCGACGCCGTCCTCGATGAACTTCAGGGTGGCCTCGGTGGACTCGCGCTCGGACCACGCCAGCGACCAGGCCATGGTGGCGTCGGCGGCGATCTTCAGCTTCTCCTGGGTCTCCTCGGAGAGGGCATCCCAGGCGTCCTTGTTGATCATCACGCCGAAGACGCTGGCGGACTGGTGCCAGCCGGGCACGGACCAGTGGTCGGCCACCTCGGCGAAGCCGGCGTTGTAGTCCACCCCGGGAGTGGAGAACTCGCCGGCATCGATCACGCCGCGCTCCAGGGCCTGGTAGACCTCGCCGCCGGCCAGGGTGACCTGGGAGCCGCCGAGTTCTTCAAGCACGCGACCCTGGTCACGCCCGGAGAGGCGCAGGCGCTTGCCGTCCAGGTCGGCCAGGCTCTCGATGGGTGTGCCACCCATGAAGCCGGACTCGTTGTTGAGGGCGGCGTACGGCAGGTAGACCATGTTGTACTCGCCGTAGACTTCCTGATACAGGTCCCAGCCGCCCCACTGCTGAATCCAGTTGATGTAGTCGACGGCGTTGAACAAGCTGGTGGTGGTGGCCAGCGGCGAGAAGGCCGGGTTGCTGCCCGCCCAGTAGCCGGGCCAGTCGCCGGCGGCCTCGATGCTGCCGGTCTCGGTGGCATCGAACACCTCGGTGCCGGGCATCAGGGTGCCACCGGCGCGGAAATCGATCGTCAGCTCGTCGCCAGCCAGCTTGTTGACCAGCTCGGCCCAGTGCTGATCGATCTTGATCAGATCGAGGTTGTCGGGCCAGGTCGAAGTCATGGTCCACTGTTCCTGGGCCTGCGCCGTCGATGTGGTCATGGCCGCCAAGGCGATACCGGCCGCGAGACCGGTCAGAGTGAACCTGTTCATTTTCGTCATGTAGTGCTCCCCATTGGGTTGTTCTGTTTGTTGCAGCATCCGTTATGCCTGGTGCGTTATGCCCATCACCTGCCCGTCGCGACGCCAGGCGCCTGACGGTAAATGGGTTGGGACGTCCAGGCAGTCAGATAACAGCAGGTAAACTAGCATGGGTGAGCGAGAAGTATCGACAGGGATAATGGGCTCCCGGCCGAAAGCAGCGGCAACCGAAAATCGTTTTTTTTTGATAATTAAACCTATAAATCAGATAGATAAAACGTTTGTGTGATATTTATTGTGCAGCACAATGAAGGTGGCCAGCGTTGAAATGACAGCCTGCTTTAGACCAAAGTTGATGGTCCGGTGGTCTCGTTGACGGTCCCGGATCCCCTCACGCCCCTCCGGGAGGCGCGTAAGCGACTGATCTCGCAGCGCTGGCGTGGGCTGGTATGGCTCACCGGCGAGGCTGGCGCGTGCCGCGATCAGGCCCTGGCCCTGTGGCAAGCCTGGCCCTGGCAGGCGCCGCTGTGGCTGTCTGCCGAGGTCCCTGACGCGATTGACCCAGGGTGCTGGCGGGCCTCGAACCAGGCTCGCACGCGCCTCGGTGGCGAGCAGGACCTGGTGGTGGTTGATGCCGTCTCGGCACACAGCGGCTTCGATCCCGAGGCTTTCGGCGCCGTGGCCGGCACCCTGCAAGCCGGAGGCCTGCTGGTGCTGATGACCCCCCCCGACTGGGGCGTGCGCCCCGATGCCGACTACTGGCGTCTGGCCGAACATCCCTGGCGGGTCGATCAGCTCAGCGCTCGCTATCTGACGCGCCTCGCCCGTCTGCTGCGTGCCGACCCCACCGTCATCCAGTGGCCGGCCGGGCAAGCCCCCGGCCCATGTCGGCTTCTCGAGGAGGCTTCATCATCGCTTCCCGACCCCGCCGATGACCGCGACTGCTTGAGCGCCGATCAGGCCGGCGCCGTACGGCGGCTCACCCGCCTGCGACGCCGCCGTCCGCTGGTCCTGACCGCCGATCGCGGCCGGGGCAAGACTGCGGCGCTGGGCATCGCCTGTGCGCGGCTGCTGGCGGCCGGTGAGTCGCGGCTGCTGGTAACGGCGCCGCGCCCCTCGGCCGTCGAGGGGCTGTTCGAGCGGTTGGCCGCCCTCTGCCCCGACGGACATCGCGAGGGACTGACGTTTCGCCAGGATGGCCGAATGGTGCTTTTCATGGCGCCGGATGCCCTGACGACACTGGCCCGTTGTGGCGAGGCCGGTGGCGCCGGGAGTGTGCTGCTGGTCGACGAGGCGGCGGCGATTCCGGCCGCGCTGCTCGGCGAATGGCTCGAGGCGTTTCCGCGCATCGCCTTCGCGACTACGGTTCATGGCTATGAAGGCTCGGGCCGCGGCTTCGCGCTGCGCTTTCGCGATCATCTCGAGCGACGCACGCCCGACTGGCAGGCCTGTACCTTGAGCCAGCCGATCCGCTGGGCCGCAGGCGACCCGCTCGAGGCGCTGGTCACTCGTCTATTGATGCTGGATGCCGAGCCCGGCGAGGCCTTGCCGGGCCGCTGCCCGCTTGAGTGGCAGTGTTGGTCGCGCGACGCCTTGGCGATCGACGAGGCTTCTCTGCGCTTACTGTTCGGCCTGCTGGTGCAGGCGCATTACCGTACGACGCCGGCGGATCTGCGCCGCCTTCTCGACGGCCCCGGCGTTCGCCTGACCGGTCTGGCACCTTGTCAATCCCTTGATCCTGCCGTCAACCCACAAGCGGTGGTGGTGACCAGCGACGAGGGCGGTTTCGAGCCCTCGCTGGCCGAGCGGGTCGCGCGTGGTGAGCGGCGCCCGCGCGGCCACCTGTTGGCGCAATCGCTGGCGGCCCATGCCGGCTCGCGAGAAGCGCTCGAGGCACGGCTGCGCCGGGTGGTGCGCATCGCCGTGCATCCCGGCCGCCGAGGCGAAGGCCTCGGGCGGCGATTGATCGAGGCCGAGCATGCGCAGGCCCGTGCGGACGGCCGCGATCTGCTGGGGGCGAGCTTCGGTGCCGAACCGGGGTTGATCGCCTTCTGGCAGGCGCTGGGGTTTCGCGCGGTGCGCCTGGGCCTGTCCCGGGAGACCGCCACCGGCGAGCATGCGCTGATGATGGTCTCGCCGTTGAGCGAGCGCGGCGAGCGGTTGAGCGACACGCTTCGGGCACGCTTTCATCGCCAGTTGCCGGGGCTGCTGGCTTTCGAGCTTGCCGACCTCGCACCGGATGTGGCGGCGGCGCTGCTGGCCGAGGGCGCCAAGGGTAATGGCGTCGCGGAGGGTGGCGAGAGCGAGGCTATCGACGCCCAGGACCGTCGCGATATCGACGACGTGGCCTTTGCCCACCGTGAGCCGGCCCTGGCCCGCCCGGCGCTGCAGGCACTGGTGCGTCACGCACTGGCCAGGGGAAGACGGACTGATGACGATGACGTACTTCTGCTGGTTGCCTGGGCCTTCCTGGGACACGATGCTGCCCGGCTGGCTGCCGGCCTGGGGCTGTCGGGCAAGCGCGAGGCCATCGCTCGGCTGCGCCGGGCCGTGGCAGCGCTGAGAGAAGACCTCACGTGATCGTGCCGCTTTGCAGGTCGCAACGCGCTGGGTAAGGTAGCGCCATTCCACCCTGAAGGCGCTTGACCATGAACGATCACCTCGAACAGCTTTCGCCGCCGTCGCTGTGGCGCCTCTTTCGCACCCTGTGCAACACTCCCCGGCCTTCGGGCGGCGAGGCCGAACTGGTCAGCGTGCTGGAGCGCTGGGCCGATGCCCGCGGGCTGGCACATGATCGCGACGGCTACGGCAACCTGCGCCTGCGCAAGGCCGCCACGCCCGGCCACGAACGTTCGCCGGGCGTCATCCTCCAGGGCCATCTGGACATGGTGGCCCAGGCCAATGCCGACCATCCCCATGACTTCACCCACGACCCCATCGTCACCTATGTGGCCGATGGCTGGCTGCATGCCGATCAGACCACCCTGGGGGCGGACAACGGGCTGGGTGTGGCGGCGGCGCTCGCGATTCTCGAGGACGATACCCTCGTGCACGGCACGCTCGAGGCGTTGTTCACACTCGAGGAGGAAACCTCGATGGGTGGCGCCCAGCAGCTGGCCGAGAACTGGCTGGAAGGCAGCCTGCTGCTCAACCTGGACTCCGAGGACCGTGGGGAGGTCTATATCGGCTGCGCCGGCGGCGCCGATGTGGTCGTCGATGCGCAGTGGCCCACGATGGCGCTGACCGACAGCGAGCAACCGATGCGGCTTGCGCTGCGGGGGCTGTCGGGTGGGCACTCCGGCATCGACATCCACAAGGGGCTCGGCAATGCCAACCGGCTGGTGGTGAGAGGACTGCGCGCCCTCGCGCCTTTCGGCGTGCGACTGATCGACTATCACGGCGGCACTTTGCGCAACGCCCTGCCGCGGGAAGCCTTCGCCGGCCTGGCCCTGCCATCGCAGAACATCGAGGCGGCCCGGGCATACGTGGCGGTCCTCGAGGCCACGCTGCGCGACGAGTTGGCGGGGGTCGACGAGGGCGTGACCCTGAAGCTCGAGCACGTGAAGGAACGACCTGCCGAAGCCCTGAGCGACCAGGCGAGCCATGCGTTGATCGCCGCCCTGCACGCGGCGCCCTGCGGCGTCGAGCGCATGAGCGCCGAGTTGCCCGACGTAGTCGAGACATCCAACAACTTGGGTGTGGTCAGCCTGGAGAAGGGACGGTTCTACCTCTGTGCGCTGGTTCGTTCGCTGCGTGACAGCGCCACCCAGGATATGGCCGACCGTTTCGCGGCCCTGTTTGCGCTGATCGGGGCGCAGACGCGTATCGAGCACGCCTATCCCGGCTGGACGCCGAATCCGGCAAGCCCGCTACTGGCCCGCTTCTGTCGGTTGCATCGGCAACGGCTGGGGGTCGAGCCAGGCGTCAAGGTGATTCACGCCGGTCTCGAGTGCGGGATCCTGGGAGGCAAGTATCCCAAGCTGGACATGATTTCCTTCGGCCCGCAGATCCGCGGCGCGCATTCCCCCGATGAACGCGTGGAGCTGGCGTCCGTGGAGGAGTTCTGGATGCTGCTGCGGGGGCTGATCGAAGACCTGGCAGACGAAAGTGGTTAGCGGAGCCGGCCAACGAAGCCGGCTCGCTGTGAACACTCAGTGAGAACGTTCAGGGCGGGGAGGTCCCCGCCCGCTCGTTTATCGCTCTTACGAGTGGCTACTTGGCCGAGCTGATGCGCTGTTAAGATCAGGTCAGATCAGTCCAGGTAGGCGCCCAGCATCCAGACAGTCTTCTCCTGCTCGCGGATATAGTCGCCGGCTTGGGCGGCGGTGCCCTCGTCGTCGGCATCCGAGGCGAGTGAGAGCAAGCCGCGCTGCAGTTCGATCAGCGTCTGGTAGCCCTTGAGCACGCCTCTCACGCAGGCCTTGCCGTCATGGACGTGCTTGTCTTCCTCGATGGAGGCGATCTTCACGTAATCGCTGTAGGCATGCACCGGCTGATGGCCGAGGGTCAGGATACGCTCGGCGACTTCGTCGACCTTGGTCAGCAGGTCGGTGTAAAACTCCTCGAACTTCTCGTGCAGCTGGAAGAATTCCGGGCCCTTCACGTTCCAGTGATAGCCGCGCACGTTCATGTAGAAGATCTGGTAGTTGGCGAGCAGCTCGTTGAGCTTCTCTGCCAACTGCGTGGCGCTGGCCTCGTGCAGACCGATGGTATTGGTATCGCTCATGCGAATGCCTCCTTGATCGCTGTGCTGCCAGTGTAGGTCGCCAGCGGGGCGAGGGTAGAACTAATTCTGCCCATCACCACCATAGCGCTGCCTCATGACATGCCGGCGACACCGCGCGATTTCAAGCGCCGCGGCGTGGGGCGGCGGCGATCATCAGCCGCGCCAGGCTCTCGGCACGATCGGCCAGCAGCTCGGCACAGCGCTCCAGCGCCTCGTCAAGCGCCATGGGGCCGTCGGCCAGGGCGAAGGCGGCACTGACCCCTTCATCGAAGGCGGCCTGCCAGCCGGGGGCCAGGCGGCCGGCCAGCACCACGACCGGCACGCCGTGACGCTTCGCCTCGCGGGCGACACCGACCGGGGTCTTGCCGGCCATGCTCTGGCCGTCGAGCTGGCCTTCGCCGGTGATCACCAGGTCGGCTCCGTCGAGCAGGGCGCCGAAGCCTGCCTGGGCCATCACCAGCTCGATGCCGGGACGCAGTTCGGCGTTCAGAAAGGCCCGCGCGGCGAACCCCATGCCGCCGGCGGCGCCGGCGCCCGCCAGCGCGCGATGATCCGTGCCCAGCGCCCTGGCGGCGACGTCGGCGAAGCGGGTCAGGGCCGCGTCGAGGGCGGCCACATCATTCGGCGTGGCGCCCTTCTGGGGGCCGAATACGGCGCTGGCGCCGCGCTCGCCGAGAAGCGGGTTGTCGACGTCGACGGCCGTCTCGACGGTGAGCCCGGCGAGGCGCGGGTCGAGTCCGGCGAGGTCGAGCTCGGCGAGGTCCTTAAGCGCGGCGCCGCCGGCGGGAAGCTCGCGGCCCTGGGCGTCGAGCAGCCGCGCGCCGAGGGCGGCCAGCATGCCCGCACCGCCGTCGTTGGTGGCGCTGCCGCCAAGCGTCAGCAGCAACCGCTCGGCACCCGCATCCAGGGCGTGACGGATGAGCTCGCCCACGCCGT
>DATISN010000018.1:0-6096 GCA_035581765.1 Halomonas sp.
ACCAGCCTTACGCGCGTCGTCGGGCCCGGCGCTTCTCGCCGATCACCGACTCCCAGATCATGCCAGCAGCACCCAAAGTAATGCCGATATCCGCCACATTGAATGCCGGGTAGTACCAGCCGGCAGCGTGGAACGACAAAAAGTCCACCACGTAGCCATGCACCAGGCGGTCGTAGAGATTGCCCAGGGCCCCGCCGATGATCATCGCCAGCGATACAGCCATCAGCGTCTCATCATGCTTGAGGCGGCGCATCCAGATCGTCAGGCCAATGCTCGCGCCCACGGCGACCGTGGCGACGAACCACCGCTGCCAGCCGGGGTGGCCGGCCAGGAAGCTGAAGGCCGCGCCGGTATTGTGCAACAGCGTCAAGTTGAAGAACGGCAGCACTTCCACCGGACGGGCGTAGCTGAGCCAGGCACTGGCGGCGTATTTGGTGGCAAGGTCCAGCACGACGATCGCCGCGGCCAGCCATAACCACCGAAGCGGGCGCTGCATGGGCGGCACGGTAGCCGTGACCGGCTCGTGCTCGCGCGCGCTTTTCTCATGCCCACCGGCCTTATGCCCGGGCTTATGCCCTGTCCTATGCATAGAAACGCGTCTCTCCCGGGCCATCCGGTAGGTTGCTGATACCTCGGCCGCAAAGGTCACTGTGCTCAGGGTGGGTTCCCACGTCCTCGCGGTGGTGCCAGCAGCGCTCGCACTTGCGATTGGGGCTTTCCGTCACGGCCACCTTCAGCCCTTCGAGTTCGGTCGTCTCGGCGCCAGTGGCATCGGCGAGCGGTGCCAGGTGCACTTCGCTGGTCAGCATCACGAAGCGCAGCTCGTCACCCAGCTTGGCCAGGGTGGCATGCAAATCGCCACTGACGAACAACGTGACCTCGGCGGCCAGGCTGCCCTTGATGGTCTTGGCGTTGCGGGCATCCTCCAGGCACTTGTTGACGGCCTGCTTGACCTCCAGCACCTGCTCCCAGAAGTCACGGCCCATCGCAGCGTCATCCGCGAGTGTGGAGAGCCCCGTGTAGTACTCGGCCAGCAGCACGCTCTCGCCGCGCTCGCCCGGGATGTTCTCGAAGATCTCCTCGGCGGTGAAGGAAAGGATTGGCGCCACCCAGCGGCAGAGCGCCTCGACCACATGATAGAGCGCGGTCTGGGCGCTACGGCGCGCCAGGGAGTCGGTCTGGGTGGTGTACTGACGATCCTTGATCACGTCGAGATAGAAGCCGCCCAGCTCGCGAGCGCAGAAACCGTGCACCTGCTGGTAGACGTCGAGAAAACGATATTCCTCATAGGCCGTCTCGATGCGCGCCTGCAACTGCGCGGCACGATCGACCACCCACTGGTCGAGCGCGAGCATGTCGTCGAAGGCGACCTGGTCGCGGCTGGGCTCGAAGCCGCTCAGGTTGGCCAGCAGGAAGCGAGAGGTATTGCGGATGCGCCGGTAGACGTCGGCGGTGCGCTTGAGAATCTCGTCGGACACCGCCATCTCGCCGCCGTAATCGGTGGAAGCGACCCACAGGCGCAGGATATCGGCGCCAAGCTTGTCCATCACTTCCTGGGGCGCCACCACGTTGCCCACCGACTTGGACATCTTGCGGCCCTGGGCGTCCACGGTGAAGCCGTGGGTCAGCAGGCCGCGATACGGCGGATGCCCGTCGATGGCACAGCCGGTCAGCAGCGAGGAATGAAACCAGCCACGATGCTGGTCGGAGCCTTCCAGGTACAGATCCGCGATCGGCCCCTGCTCGTGGCCGTGGGGATGCGAGCCGCGCAGCACGTGGCGATGGGTGGTGCCGGAATCGAACCAGACGTCCAGGGTATCGGTGACCTTGTCGTAATCGGCGGCCTCCTCGCCCAGCAGCTCGGCCGGGTCGAGGCAGAACCAGGCGTCGATGCCCGCTTTCTCGACACGCTGAGCGGCCTCTTCCATCAGCTCGAGGGTACGCGGGTGCAGCTCACCGCTGGTCTTGTGCAGGAAGAAGGGAATCGGCACGCCCCAGTTACGCTGGCGCGAGATGCACCAGTCGGGGCGGTTGGCGATCATGCTGTGCAGCCGCGCCTTGCCCCAGGTCGGGGTGAAGCGGGTGGCCTCGATACCCTCGAGGGCACGCTCGCGCAGGGTGCGCCCGCCCTGGTCCTGGAGGTCCATGCCCACGAACCACTGGGCAGTGGCGCGGTAGATCACCGGCGTCTTGTGGCGCCAGCAGTGCATGTAGCTGTGGGTGATGGGCTGGTGGACCATCAGCGCCCCGACCTCGCGCAGCTTGTCGATGATCCGCGGATTGGCCTTCCAGATCATCTGGCCGCCGAAGAACGGCAGCGCCTCGGCGTAGACGCCATTGCCCTGCACGGGGCTCAAGATCTCGTCGAAACTCATGCCGTGGGCACGGCAGGTCACGAAGTCGTCGACGCCGTAGGCCGGCGCGGAGTGGACGATGCCGGTGCTACCGACCTCGGATTCCACGTAGTCGGCGAGATACACCGGCGAGCGGCGATCATAAAACGGATGGCGAAATTCGATCAGGTTAAGCGCCTCGCCCTGGGCGGTAGCGATCACCTCGCCCTGCAGGCCGTAGCGTTCCAGGCAGCTTTCGACCAGTTCCTCGGCGAGCACCAGCAACCGTTCGCCGGTGTCGACCAGCGCATAGGTGAACTCGGGGTGGACATTGAGCGCCTGGTTGGCCGGAATCGTCCAGGGCGTGGTGGTCCAGATGACGATGGCGGCAGGCTTGGCAAGCGCGTCCAGGCCGAAGGCGGCAGCCAGCTTATCCACATCGGCCGCCGGGAAGGCGACGTCGATGGCATCGGACTTCTTGTCGGCATACTCGACCTCGGCTTCGGCCAGGGCCGAGCCGCAATCGAAGCACCAGTTGACCGGCTTCAGGCCCTTGAAGACATAACCCGTCTCGACCATCTCGGCGAGCGCACGGATCTCGCCAGCCTCGTTGGCGAAGTCCATGGAGCGATAGGGATTGCCCCAGTCGCCGATCACGCCCAGGCGCACGAAGTCCGATAGCTGCTCCTTGATCTGCTCGCCGGCGTATTCCCGGCACAGCTCGCGGGCCTTCTGCGGCGCCAGGTGCTTGCCGTGCGTGATTTCGACCTTGTGTTCGATGGGCAGGCCGTGGCAATCCCAGCCGGGCACGTAGGGCGCGTCGAAGCCGGCCAGATTCTTCGACTTGACGATGATGTCCTTGAGGATCTTGTTGACGGCATGCCCGATATGAATGCTGCCGTTGGCATAGGGAGGGCCGTCGTGCAGCACGAACAGCTCCCGGCCACGGCGCTCTTCACGCAACCGATGATAGAGGTCCAGCTGCTGCCACTGCGCCACCCGCTCGGGCTCGCGCTTGGGCAACATGCCGCGCATCGGGAAGTCGGTATCTGGCAGGTTCAGAGTGTGCTTGTAGTCGCTCATATCCTGGGGGTCAGCCGTCGTCGTGGTCGGCGGGCTTGCCCGCCGAGGAATAGAAAGTCACGGCCTCGCGCGCCAGCGGCGCCGATGCCAGAGGAAGAGAATCATGTGCTGCAGCGGGTGCGGGCTGCTGTACGGCAACGTGGCCGGACTGATGTGCGGCAGCGGGGCCGGACTGCTGTAGGGCAGCGTGGGCGGGCTGCTGCGAAAAGAAACGCCGCGCGCGGGCCTGGTCGGCACGAATCTGCGCCTTGAGGGCCTCGAAGTCGTCGAACTTCACCTCGCCGCGCAGCTTGGCACAGGGAAACACCACCAGCCGCTCGCCGTAGAGATCGCCATCGAAATCGAACAGATGCACCTCTAGCACCGGACGCTTGCTGCCCAGGGTGGGCCGCCAACCCATATTGGCCACCGCCGGTAATCGTCGGCCATCGGGTAGTTCAGTCACCACGGCATAGACGCCCTGCAGCGGAAGCGGCAGGGAAGGCAGCGGCAGATTGGCCGTCGGAACGCCGATGGTGCGGCCGAGCTGCTGGTCCGGCACCACGCGGCCATCCAGCCGATAGGGGCGACCCAACAGGCGTGACGCGGCGGCGAAGTTACCGCTCGCCAGCATGGTGCGCACCCGAGTGCTCGACACTCGCTCGTCGTCCAGGGTGAAGGTGCGGGTGTGCTCAACCTCGAAGCCGCGACGCTCGCCGACCTCGGTGAGCAGATGGAAATCCCCGCGGCGGTCGCAGCCGAAGCGGAAGTCGTCACCCACCACCAGATGCCGCACGCCCAGGCCGTCGATCAGCACGCGCTCGATGAACTCGAGGGCCGTGAGGCTTCTCAACGCCTCGTTGAAGGGCAGGCAGAGGATGCGGTCGACGCCGGCCTCGCCGAGCAGACGCACCTTCTCGCGCAAGCGCGTCAGTCGGGGTGGCGCCTGGTCGCCGGCGAAGAACTCGCGAGGTTGCGGTTCGAACACCACCACCGTGACCGGCAGATGGAGAGCCGCGGCCTGCTCCCGGCACTGCTCGAGGATCGCCTGGTGGCCGCGGTGGACGCCATCGAAGTTGCCGATGGTCGCCACGCAGCCGCGATGCTCGTCGCGCAGGTTGTGCAGTCCTCGAATCACTCGCATGCGCTCGTTGCCCGGCCGATGGTAATAAGTCGTCGATTATAACGGACCGAGGGTCCCTTGACAGCCGACGCGGCGTGGTCTTTCCCGGTCTGTGCCTATCCCTTCATACTCACTTCAGCCTTTCATGCGAAAGTGCCGCAGGCGCACCCCGAAGGCCGCCAGCCAGGCGAAATAGACCAGCGCCCCCGCCACGACCAACGCCGACAGCCAGGCGACGCGGGTCCACACCTCCCAGCCGAGCCATTCCTGCCAGCCGGGGGACAGCCACCAAAGCCCCAGGCCCATCACCGTGCAGCCGCCACCGAGCTGGACGGCGTAGCGTCCCCAGCCCGGCTGGAAGACCAGGATGCCCTGTTTTCGCAGCAGCCAGCCCAGCAGGCCGGCATTGAGGAAGGCGGACAGTGCCGTGGCCAGCGCCAGGCCGGCGTGGGCCAGCGGCCAGATCAGCAGCAAGTTAAGCACCATGTTGGCGACCATCGCGATGATGCCGACCTTGACCGGTGTCGCAGTGTCCTGACGGGCGAAGAAGCCCGGCGCCAGCACCTTGATCAGCATGAAGGCGACCAGACCCAGCGCATAGGCGCGCAAGCTCATGGCCGCCATGGCGATGTCGTTATCGGTCATCGCGCCATAGTGGAACAGGCTGATCAACAACGGCTCGGCCAGCACGGCGAGCGCCAGGGCGGCCGGCAGGCCAAGCAGCAGTACGGTGCGAATCGCCCAGTCGAGCATGGCGGCGAAGTGCTCGCGGGACTGCTCGGCGTGGCGCCGGGAGAGCGCCGGCAGGATCACCGTAGCGATGGCGATGCCGAATACCCCCAGCGGCAGCTCCACGAGGCGGTCGGAATAATACAGCCAGGACACGCTGCCCGCGGCCAGTAGCGAGGCCAACACCGTATCGAGAAGCAGGTTGATCTGGGAGACCGAGACACCGAACAGCGCCGGCACCATCAAGCGGAGAATGCGCCGCACGCCCTCGTTGGCGAAATCGGGCCAGGGCCGCGGCAGCAGCCCCAGCCGCGCCAGGAAGGGCACCTGAAAGGCCAGCTGGGCGAACCCGGCGATCAGCACCCCCCAGGCCAGGCCCATGGCCGGCTCGCTCATCAGTGGCGTCAGCAGGACCGCAGCGCCAATCAACGACAGGTTGAGCAGCACCGGTGTGAAGGCCGGCACGGCAAAGCGGTTCCAGGTATTGAGCGTGCTGCCGGCGAAGGCCGTCAGCGAGATCAGCAGCAGGTAGGGAAAGGTCAGCCGCAACATGTCGGCGGTCATCGCCAGCTTTTCGGGGTCGCGCCCGAAGCCCGGCGCGAAGGCCCACACCAACCAGGGCGAGGCGAGCATGGCGAGCGCAGTGATCAGCGCCAACACCGCCGTAAGGCTGCCGGCCACCGCATCGAGCAGCTCCTTCACCTCACGCTTGCTGCCCCGCGTGGCGTACTCCGAGAGCACCGGCACGAAGGCCTGGTTGAAGGCCCCCTCGGCGAAAAGCCGGCGCAGGAAGTTGGGAATCTTGAAGGCGACGAAGAAGGCATCCGCCCCGTTGCCGGCCCCCAGCAA
>DATISN010000019.1:0-13683 GCA_035581765.1 Halomonas sp.
GCAGGCCACCGCCTGCCGTCGTTTCGGTGCCGCGGTGGTGGTGATGGCCTTCGACGAGCAGGGCCAGGCCGACACCTTCGCCCGCAAGACCGAGATCTGCCAGCGTGCCTACCGCATTCTGGTCGACGAGATCGATTTCCCGCCCGAGGACATCATCTTCGACCCAAACATCTTCGCCATCGCCACCGGGATCGAGGAGCACGACAACTACGCCGTGGACTTCATCGAGGCCACTCAGTGGATCCGCGAGCACCTGCCGCATGCCATGGTGTCCGGCGGTGTCTCCAACGTGTCGTTCTCGTTTCGGGGCAACAACCCGGTACGCGAGGCGATCCACTCGGTGTTCCTCTATCACGCTATCCGCGCCGGGCTGACCATGGGCATCGTCAACGCCGGTCAGCTGGCGGTCTACGACGACCTGCCGGCCGAGCTGCGCGAAGCCGTCGAGGATGTCGTTCGCAACCGTCGCAGCGACAGCACCGAGCGCCTGCTGGACATCGCCGACAAGTTCAAGGGTGACGGCAGCGGCCCGGCGAAAAAAGAAGACCTGGAGTGGCGCTCCTGGGAAGTCGAAAAGCGCATCGAGCACGCCCTGGTCAAGGGCATTACCGTTCACATCGAGGAAGACACCGAGCTCGCTCGCCAGCGGGCGACGCGTCCCATCGAGGTGATTGAAGGCCCGCTGATGGATGGCATGAACGTGGTCGGCGACCTGTTCGGGGCCGGCAAGATGTTCCTGCCGCAGGTGGTCAAGTCGGCGCGCGTGATGAAGCAGGCAGTGGCCTACCTAATTCCCTACATCGAAGCCGAGAAGAACGAAGACACTCAGGCCAAGGGCAAGATCGTCATGGCCACGGTGAAAGGCGACGTCCACGACATCGGCAAGAACATCGTCGGGGTCGTCTTGCAGTGCAATAACTACGACGTGATCGACCTCGGCGTGATGGTGCCGGCGGAGAAGATCCTGCGCATTGCCCGTGAGGAAAACGCCGATATCATCGGCCTGTCGGGACTCATCACCCCCTCGCTTGACGAGATGGTCCATGTCGCCAAGGAAATGCAGCGTCAGGGCTTCTCGACGCCGCTGTTGATCGGCGGCGCCACCACTTCCAAGGCGCATACCGCGGTCAAGATCGAGCCCGGCTACAAGCATCCGGTCATCTACGTCACGGATGCCTCCCGGGCCGTCGGGGTGGCCGGCAAGCTGCTCTCCCCCAGCTTGAAAGACGCCTATGTCGCCGATATCCGCGCCGACTACGAGAAGGTGCGTGAGCGCAACGCCAAACGCCGCCCCAAGGCCGCCAACCTGAGCTACACGGAGGCCTGCCAGCGAAAGCCTGAGATCGAGTGGGCTGGCTACACGCCGCCTCGGCCGGCTATTACCGGTCTTGAAGTGTTCGACGATTACCCGCTCGAAGAGCTGGTCGACCGCATCGACTGGACGCCCTTTTTCATGAGCTGGCAACTCTCAGGGAAATACCCGCGGATTCTCGATGATGACAAGGTCGGCGAGGCGGCACGAAGCCTGTTCGACGACGCCCAGGCGATGCTGCGCAAGATGATCAAGGAGAAGCGCATTCAGGCTCGTGGCGTCATCGGTCTGTGGCCAGCGAACAGCGTCGACAACGATGTCATCGAAGTCTATGCCGACGAATCGCGCAGTGAGGTGATCGAGCGACTGCAACATATTCGCCAGCAGACCACCAAGAATCGTGACGGCGTCTGCCAGAGCCTGGCCGACTTCATCGCGCCTCGCTATGACGTCAACGGAGAACCGAGCGGCAAACCCGACTGGATCGGTGGGTTTGCGGTCACGGCCGGCCACGGCGTGGAAGCGCTGACGAAGGAGTACAAGGCCGCCGGAGACGACTACAACGCCATCCTGGTTCAGTCACTGACCGACCGCATGGCCGAGGCGTTCGCCGAGCGTCTGCACGAGAGAGTGCGCAAGGAGTTCTGGGGGTATGTCCCCGACGAGCAGCTCGACAACATTGACCTGATTGACGAGAAGTATCAGGGCATCCGACCGGCACCGGGCTATCCAGCCTGTCCGGATCATACCGAGAAGGCCACCCTCTTCCGCCTGCTCGAGGCGGAAACCCACAGCGGCCTGACGCTGACCGAGAATTTCGCAATGTGGCCCGCGGCGGCTGTCGCAGGCTGGTATTTTTCTCATCCGCGTTCGAAGTATTTCTCTACCGGGAAGATCACCCGCGACCAGGTCGAGGTGCTGGCGCAGCGTAAAGGGATGTCGCTCGAAACCCTCGAGCGCTGGCTCGCGCCCGTGCTGTCCTACGACCCGGCCTGACCGCCAACGAGGGCCCTGTCGGGCCCTTTATCGTCTCAAGCTGTGCTCCCCGCTAATAACTTATCGATTAAATTCTATGATTATTTATTCTTTTGTAGAATAACGGGAGAGGAGTATGTTGCCACAACGGCAGCCTCCTCCACCCGCTTCGACCAGCAGGGAACGCCAGAATGTACCGGTACGACACTTACGACCAGACCCTCGTGGACGAGCGCGTCGCCCAATTCCGCGATCAGATGGATCGCTATCTGGGCGGGCGCCTCGGTGAGGACGAGTTTCGCCCGCTGCGCCTGCAGAATGGTCTGTATATCCAGAAGCATGCACCCATGCTGCGCATCGCCATTCCCTACGGCATGCTCGGCAGCCATCAGCTCAGGCGCCTGGCGGCGATCACGCGTCGCTACGATCGCGGTTACGGTCACTTCACGACGCGTCAGAACCTGCAGCTCAACTGGCCCGCCCTGGAAGCCATTCCGCAGATCCTCGGCGAGCTGGCGGAAGTGCAGATGCATGCCATTCAGACCAGCGGCAACTGCATCCGCAATACCACCAGCGACCAGTTCGCGGGGATTGCGGCGGATGAAGTGGAGGACCCCCGGCCCTGGTGCGAGCTGATTCGCCAGTGGTCGACGCTGCATCCGGAGTTCGCCTTCCTGCCGCGCAAGTTCAAGATCGCGGTTTCCGGTGCCGCCAAGGATCGCGCCGCGATCCAGGTCCATGACATCGGGCTACGGCTGTGGCATGACGATCAGGGCGAACTCAAGGTCAGGGTACTCGCGGGCGGCGGCCTGGGTCGCACGCCGATGATCGGCGATGTAGTGCGCGACGATCTCCCCTGGCAGCATTTACTTACCTATCTCGAGGCCTGCGTCAGGGTCTACAACCAGTTCGGCCGTCGCGACAACAAGTTCAAGGCGCGCATCAAGATTCTGGTCAAGGCCTTGGGAATCGAAGAATTCCGGCGGCGTGTCGAGGCCGAGTGGGCGCATCTCAAGGATGGCACCCAGACCCTCACGACACAGGCCGTGGAAGCGGCTCGCCAGCATTTTCCGGAGCCGCCGCGCCGGCCGGTCGCCGACAGCGCGATCGAGGCGTTCGAGCGCCTGCGCGTCGAGAACCGTGCCTTCTCGCGCTTCGTCACCAACAACGTGACCGACCACAAGGTAGCGGGCTACAAGGCGGTGACGCTGTCGCTCAAGCGCCGCGAGCATGCCCCCGGCGACGTGACGGCCGATCAACTGGAAGCGGTGGCGGATCTCGCCGATCAATTCAGTTTCGGCGAGTGCCGCGTGACTCACGAGCAGAACCTGGTGCTGTCCGATGTGCCGGTGGATGAGCTCGAGTCGCTCTGGCAGGCGTTGGAGACACACGGCATGGCCAACCCCACCGTGGGCACCCTGAACGACATCATCTGCTGCCCAGGTGGGGATTTCTGCAGCCTGGCCAATGCGGTCTCGATCCCCATCGCCCAGGCGCTGCAGGAGCGCTTCGAGGATCTGGATTTCCTCTACGACCTCGGTCCGCTGGACCTGAACATCTCCGGCTGCATGAACGCCTGCGGCCACCACCATGTCGGCCACATCGGCATTCTCGGTGTCGACAAGAAAGGCGAAGAGTATTACCAGATCTCGCTGGGCGGCAATTCGACCGACGATGCTTCGCTGGGCAAGATTCTTGGCCCCTCCTTCTTCCGCGAAGATGTTCCGGAAGTCATCGACAAGGTACTGAAGGTCTATGTGGAACAGCGCCATGAAGATGAGCGCTTCCTCGACACGTACAGGCGCATCGGCCACAAGCCGTTCAAGGAGCGGGTCTATGCCTGAATCAAAACCTGAAACCCAGCCTGACCAAATGCAGGACTCTACGACCGAGCAGCTCACGGCCGACCAGCAACTTCAGCATGTCGACACCCTGATCAAGATGGGTCAGCCGGAGCAGGATGAATGGGCGTTGTCGCGGATCGAGGAGGCGCTGCCCGAGCGTCGTCCGGTCATCGTGCCGCTTGCCCTGTGGCGCGAGCAGCCGGGCGACCGAGGGCTGGCTCCGTGGCTTTCCAGCGAGACCGAAATGACCCCTGAGCTGGCAGCCGCCCTCGAGATGGCGCCATTGATCGCCATCGACTTTCCGGCCTTCACCGATGGTCGCGGCTATACGCTGGCACGGCTGCTCAGGCAGCGACACGGCTACACCGGCGAAATCCGTGCCATCGGCGATGTGCTGGTCGACCAGCTCTACTATATGACGCGTTGCGGGTTCGATGCGCTGGCGCTGCGCGAGGACCAGCACCTCGAAGACGCGCTGCGGGCGCTGGGTGCCTTCAGCGTCAGCTATCAACCGGCCGTCGATGTCGGCGAGGCGCTCTTCGAGCGCCGCCTGCGCGAGAAGGGTCGGACCTGATTCGAACGCTCGCCCGACCGCAAACCTCTGCGGCCGAGTGAGGTTCTGCGGCCAAGGGATGTGATGGCTCGAGTATCAAGGCCCGATCCACTGCCGCGCCCTTTTCGCAAGGTCGTCGCCGTCGGTTGCCTCCTTCAGCCACGTCGTTTCTGTTGGCGCTCCCGGTTTGCCGCCTTGGCGCGTTCGCTCTTTCGCAACATCACCCAGGTAGCACCGAGGCCACCATCGCCCTGCTCGGCCGAAACATAGGCCTGGACCTCATCGAACTGAGCCAGCCATTTCGCCAGGTAGGAGCGCAGCACGTTGGGCGCGCTGTCGATCTCGCGCCCACGACCATGCACGATCACGACCGAGCGCAGGTCATGGGCGTACGCCTCGAGGATAAAGGGCGCGAGCAACCGTCTGCACTCCTCCAGGGAGCGTCGCAGCAGGTGGAGGCGGGATTGGGCGCTGTAGCCACCATGACGAAGACGGTCCAAGACGCCCTGCTGGATGCCGTCGCGGCGATACGCCAGCGGATCGAACGGCGGCACCAGATCCACGAAGTCATCGGAAAGGAAATCGTGTCCGTTAGCCTGGGCGACGGCACTCTCGCGCCGGGCCAACTGCGACTCGCTGGGCACGAGCCGCGGGCGGCCGGGCTCCGCGCGATTGTGGACACTGTCGAGGGGGCGCACATCGTCCATCAGTGCCCGGAAATCCACATCGTCTCGATTCGGCTGATTCATGGGGCACCTCATGATCATCGGAGCAGAATCTCATCCTAGCAAAGGCTAGAAGGGAGGCTTAAGAAAAGGATGGCGGCATGGCAGGATAATCTACTGAATCTTCACAAGGATGGCCGATGCGACTGATCAAATGGCTGAGCGGCCTGCTGCTCTCCACCTGCCTGGCAGTGGCAGGATGGCTGTGGCTGACCATGTTGAGCCCCTTCATGTATGACCGCCCTGAGCATCTCGAATCCGTGGCAGAGGGGCCTCACCGTGTCTTCGTCTATGGTACCTTGCGCTATGCGATCGTGCGCTGGGTGGTCATGGGGCGTGCGGGAGAGACCCAACCAGCGACGCTGGACGGCTTCCAACGCGACGCACTCGATATCGTCGAGTCACCGCAGGGGAGTGTCGGGGGCAAAATCATC
This sequence comes from Halomonas sp., assembly GCA_035581765.1. Taxonomy (GTDB): domain Bacteria; phylum Pseudomonadota; class Gammaproteobacteria; order Pseudomonadales; family Halomonadaceae; genus Halomonas. Next base: position 5,844 of record DATISN010000019.1, read on the forward strand.
ACGGTGAGCGCGGACGAGCTTTCGCGTCTCGACCGTTACGAACGGCTCGGATTGCGCTACGAACGCGTGCGGCTCGATCTGACTGATGGTCGCGAGGCATGGGTCTACCGACGGCTCGAAGCGGCAGCCTCCGAGGCGTCAGCGTTGTGACCGGCCCTTCGATGCTTTTACAATGCGAGCTTGTTTACGCCAAGGACCCGCGATGAGCGATACTCTCCCCTACGTGCTGGTGCTCTATTACTCTCGTCATGGCGCTGTGCGCGCCATGGCCGAGCAGTTCGCGGCCGGTATCGAGTCCTCCCGCGGCATCCAGGCGCGATTGCGCACCGTGCCTCCGGTATCCGCCACCTGCGAGGCGGTCGAGCCGGAGATACCCGCCACCGGTGCCGTTTACGCAGACCTCGATGACTTGCGGCACTGCGCGGGCCTGGCCATCGGCAGTCCGACGCGCTTTGGCAACATGGCCGCGCCCTTGAAGTACTTCCTCGACACCACCAGTGAGCTGTGGCTCGGCGGCGCCTTGATCGATAAGCCGGCCAGTGCCTTCACATCCACCGCAAGCCTGCACGGCGGCCAGGAGACCACCCTGGTCACCATGCTATTGCCACTTCTTCACCATGGCATGGTCTACGCCGGTCTGCCCTATAGCGAGACCGAGCTCATGGAGACGGTCAGTGGCGGCACGCCCTATGGCGCGAGTCATCTTGCCGGCAAGCGCAGCGACCGTCCGTTGGACGAGAATGAACGCCACATGATCCGTGCTCAGGGACGACGTCTTGCCAGGCTCTCCCTGGCACTGTCCGCTATGCGACAGGAGGCTTCATGAGGCAGTGGCTTGAAGGACTCGAGGCCCGCCAGGGGCTTGATCCCCTTACACAACGTTCGCGCCGCCTCGTGGTAGGCAGCTTTACGCTGTTATTGCTATTGATGCTGTATCGAGGCCTGGTGGTGCAGAGCGATTCCGGCAGTCTGACGCCCATTATCGCCTTCGTCCTGCCGCTGGTGCTCTTTCTTCCCTCGATCATCGCGCATCGCCCACGAGGCCACGCCTGGCTGGCCTTCGTCAGCCTGCTCTATTTTACGCAGGGCGTCATGGTCGCCACGCTTCCCGGCAGTGGCCTGCGGGGATTGCTCGAGGTCATCGCCTCACTGGCCCTGTTTGTCGGCTGCATGGGCTACGCCCGCTTTCGAAGCCGTCAACTTCAGGCGACCGGTTAGAACCCAATCCTTGGAGATCACCATGACACGCAACATCGCCGATATTCGCCGCGACTACGAAGGGGGTCGACTTGGAGAAGACCAGACCATCGACAGCCCCATGGTATTGTTCGACGAATGGCTGGTCCTGGCATTGGAGAGCGAGGGTATCGACGCCAACGCCATGACCTTGGCGACCGTGGACAGCCAGGGGTTGCCGCATGCGCGCATTGTGCTGCTCAAGGGCCTCGATGAGCGTGGGCTCGTCTTCTACACCAACTATCACAGCCACAAGGGCAGCGAACTCACCAATGTCCCCCACGCCGCTTTGGTGTTCTGGTGGCCTTCGTTGTCTCGACAGGTCCGCATCGAAGGACGCGTAGAACAGATCAGCGAGAGCGAATCGGACGCCTATTTCGCCAGCCGACCGCGTCCCAGTCAGTTGGGCGCCTGGATTGCCACCCAGAGCGTGGTGATCCCCAATCGCACCTGGATCGAGGAGCGCGAGCGACGTTTCGAGCGAGCCTACGAGGGCCAAGAGATTCCGCGCCCTATTCATTGGGGCGGGTATCGCGTCATCCCCCACATGATCGAGTTCTGGCAAGGCCAGCCCAGCCGCTTGCATGACCGCATCCGCTACGAGCAGCGTGACGGTACTTGGCACCACTTTCGCCTGGCGCCCTGAACGTCCCCCTGCCCCTGACTCTCCCCTGGCGGCCTAGGTCCAACAGGGGTGGCCTGACCAACGGATCAGTCGGGCAGGCTTTCCAGGCGATGGCGTTGCCATTCACTTGACGGCTCGTTGAGCCGCAGCACGGCGTCCACCAGCTCCTCCTCCATGTTATAGCGCAACCGAAATCCCAGATGCTTCATCAACGCGCGCATGGGGTGGTTGTCGACCATGATCTTCCCGATCATTTCCAGGGTGCCGACACTCTTGCAATAGCAGATCATCTTCTTCATCAGCAGCGTGCCAATGCCCAGCCCTTGCAGGTCATCGCGAATGATGACGGAAAACTCGGTGCGGATATTGTCGGGATCATTCCAGACCCTTACCACGCCGAGCATCTCCTTCTCGCCAGTATCGGAGAGGCGCTCGGCGATGAAGGCCATCTGGCGGTCATAATTGATGTGGGAGAGGATCGACAGATCACGCTGAGTCAGGTCAACCTTGTTGTGAAAGTATCGAAAGCGGATGCTCTGCTCGGACAGGTGGGTGTGAAAGCGGGTGATGAGCGGTGCATCCTCGGCCCGGATCGGACGAATCTCGACCTCCCAACCGTTCTTGAGCGTGACCCACTCTCGCAGCTCTTCCGGGTAGGGCATGATCGCGAAACGCGCCGGTGGCCCGAGGTCCATGGCGAAATCCAACGCCACCATGCCATCGCGATTGAGCAACAGCGGATTGAGTTCCAGGCCGCGGAGTTCCAGAAGGTCACTGGCCATCTGCGACAACTTGACCAGCAATTGGCAGACCCGCGCCATATCGCGCTCGGGGTCGCTCGAATGCTCCTGAATCAGCCGAGCGGCATGAGTGCGCCCCGCCATGTCCCGAGCCAGATGCATGTTCAGCGGGGGTAGCGCCACCTGCCGATCGGCCAGAATGTTCACCTTGTAACCACCGATACCAAAGACGATCACCGGGCCAAAAATGGGATCTCGCGTGATGCCGGCGCAGAGCTGCATGGAATGCAATCCGCGCTGCATGGGCTGCAGGCAGTACTCGTGGACCTCGAACGAGGGATACTTTTCGCTGACTTTCTCCGCCAGGCGTGACACGCCCTGGGCGACCTCCTCGGGGGTCGTCAGGTCCTGAAGCAGGCCGGCGGAGATCCGATGGGGATGGTTGCGGTAACGGAAGGGCCGGGAATTGCCTTCATGGACCACCTTGAGCGCCATGGCGCCATCGAACGCCAGCGCGGCGTGTCTGGCTTCCGGGGCATTGGTCACATACCGACTGGGGGCCACGGCGATGCCGTAGGCCTCGATCACCTGGGCCGTTTCGCGATGCCATAGATGCTCCCGCCCCGCCGCCTTCGCCTCTTCGATCAGCGTGCGACAGCGCGCACGGATGTCGGGGGTGGTGGTAAACGGAAGGCTCGGCGGCGTTTCCTGAAGCAGTGCCTGAACACGCTGGTAGACGACCATGTGCATGAAGGCCTTCACCGCCTGTTCCGGTGAAATATAGGTGGGAATGCCGGCCAGATTGCATTCGTGGCGAGCCGAGATGGCTTCCTCGAGCCCCATCCAACTGGTCAGCAGGTTGCGTCGAAAGCGCTTGCGGTTGGCGACGATGGCCTGGGCGGTGGTTTTCGAAGGCGCCATGCGGGTCGGTGCATGCACGACCAATACCGCGTCCACGCCGGGATCGGCAGCGACGATCTCCAGGGCATCCACCAGGGTTTCCGGCGTCGCGTTGCCACCGAGATCCACCGGGTTGTCTCCCGGTCGACTCATGTCGAGATTAGCGTCGAGCAGGGCGCGGTAGGTCTGCTCGTTGAAGGCAGCGAGTCGCCCGCCGGTACTGATCAGCTTGTCGATGGCAAGCAGCGCGGGCCCCAGGCCATTGGACACGATCGCCAAGCGATCGCCGCGCAACGGCTTCATGCGCGACAGCGTCTCAAGCGCGTCAAACAACTCGTCGGAGTCGTTGACCCGTACCACCCCGGCCCGCGCGAAGGCGGCATCGAACAGTTTGTCTCGATTGGCAATGCCCGGGGTCGGCGGCAAGCCGGTGAGATCGGATTCCGCGGTACGCCCACTCTTGATGACCAGTACCAGCCGATTGCGGGAGGCGTCGCGCAAGGCCGTCATGAAATGCTGGGCGTCGAGGATGCGCTCCAGGTGCAGCAGCAACGCCTGGGTAGGCGAAAACTGACTGATGTAATCGATTAGATCAGGCAACATGACATCGACGCTGTCGCCCACTGTGATCAGGTGAGAGAACCCGATGCCCCGTCCTGCTGCCCAATCGATCATGGCGGTGCCGAGCATTCCCGACTGACCCAGGTAGGCCACACGCCCCACCTTGACGGGGCGGTTCGCATAGGAAGCGTTAAGCTTGTTACCCGGCACGATCAGGCCCATGCATTCAGGCCCTAGCACTCGGATGCCGGACATACGGGCGGCGCCAAGCATTCGGCTACGTATCGACCCCTTGCCGTCCTGCTCATCATCCAGATGCGGCCCACCGGAGAGCACCAGGGCCGCCTTGACACCGAAACGCCCCAGGCGCGCGATTCGCCCCGGCACCGTCGAGACCGGCGAGCAGATCACTGCCAAGTCAGGCGCAGACGGGAGCTGAGACACCCGCTTGACGCATGGGACGTCGAACACACTGTCGTAGCCCTTGGGGTTGACGGCCCACAGGGTCCCGGGAAAACCGCCCTCCTGCAGATTGCGGATCACCAGGCCACCCAGAGAGTGAGGCTTGGCGGAGGCGCCGATCACCGCGATTGAGCGGGGTTCGAAGAAACGATCAAGGAAACGAGTGCTCAAGGCATTCTCCACGGTGGGTAGATGGCATGAGAGGCTACGCTCTATGTACGACCTATTGTCAGTGTCGTGCAAGGGTCGACGACGACTATGGTGGTGCCAGTTACCCTGGAGCACATGCATGATCACCGGTTACATCACCCACCCCGATTGCAAACTTCATCATATGGGGCCGGATCATCCCGAGAGCCCCTTGAGGCTTGAAGCGATCCATCGCCGTCTGGCGCTTGCCGGCGTGCTTCAACAGACCATGCAATCCGAAGCCCGCGAAGCGCGCGAAGAAGAACTCGGCCGCGTCCATCCGCTGCGTCACCTCCGCGCCCTCGAGAAATGCGTGCCCGATGAGGGAGTGGTGGTACTCGACAGTGACACGATAATGAATCCCCATAGCCTACGGGTCGCTCGCATCGCGGCGGGAGCGGTCATTCGAGGCGTCGATCAGGTCTTCCGCCACCAGGCCGATAACGTGTTCTGCGCGGTACGTCCACCCGGCCATCATGCCGAGGCGACCGATGCCATGGGCTTCTGCTTTCTCAATAACATAGCAGTGGGAGCGGCGCATGCCCGCGCCAAGTACGGCGCGCGACGGATCGCCATCCTTGATTTTGATGTCCACCAATGCAACGGCACCATCGATATCTTCAAGGACGACCCCGAGGTGCTGGTCTGCACCAGTTTCCAATACCCCTTCTACCCTTGGCGCTACCTGCGTAGCGACTGGCACAACGTGGTCAATACCCCACTCCCCGCCGGCACCGGTAGCACGGAGTTCCGTCGCGCCATCGAGGAAGACTGGTTGCCGGCGCTGCATGCCTTCAAGCCGGATATCGTGATGGTGTCGGCGGGCTTCGATGCCCATCGGGAAGACGTCATGGCCGATCTTTGCCTGGAGTGCGACGACTTCTACTGGATCACCCACCTCGCCATGGAAATCGCGACGCTATATGCCGACAATCGCCTGGTGTCGGTTCTCGAAGGTGGCTATCACCTGGACTCGCTGGGACGCTGTGCCGAGGCCCACCTGAAAGCGTTGTTGGGACTGCCCTACGATTGAAGGCCCAAATGAAGCCCGAAGAGAAGCCCGAAATGAAGCGAGAGTAGCAGCGCGGTTGCTTGGCATTTCGCGAGACCAGGAAACGTCGCCACCCCAACGCATTGAAAAGTGCTGGGCAGCATAGGACCTATCGCGGTTCCTCGCGGATATCCGGCGCGTTCGGTGATAGGCTAAGCGAAACTCTGTTTCCGATAGTGAATTATCACATGACCGATATGACCGACCAGGATGCGGCCCTGCGCATCGCTGCGGGGCGCAAGCCATTTGTCGAGCCGCTCCGTCTGGGCGAGCGTCTCAAGGAAATTCGCCTGTCCCATCAATGGACGCTGGAAGATGTCAGTCAACGAACCGGTCTGGCGCGTTCTACGTTGTCCAAGATTGAAAACCACCAGATATCGCCAACGTTCACTGCCGTGCAGAAACTGATCGGCGGCTTGAACATCGACCTGCCGCAATTGCTCTCGCCACCGCGCGCACAGGCCCGCACCATGGGTCGCCGTGACCTGACCCGTCGTGGTCACGGCCAGCAGCATCCCACCCCGACCTACGAGCATGAGCTGCTGAGTTGCGAGCTGGCACAGAAGCGCATGATTCCCTTCAAGACCATCGTGCGAGCGCGTCATTTCGACGAGTTCAGCGAATGGGTCCGCCATGACGGTGAGGAATTCCTGATGGTGCTCGAAGGCGACATCCTGCTGTATACGGAGTTCTACGAGCCACTGCGCCTGGCCTGCGGCGACAGCATCTACTTCGACAGCGACATGGGCCATGCGCTGGTCTCGGCCAGCGAGGCGGACGCCATCGTGCTGTCGGTGTGCACGCGAGGCGACAGCGCCGCCTAGGCGGCGGGGTTGAGAGACAGGATAGTCCCACAAAGGGATGTGGCTAGCGTCGGTCGCCCGGCCGCCGAGCGGGGATGGCATCCAGTTCAAGGCGTCCTTCGGCATGGATCGCCTGGAAATGCCGCCCCTTGGCCCGGGCGATCAGCAACACCCCGAAGCGCTGGGCGAGTTCGACGCCCTTCTGCGTCACCCCGGAACGCGACACCAAGACGGCGATGCCCATCTGGGCCACCTTGAGCACCATCTCCGAGGTCAGTCGACCGGTGGTATAGAAGATATCGGCCGTGCCGGCGTCGCTTTGTGCCAGCCACTGCCGCCCTGCCAGGGTGTCGACCGCATTATGCCGGCCCACGTCCTCGACGAAATCTATCACTGTCTCCTGGCGACACAAGGCGCACCCATGCACCGCGCCGGCGCTGCGATAGGTCTCGTTATATTCGCCAAGGTTGTCGAGCATTCGATAGAGCACGGATTGGCACAGCTGCGTGTTGGGAAGCGCTTTCAAGGACGTTACCTCGAGCAAGCGGCCAAAGACCGTACCCTGGCCGCAGCCAGTGGTCACGGTCCGCTGGCTCAGGCGGTCTTCGAGGTCCACGGGCAAACGGCGCGTGACCACCGCCGCCGCCTCGACCTCCCAGTCGACCTGCACCGCCATGAGGTCGCTGCGCTCACCGAGCAAGCCTTGATTACGCAGATAACCCACCACCAGCGCTTCGGGATCGGCCCCGAGGGTCATCAGGGTAACGATCTCGCGCTTGTTGAGGTAAATCGTCAGGGTCCTTTCCGCGGCAATGGCTTGCCGCCGCGATTGCCCGAACTCATCGGTGACGTCGATTTCGATAGTCGCAGGTAGGCGTGCCCGGCTAAGGCTGATGGCGTGCATCAAAGGCTCCAGATAAAGCGTTGATAGACGATGATGGCATTCCCTTGTCCAAGTGTCTTTAATGGGCATGCAACGATAGCGAGAGCAGCGATTCATGGACCCTTTCAACAGCCGCCGGACCCTCAGTTTCGACCTGGCAAGCGAGACCCTTCAGATCAAGGGGTTTCGCTCGACCCGCTGGCGTATCGTCGACCTCTCGCCGGGCGACGCGGGCCCGTGGGTACTCGACCTGCAGTTGTTTATCACCGAGCGGTCCGCTTATCGCTTCAACCTGACCGGCGGCGTGCCGCGCCTGTTCGTGCGCTGCGGGCAGTCCGGTGACATACCCAAGCCCTCGGCGATCAGCGCCAGTCAGGATGTGGCGGCCGC
>DATISN010000020.1:0-3610 GCA_035581765.1 Halomonas sp.
GTTGTGCTCGATGACCACGATGGTGTTGCCATGATCGCGCAGCCGATGCAGGACGGTGAGCAACTGGCGAATGTCCTCGAAGTGCAGGCCGGTAGTCGGCTCGTCGAGGATGTAGAGTGTCTTGCCGGTATCCCGCTTGGCGAGTTCTCGGGCCAGCTTGACGCGTTGCGCCTCGCCGCCGGACAAGGTGGTGGCGCTTTGGCCCAGACGAATGTAGGAAAGCCCCACGTCGAGCAGCGTCTGGAGTCGCCGGGCGATGGCCGGTACGGGGCTGAAGAAATCGAGGGCCTCCTCGACGGTCATCTCCAGCACCTCGTGGATGCTCTTGCCCTTGTAGTGGATCTCCAGCGTCTCGCGGTTGTAGCGCTTGCCCTTACAGACATCACAAGGCACATAGATATCGGGAAGAAAATGCATCTCGACCTTGATCATGCCCTCGCCCTGGCAGGCCTCGCAACGCCCGCCCTTGACGTTGAAGCTGAAGCGGCCGGGTTTGTAGCCGCGCGAACGCGCCTCCTGAGTGCCGGCGAAGAGCTCGCGGATGGGGGTAAAGATGCCGGTGTATGTGGCCGGGTTGGAGCGAGGCGTGCGCCCGATGGGGCTCTGGTCGATATCGATGACCTTGTCGAGCTGGTCGAGCCCCTCTATAGCGGTGTGCGCCCCGGGCGTCAGGCTTGTGGCCTTGTTGAGCTCGCGGGCGGCGATGGGCATCAGGGTGCCGTTGATCAGCGTCGACTTGCCGGAGCCGGAGACCCCGGTGACGCAGACGAACAGCCCCAGCGGTAACGTCAGGCTGACATCCTGCAAGTTGTTGCCGCTGGCGCCGGTGAGGCGCAACACCTTCTCCGGATTGCCAGGGATGCGCCAGGGCGGCACCTCGATGCGTCGAGCGCCGGAAAGGTACTGGCCGGTGAGCGAGCCAGGCGTGGCCATGATGTCCTCGGGCGTGCCCTGGGCGACGATTTGGCCGCCATGCACGCCGGCGCCGGGGCCGATGTCGAGGACATGGTCGGCCGCGCGAATGGCTTCCTCGTCGTGTTCGACCACGATCACTGTGTTGCCGAGGTCACGCAGACGCTCGAGCGTCTGCAGCAGGCGGTTGTTGTCGCGCTGATGCAGGCCGATGGAAGGCTCGTCGAGGATGTACATGACCCCGACCAGGCCGGCGCCGATCTGGCTGGCCAGACGGATGCGCTGGGCTTCCCCGCCTGAGAGTGTCTCGGCGCTGCGTTCCAGGTTCAGGTAGTCCAGGCCGACGTTGACCAAAAACTCGAGACGCGCATGGATCTCACTGACGATCTTTGCGGCGATCTCGCCGCGGCGACCGGGCAGCGCGAGCTCACCGAAATAGCGCCATGCCTCGCCGATGGGCAGATGGACGATTTCCGGCAGGGTTTGGTCGTCGATGAAGACGTTGCGCGACTCCTTGCGCAGTCGCGACCCCTGGCAGGTCGGGCAGGGCTGCACGGCGATGTAGCGGGACAGTTCCTCGCGGACCATGGTCGATTCGGTCTCGCGATAGCGCCGCTGCATGTTGGGCAGCACCCCTTCGAAAGGGTGTTCGCGGGACACCTTGCGCCCGCGGTCGTTGACGTAATGAAACGCGATGCCGTCGCGGCCGCTGCCGTGCAGGATGACCTCGCGTTCATGGCGCGCCAGCTCCTGCCAGGGGGTTTCCAGGGTGAAGCGGTAGTGGTCGGCGACCGACTGCAGCTGATTGAAGTAGTAGACGCTGCGCCGGTCCCAGCCCTTGATCACGCCCTCGGCCAGCGACAACGCCGGATGGCTGATCAGCTTGTCGGGGTCGAAGACCTGCTGCACGCCCAGGCCATCACAGCTGGGGCAGGCGCCGGCGGGATTGTTGAAGGAGAACATGCGCGGCTCGAGTTCCGCGATGGAATAGCCACATACCGGGCAGGCGAAGCGTGCCGAAAACGCCATGTCGGCCTGTTCGCCGTCCATGAAGTGGATCATGGCGACGCCGTCGGCCAGGTTGAGCGAGGTCTCGAAGGATTCGGCCAGGCGCTGCTGCAGCCCTTCGCGGACCTTGAGGCGGTCCACCACCACGCTGATGTCATGTTTCTTGTTCTTGTCCAGCGGGGTGATGTCATCGAGCTCGAGTACCTGCCCGTCGATCATGGCGCGCACGAAGCCCTGAGCGCGCAGCTCGGCGAGCAGCTGCAGGTGCTCGCCCTTGCGCCCCTTGACGACGGGGGCGAGCAGCATCAGCTTGGTGCCCTCGGGAAGGGCCAGAACCTGGTCGACCATCTGCGAGACGGTCTGGGCCTCGAGGTCCTCGCCGTGTTCCGGGCAGCGCGGCGTCCCTGCCCGGGCAAACAGCAGGCGCAGGTAATCGTAGATCTCAGTGATGGTACCCACGGTGGAGCGAGGGTTGTGAGAGGTCGATTTCTGCTCGATGGAGATCGCCGGCGACAGCCCCTCGATGTGATCGACGTCGGGCTTTTCCATCATCGACAGGAACTGGCGGGCATAGGTGGAGAGCGATTCCACATAGCGCCGCTGCCCTTCGGCATAGAGCGTATCGAAGGCCAGCGACGATTTGCCCGATCCGGAAAGACCGGTGACCACGATCAGCCGGTTGCGGGGCAAGTCCACGTCGATCTGCTTGAGGTTGTGGGTGCGGGCACCCCTGACCAGAATCTTGTCCATTCCCACCTCGAGACGCGCGGCAAAAGATCGATTATACGTGCCTCGCCACCCGACCGGCAAAGCTATCCCGGTTGCCGGCTTTCCCTGCCCGGTGGCGAGCCGCTAGAATAGTCGGCCCATCATCGGCCGCCATGCGTCTACCTACGGAATCCCGGAACGTTTATGCGAAAGGTCTCAGGACTGCTGTTAGTGTCAGAGCGGCGCGCCATCACCGGTCTCGCCGGTCTCTACGCCACCCGCATGCTGGGTCTGTTCATGGTGTTGCCGGTGCTGGCGCTCTACGCCGACGATCTGGCCGGGGCGACGCCGCTGCTGGTGGGGCTCGCGCTGGGTGTCTACGGGCTGACGCAGGCCATTCTGCAGATTCCCTTCGGCCTGCTCTCGGACCGTCTGGGGCGCAAGCCGGTGATCGCCGCCGGGCTGGTGCTGTTTCTGGTCGGTAGCCTGGTCGCCGCCGGCGCCGACACCATCGGTGGGGTGATTCTGGGCCGTTGTCTGCAGGGTAGCGGGGCCGTGGCTGCCGCGATCATGGCGCTGCTCGCCGACCAGACCCGCGAACAGGTGCGCACCGCCGCCATGGCCACCATCGGGCTGTCCATCGGCGCCGCCTTCGCCGTGGCCATGGTGCTCGGTCCCTGGCTTGCCGCCACCTTCGGCCTTGGTGGGGTCTTCTGGTTCACGGCCGTACTGGCCGTGCTGGGCCTCGTCGTGCTTTGGAAGCTGGTGCCGCCGGCACCTCGCCGGGTACGCCATCGCGACGTCGGACTCGACCGCGGGCAGTTGCGCTCGATCCTCAAGCGCAGCGACCTGTGGCGCATGGATCTGTCGATCTTCTCGCTGCATCTGATCCTGATGGCGATCTTCGTCGCCGTGCCCTTCCGTCTCGTCGAGGCGGGAGTCGCCGTCGAGCGCCACGGTCTCACCTATCTGGGGGTCATGG
>DATISN010000021.1:0-18946 GCA_035581765.1 Halomonas sp.
GAGGTATAGCGTGGCCCCGGGCGGTCGTACTTCTCGACCAGGGGGCGGATGAAAGGCAGGGTGTCTTGCATGATCGAGAAGGGCCTCCTGTGTCCGACGGCGGGTCATTCTCGCGCGCCGCGGACCCGATTATGCCAGTCGCCGCACACCACGTCGGTGCCTTTCCCGGAGTAGCTGATCCAGGTCAAGTCGAGATAAGGGGTGGCGCCTCACATGCGATGGGTGGTGGCCTGCGCAGAATGCGCTCGCCTTGATCTGAGTCAGTGGCAATGAGTCTTAACATGCGTATACATTACATCTTTAAGGAAGCCATGCCGGTGCCGTCTCCAAGGTCGCCACACGGCCGAATGCCTAGGTGACGAATCAAAAGTCATAAGCATGATGTTAGAATATCCCCTTTTTCTCATTACGGCTTGTAAGGCGTCCGACGCGCCGGGATTCCCATGCATCTGACCCGATTCACCGACTATTCTCTGCGCGTGCTGATGTACTTGGCCGTCAAGGGCGAGCAACGCTCGACCATCGCCGAGATTGCCGAACGTTTCGACATCTCCCGCAACCATCTGATGAAGGTGGTGCAGGACCTCAACCATCATGGCTACCTCACTTCCATCCGTGGCAAGAACGGCGGATTGCTGCTCAAGCGCGACCCGGCGTCGATCTCGCTGGGCGAACTGGTGCGCACCACCGAGCGCGACCTGGCCCTGGTGGAGTGCCTCGGCGACGACAACGAGTGCATCATCACGCCGGCCTGTCGCCTCAAGCCGATCCTCGCCGAGGCGCTCGCCGCCTTTCTTGACGTGCTCGACCACTACACCCTGGCCGACCTGCTCGGCCCGCGACGCGCCGGGCTGATCCGGTTGATGCAGATCGATGACGCCTCACCCGACCCCTGAGCCCCACCCGCACCCTCTGCATTAGCCTTTTGTTTTGCCTTTTGTGCCTCTCGAACTAGGCTGAACATGACGCACGCCAAGCCTCGCCCGGGCGTCGACTGGCATCATGGCCTCAATCGCCTGGCGAGGCCGTTGCCGAACCGAGCTTTTTCAAGCACTTAAAGGTGCATTCAGGGGGTTTGTTATGAAGTCACTGCTCGTTGCCGCCTTCTTGAGCGGCGCCTTCCTGGCCATGGAGGCCCAGGCCGCCGGTGATCCGGCAGCCGGGGAAGGCAAGGTCGCCGCCTGCGCCGCCTGCCACGGCACGGATGGCAAGGGCACCGCGCCGATCTATCCGAACCTGGCCGGCCAGTCCGCCGCCTATCTGGAGAGCGCCATGAAGGCATACCGCGATGGTGAGCGCGGCGGTGGCATGTCTGCGCTCATGATGCCCCAGGCCCAGGGCCTCTCCGATGAGGATATCGCCGATATGTCCGCTTACTACGCCAGCCTCGAGCCCTGACCCTCAGGCCTCTCACCAGGCGCAATGAGCCTCGCCGTCAGATCACCTTGCGCCGCAGCAGGCTGGTGATCGCCTCACCGATTAGCACCAGCACGACGATGGCGATCAGGATGGTCGCCACCGTGGTCCAGGCGAAGGTATCGATGGACCCCTGCAGGATGACCCCGATGCCGCCGGCGCCGACCAGCCCCAGCACCGTGGATTCGCGGATATTGATGTCCCAGCGCAGGATGACGATGGCGAAGAACGCCGGCATCACCTGAGGCACCACCGCATAGGCGATCACCTGGAGCTTGGAGGCGCCCGTGGCCTGCATGGCCTCGACCGGCCGACGGTCGATTTCCTCGATGGCCTCGCCCATCAGCTTGCCGATGAAGCCCACCGAGCGGCACATGATGGCGAGTATCCCCGCCAGCACGCCGGGGCCGAAGATCGCCACGAACAGCAGTGCCCAGATGATGGTGTTCACCGAACGGCTGGAAACCAGGATGAACCTCCCCAGCCACAGGCAGGCACGGTTGGGCGTGGTGTTCTGGGCGGCGATGTAGGCGACCGGCAGCGCGATGAAGATGGTCAGCATCGTCGACAGCGTGGCGATATGCACCGTCTCGATCATCGCATTGACGATCTCTGCCAGGCGGGTCGGGTCGGGCGGCCACATGCGCGCGCCCAGCGACGAGATCTGGTTCGGCGCGTCCCACACCCAGGGCCAGAAGATATCGATGTCGCGTACCGCCCAGACCACCACCGTCAGCGTCACCAGCATCACGGCGTAGCGGATGAGGCGTTCACGGCGGTCGTAGCGTTTCCAGACGCGATCCGCCAGGGCGCCGGCTTGATCTACCATATTTTCTTCCTTACCCAGCCGCTGACGCCCTCACTGACCAGGATCACCGCGATGATCACCAGCAGGATCGCGAAGGCGAACGCATAATCGTAGCGCCCGAAGGCGTTCATCAGGGTGCCGCCGATGCCGCCGGCGCCGACGATGCCAACCACCGCCGAGGCGCGCAGGTTGCTGTCGAGCTGATACATCGAGAGCCCCACTTGGCGCGGCAGGATCTGGGGAAAGACGGCATAGACGAGAATCGCGAAATAGCCCGCACCGGTCGCCTTCATCGCCTCCACCTGCCCCCAGTCGATCTCCTCGATCTCCTCGGCGAGCAGCTTGCCGACGAAGCCGATGGAATAGAGCGTCAGGGTCAGGATGCCCGCCAGCGGGCCGAAACCCACCGCGGCCACAAAGAGAATGGCGACGATCACCGGATGGAAGCTGCGCGAGAGGATAATCACCGCGCGACCCAGCAGGTACACCGGCAGCGGCGCGACGTTGCGCGCCGCCATCACCGCGAAGGGGATCGACAGCAGCACGCCGAGCAGCGTGGACAGCACGGCGATCTGCAGGCTCTCCTTGAAGCCGGTGAGCAGCAGGTCGAGTCGCTCGAAGCTCGGCGGGAAGCCGCCGCCGAAAATCCGCCCGGCCCGCGGCAGGCCCTCACTGATGCGCGCCCAGTTGAACGGCAGGCTGCCGAAGGCCCAGACCAGATACACCACCAGCACCGCCAGCAGGCCGTAACGCAGCAGCGGGCTGGCGATGAACGGCGGCTTGCGCCAGGTGCGCGGCGTTGCCGGGGCGCCAGCCTCAGGTCGCGTCATGGCCCACCTCCCGCGACACCGTCGGCGATTCGACGGTCGCGTCATCGGGGGCCTCTATTCCCCCGTAGATGGCATCCAGCGCCTCCTTGTTGAAGTCGTCGGGGGCGCCGTCGAAGATCATCTTGCCATGCCGAAGACCGACGATACGCTCGGTGTAGGTCTTGGCCTGGGCGACGTTGTGGATGTTGATCAGCACCGGCAGCGACAGCTCGCTGGCCAGGCTCTGCAGCAGCATCATGATCTGCTCGGAGGTCCGCGGGTCCAGCGAGGCCGTCGGCTCGTCGGCGAGCAGCAGTTCCGGCTCCTGCATCAGCGCCCGCACCACGCCGACCCGCTGGCGCTCGCCACCGGACAGTTCGTCGGCCCGCTTGTTGGCGTACTGGGCGATGCCGACGCGCTCCATCAGCGTGAAGGCGCGTTCGATGTCGGTCTGCGGGAAGCGTCGCGAGATCGCCTGGTAGAGGCTGACATAGCCGAGCCGGCCGGCCAGCACATTCTCCATCACGGTCAGGCGGTCGATCAGGTTGAAGCCCTGGAAGACCATGCCGATCTTGCGCCGCGCCCGTCGCAGGGCGCCGCCACGCAGCGCGACCAGTTCCATGCCGTTGAGGTTGATCGAACCCGAGGTGGGCTCCACCAGGCGGTTGATACAGCGCAGCATCGTGCTCTTGCCGGCGCCCGAGGCGCCCACGATCGCCACCACGCTGTTGTCTTCCACGCGCAGGTCGAGCCCCTTGAGAACCGGCTCGTCGTGTCCGTAGCGCTTGATCAGGTTGGAAATTTCTAGCATCGCGGATCCAGGCTGGCAAAGGGAGTCATGACAACCCCGCCGGCAGCCCTGCGAGGAGGGCTGCCGGCGAGGTCATGCCGAGAGCGTTAAACCAAGCGCTTGGCTCGGTACCTATTCCTCCTCGAGGTTGTCGGGCGTGTACTCGACCCCGTTGGCTTCCTGGATCGTGCGGATGACCTTCCAGTCTTCCGCGTAATTGATGGGAATGAATTTCTCGACGCCTTCGAATTCCTCGCCCAGCTCGGTCCCCGCGAAGTCGAAGCTGAAGAACGCCTCCTCGACCTTCTCGACCAGATCGGGGTGCAGGTTGTGCGCATAGTTATAGGAGGTCGTCGGGAAGCGATCCGACTCGTAGATGATCTTCACGTCCTCCTCGTCATAGAGGCCGCGCGCCGCCATGCGCTCGACTACCTCGGAGGCCACCGGTGCGGCGTCGTAGTCCTGGGCGACCACGCCGAGCATCGACTGGTCGTGGCTGCCGGAGTAGACCACCTCGTAGTCCTCGTCGGGCACGATGCCTTCCTCGGGGAAGAGCGCACGCGGCGCCTGGTTGCCGGAGTTGGAAGTCGGCGAGGTATGGGCCACCCGCTTGCCCTTGAGGTCTTCCATCGTATCGATGCCGGAATCGACGTGGGTATAGAGCTGCAGGGTGTAGCCGAAACGGCCATCGTCGGAGCCCATCAGCGCGAAGGGCACCGCCCCCGCCAGGTTGACCGCGAAGGGCGTCGGGCCGGTGGAGAAGCCGGCGATGTGCAGGCGACCGCTGCGCATGGCCTCGACCTGGGCCGAGTTGGACTGCACGGCGAAGAAGCGCACCTCACGCTCCGTCACCTCCTCGAGGTGATCGATGAACGGCTGCCAGATGTCCGAGTAGATGGCCGGGTCCTCGACCGGGGTGTAGGCGAAGATCAGCGTGTCGGGGTTGGCCCACTCGGCTTCGTCGTCGGGACGGTCGGCGACCATGTCGCCGTTCTCGTCGCAGTAGAGGTCGGCCAGATCACCTCGTTCGCAGTCGTCCTGCGCCTGCGCCGGGGCGGCGACCAGCATCGACAGCGGTAGCAGGGTAGCGGCGGCCAGCGCCGCCAGGGGAAACTTTCCAGTCGGTAGAGAGATAGTCATGGCGTGCCTCGATTTATGGTTATTGTTGACCCTGAAAGGAAAAAGGCCAGGCGGATGAGCGAAACCGAACGTATCTGCGCGTAAACTCTCCGCATGGGAAAACTGTCGACCAATTCACGCTTTATGACAAGTAAATGACATACGACGCTCTCAACGCCATGACGACAAGTGGCAACCGCTACCTGCTGATGCGCCACGGCCACAGCCAGGCGAACGAACGGGGCCTGATCATCAGCGACCCGCGACAAGGCCTGAGCGACTACGGGCTCTCGCGCAGCGGCGAGGATCAGCTGGCACGGCTCATCGACGGCTGGCACTGGCCGCGTCCGAGCCGCATTTATCATTCGGACTTTTTGCGCACCACCCAGACGGCTGCCCGTGTGGGCGGGCGCTTCGGTATTGCCCTTCAGCCCGAGCCACGCCTGCGCGAGCGCCACTTCGGCGTCTTCGAGGCCGATCCGGTCAGTCGCTATGAGGAGATCTGGGCGTTGGATGCCCGCGACCCAAGCCACGACCAGCATGGCGTCGAGCCCGTGGTGACCGTGGCCGAGCGCATGAACGCGGTGATCGAGTCGCTCGAGGCATCGCTCGATGGCGAGACCATCCTGCTGGTCAGTCACGGCGACCCCTTGCAGATCCTGTTGACCGCCCTGGAGGGCCGGCCCTTGAGCTGCCACCGCGACCGTCCTCCCCTGGCGCCGGCCAGCGTCACGCTGCTGGCATGAGCCTTCATGGCCGACTGGGCCTTCAGAGATACGGAAGATTCTGGTGGCAACCCTACTGTTTCGCTTGAACAACGTACCCGACGAGGAGGCCGACGAGGTTCGTGGCCTGCTTGACGACCACGGCTTCGATACCTACGAGACACGGGCCGGCTTCTGGGGGCTGGGCGTGGCGGCGATCTGGCTGCAGGACGACGCCCAGCTGGCAAGCGCCCGCCAGGTGATCGATCAGTACCAGCAGGCGCTCGTCGAACGCATTCGCCGCGAGCGTGATGAACGCGTGGCAAGGGGTCAGGCGCCCACGCTCTGGCGTCGCCTGTGGCATGATCCCTTTCGCGTCAGCCTGCTGAGCGCTCTGGCGCTGGCCATCCTGTCGCTGTCGCTATTGCCCTTTCTCTGGCTGATTCAGTAAGCGGCTCAGGCACGTGTCGAGGCCTGATTCAATCGCTCATGACCACCCGATTGCGCCCCGCCGCCTTGGCCCGATAAAGGGCGTCATCGGCCAGTTCCAGCAAGCGGTCGGGATGCTCGCCCTGGTATTCGATCGCGCCTGCCGAGAGTGTCATGGTCAATTGCCGTTGGGTGAGCGGCGCATTGGCCAGGGCCTCGCGCACCCGCTCCATGGCCTGATGCGTGCCGATGCTCTCGACCCCCGGCATGATCACCAGAAATTCCTCGCCACCCAGCCTGACCACCAGATCCGTCTCGCGCAGCACCGTCTTCACCAGGCCCGTTACCTCGCGCAGCACGTCATCGCCTACCGCATGGCCGTGGGTGTCATTGACGTGCTTGAAGTGGTCGAGGTCATAGATGGCAATGCTCAACGGCGATGCGTAACGCTCGCTGCGCTCGCGCTCTTCTTCCAGGCGCGCCAGGCCGGCCCGCCGGTTGAGAATACCGGTGAGCTCGTCGTGATGGGCCAGATGATCGAGGCGCTCGTTCAGGTCGCTGAGTCGCTCCTCCAGCCGCTTGCGCTCGGTGATATCGATCACGAAGGTCACCTTGCGAGGCCGCCCGTCGTCCCCCTCGATGCGCGCCGCCTCGGCAATGATGGTGCGTGGCTCGCCGTTCTTGCATTGCACCTCCCATTCCTGGCGCAGCTCATGGGTCTTCTCGCCCTCGATGAAGTCGCGATGCAGCGCCTGCATGGCCGGTTTCAGGGCATCGGGTACGACCAGGGTGAAGCACTCGCCGAGCAGCTCCTGCTCGGCGTAGCCATAGAAGTCGCAATAGGCCGGATTGACCATCTCGAAACGCCCGTCCGGGTCGGTGATGCAGATGCCGATCGGCGCCGCCATGATCACGTTCTCGGTATTGCGACGCGACCGGGCGATCAGCTGCTGGACCTGGTCCATCTCGCGATCACCCATGCGAAGCCTCGTCCTCCGACGCTAGCGCTTCACGCAGCGACACCAGCATCGGCTCCAGGTCCTCGCCCAGCGACTCGACGGCCGGGCGCGCAAAGTAGAACCCTTGTTGGCGAGTGATTCCCAGGCGGCCCAGCCATAAGGCTTCGGCGCGGGTTTCCACCCCTTCGGCGATCAGCGCTATGTCCAACTCTTCGGCCAGCCCCTTCACCGCGCGCAGCAGCGCCTGGCGCCGGCAATCCCCGTCACAGCCCATGATCAGCTCGCGGTCGATCTTGAGCCGGTCCGGCATCAGGTCGGTGAGCAGATCCAGGTTGGCATAGCCGTTGCCGAAGTCGTCCAGTGCCGTGGTGAACCCCATGGCACGATAGGCATCGATGATGCTGCGCAGATGCTGGCGATCCTTGACCTTTTCCGTCTCGGTGATTTCGAACACGATGCGGTCGGTGGGCCAGCCGACGCGCTCCGACACTTCGAGCGTGGCCTGGATGCACGCCTGCGGCTCATAGACCGCATTGGGCAGGAAATTGATCGACAGTGTCTCGCGCATGCCCAGTTCGCTGGCAAGCTCGATGGCTCTCACCCGGCAGGCCTGATCGAAGCGGTAGAGCATCTCGTCGGTCACCTGCGAAATGATGCTCCAGGCCGATTCGCCCTGCATCCCGCGCACCAACGCCTCATAGCTCACTACCCTGGCCTCGGCCAGATCCACGATCGGTTGAAAGGCCATGGTGAAGTCGAAGGGCAGCTCGCCCTCACAGCGACCACAGTGGTTCGCGACTCTTGCACAATGATTCATCGTTCGTTGTCCTGCCCTTGACCCCGTCCAACCTTATGGTTCCTGGTTCAGCAACGGCTCGACACGGCGGTTGACGGCGCG
The DNA here is from genome assembly GCA_035581765.1 of Halomonas sp. Taxonomy (GTDB): domain Bacteria; phylum Pseudomonadota; class Gammaproteobacteria; order Pseudomonadales; family Halomonadaceae; genus Halomonas. Next base: position 7,933 of record DATISN010000021.1, read on the forward strand.
CCCCGCCCCCGTGTCATTGCTTTCCAGGGTTGTGTATCGGCACAGCCGATGGCGCGAAGCCGAGACTCCACTATTCCCGTCTCGGCAAGATAGCGCAATACGTCGATGGCCTGCACCGAGAAGCACCAGACGTTTGCCGGAAGCCCTCGCTGGTGGGTATCGGTCAGCCGGTCCGAAACTTTAGTGGTGTGGGGCATCGTGTCGCGGACATTAGCGACCAGCAATGCTATTCTCGAGCGCAACATTTCTGCCCCGACGTTGAATGCCTGTCTGACCATGCCCGATAGCCTCACCATCGCATTGCAGCCCATCCATGACGCCGACTACCAGCACGTCGCGGACCGCCTGCTGTATCGCCAGCGCCACGAAGCCGAGGACCCCGTGGCCGACACGGCCCGCGCGCTGGCCTCGGCGATCTACGAACTGGACGATACCAACCGGCTCGGCCAGCGCGAGCTGTTCGTCGACCTGCCGCTCGGCTGGTTGGTGCGCAGCGAGTTGCTGCCCACGCCCGCGCATCTGCTGATCATCGGGCTCGACGCATCGCTCGAGATCACCCCGGCGCTGGTCAAAACGCTTGCCGATATTCGCGAGCGTGGGTATCGACTGGCCGCCCCGGTGGCCCTGTTCAAGCGTCATCTCGAGGCGTTGATGCCGCTGATCGATATCATCCGGGTATCATCGCCCGACGCGCTGGATGACGACACCGTCGCCATGCTTTCCAGGCACAAGAAGCGCCTGATGGCCACCGATATTCGCGACCAGGCGCAGCTCGAGGCCTATCGGCAGCACCACTGCGATTACTTCGATGGCCGCTACCTCGCCGAGCCCACCTTCCATGCCTCCCGTCCCCGGGGCCGCCACGGCAATCGGGCCGCCCAGCTGCGTCTGGTCAACGAGCTCTATCGCCAGGACTCCGACCTGCATCGGCTCCATGAGCTGATCCTGCAGATGCCCTACCTGCACGTGGCGATCCTGCGCCGCGCCAATTCGAGCTTCTATGCCCGTGGCGCCAGGCAGACCAGCCTGCGTCAGGCGATCCAGCTCATCGGGCTGCACGAGCTTCGGCGCCTGGTCCTCACGCTGACGCTGGCCAATGACATTCCGCCCTCCCGGCTGATGGTGCGCATGGCCCTGACCCGCGCCTTCATGTGCCGCAACCTGGCCGCGCCCTTTCGCAATATCGATCCCGAGGACGCCTTCACCACCGGCCTCTTCTCGCTGATGGACATGCTGCTCGACGAGACCCAGCAGACCCTGCTCGACGAGGTGCCTCTGGACCCGGCGGTGATCCGCGCCCTGACCCATCGCGAGGGGCATCTGGGCGCCATCCTGGACCTGGCCGAGGGTCATGAGCGCACCGTCGCCGACACGCCGGAAGCCGAGCACCCCGACCAGCTACAGGCCTGCTACCTGAAGGCGCTGGACCAGACCGACGGCTTGATGAATCTCCTCTAATGTTGGTCGCATCCAAGGCAGAACTCACGCCTCGCCCGCTTTCTTGTCCGAGTTCTCGCCTGAGTTGCCGGCTGAGCTCTTGTCCGAGGTCTCGCGCAGCGTTCCGCGCAAGCGACTCACCGCCTGGCTGTGCAGCTGGCAGACGCGAGACTCGGTCACCCCCAGCACGGCGCCGATTTCCTTGAGGTTGAGCTCTTCCTGGTAGTAAAGCGCCATGAGCAGTTTCTCGCGCTCGGGCAGGGCCGCGATGGCCGCCACCAACCGCTCGCGCTGCTCGCCATCGGCCAGGGCCGCGAAGGGCGAATCCAGCGGCCGATCCCCCGCGCCGGGCTCCGCGCCCTCCTGCACGAGTTCCTCGTAGGGCAGCAGGTAGCCGTTATTGGTATCGCTGAGCAACTGGTGATAGTCCGCCAGCGGCATATCGAGCTCGGCGGCGATCTCCTGCTCCTCCGCCGGACGTCCCAGCTGCTGCTCGAGTCGGCGCACCACCTCGTCCACCGCCCGCGCGTTGCGTCTCACGCTGCGCGGCAGCCAGTCGCGGCTGCGCAGCTCATCGAGCATGGCACCGCGGATGCGCTGGCTGGCGAAGGTGGCAAAGCTCGCGCCCTGACCGGCATCGAACCGTCCCAGGGCCTCGAGCAGGCCAAGGGTGCCCGCCTGGATGAGGTCATCGAGCTCGATGCTCGCCGGCAGCCTGACCTGCAGGGCCAACGCCTGGCGGCGGACCTGCGGCAGGTACTGCGTCAGCAGTTCGTGATGATCGATCTTGCCTTTCGCTGTATACATCCCGTTCGACTGCCCCTGTCGGGTGTGTCTCTTTCACCGCGTGACGTGCTTTCAACACGTGGCGTCACTGATAGTTGACGATCACCTGCAACCCTTGCACGGCCACGGCCTGTGGATGTTCCGGGGCCAGCGCGAAGTGAAAGCGCAGCGGCAGATTCGCCGGCAGCCCCGCCAGCCCCTGACTGTTGCCGCGTGGCGAGACCAGCGGCACGCAGCCCCCGGGGTGACATAGCCGCCCCCTCAGGGCGGCACCCGGCGGCAACCGATAGCGCCAGACCACCGAGGTGATCTCGCCCGCCGCCGACGCCCCCGGTGGCGATAACGGCCGCGAGACGCTCTCGCGATCCACCATGGCTACCCGCATCGTTGGCGCCGTGGCGACCCAGCTGCCGGCGGCCAGGGCCAGTGTCGGCAGCAAAAGCGCCAGCAGGCCTGCTACGCGAGCCGCCCGCACGCCCCAACGCCGCAGGCGGCTCATTTCGCCAGCACCAGCAGGTCGATACCCAGCGCCGCCGCTGCCTGACGAAGGTTATCGAGCAGCCCGCGGCGCCCCAGCCCGGGTGGATGAACGACCAGCAGGCGTCGCGGTCCGTCGGCCTGCCGCAGCCCCTTGAGTACCCGATAGGCACGCCGGAAGGCCTCCGCATCGCGCTCCACCCACAGCGCCCAGCGTGATTGCTGACTGGCCAGCAACCCCAGGTGCGGACTCGTCGTCTCCACCGCCACGATCTGCCAGTCCGACGGCTCGCCCACCCAGCGCCAGCCCGCCTCGGCCCAGTGCGTCAGGGTCGCGGTGACACGCTCGAGCTGATGCACCGACCGCCCGGGCAGGCCCACCACCATCAAGGGCGTGGCCGGGCGCGACGTCTCGCCTGCCGCGGTAGAAGCCGAGGCCGGGGCTGAATGGCCGCTATCGGCCGCCCACTGGCGCAGGCCGGCCGCCTGATCGCTCATTGACGCAGCCCCTCGAGTCCCGCGGCGCCGAGGTGACGAATCGCATCACGGGCAGAAACGGCGTACAGCAGGGCCTCGAGCAGCGCCTCGCTGCTGCGTCGTCGCCGGCCACCGAGCAGTCCCAGCAGCTCGGCACGCAGATCCATCGCCCAGTCGCCCTCGCTGCGATCGACACGCGCCGCCACGGCGGCAAGCCCGGCCGCCATCATCAGCCGGACCTCGGCGCTCGCCTCGGGATGCGACTCGCACAGCCGCTGCCAGGCACGCCGCGTCAAGCGCGGCAGGGCCTCGCCTTCCAGTTGCCCGAGCAGCAGCGGAATCGCCTCGTCGCCGAGCCGCTCGGGAGCGAGCCAATAGCGCCGGCCCAAGGCTCGGCCGGTATCGGGGTCGCGCAGCTCGCCGAACCAGGCGCGGGCCGCCATGCCGGGCGAGCCAGGCTGGCCTGGCGTCGCCAGCGCGACCGTGAGGCTCGATAGCGCCAGCTGCACCGTCCGCTGACGAAATCGGCATTCGCTTTCACCCCCTTGTCCGACTCCAGCCGCCAGGCCGGCCAGCCGCGACAGCGTCAGGCGCTCGCGCCCATGCCAGAGACGCTGGGTCGGCCTGGCTCGCGCCACCCAGGCTTGATCGTGCGCCTCGAGAAAGCGCAAGGCCTCGGCATCGGGCAGGGCGGGGAATAGATGCGCGCCGGCGCCCTGCGTCTCCACCGCATCAGCGAGCCGATTCACCTGTCCCGCCGGCTGACGGTGCTGGAGGCGCGCCATGGCCTGCCAGCCGCCCGCGGCGTCAATCGACAGGTCGGGCATCGACCAGTCGCAGCCGCGCACCCGCTCGCGGGGCGACCACCACAGGCCGGCCGCCGAGGCCCGGCGACTCGCCTCATCGAGCAGCCCGTCGAGGCGCTGGCCCTGCAGCACCGACGGCAGCGCGGCGAGGTCCCAGACCGCCTCGAGGGCCGCGAAGTCCTCCACGCGCTCCCGCAATCCCGCCAGCAGGGTGGCGAGTCGGCGGCCCTGGCCCAGCACGCTGCGCGACCAGTCGCCGCTCACCCCCGTTGGCGGCGATGCGGTCAGCAACGCTCGGCGGCCCGCCTCCAGTGCCTGGCGCACCAGCGCCTGTGGGTCGGCGGGGGACAGGTCTTCCGGCACCCGTTGGCCGTGCGCCACCAGGCGCAGGCGCAGGCCGTGACGCAGCACGCCATCGAGCAGCGGTCCCAGCCGACCGGCCTCGTCTTCCTTGGTCAGCAGGCAGTCGTCAAGCTCGGCCCCCGCGGCGCGGGCCGCCTGGCAGAAGTTGGTGATCACCTCCTCGAGGGCCTCGGGCTGGCTGGCCGCATTGAGCAGCAGCATCAGCTGCAGCGGCCGGTCGGCACTGCGCAACCTGGCCACCTGCTCGATGATCCGCTGGTCGCGCTGGCTCATGCCCACGGTATCGATGATGACGAACCGCTTGTGCTGCAAACGGCCCAGGAGCGGCTCCAGGGGCTGCTCGCTGTCCAGCGCATGCATGGGAATGCCCAGCAGCTCGGCGTAGATGCGCAGCTGTTCATGGGCGCCGATGCGAAAGCCATCGGTGGTGACCAGTACCACCCGCTCGGGGCCGTGGCGCATGACGTAGCGGGCCGCCAGCTTGGCCGTGGTGGTGGTCTTGCCGACCCCGGTGGGACCGACCAGCGCCACGATACCGCCCCGCGCGAGGGGGTCGAGACCGTCGTCGGCCACCGTCAGCCGCGCGACCAGCTGGCGCTGCAACCAGGCCAGCGGGCGCGCATCGTCGGCCGGGGCGCCAAGAAGCTCCTCGGGCAGCGCGGCCAGCAGCTCGTCGCTGAGCGCCCGGCTGAACCCCGAGGCCGTCAGCAACGCTTCCAGATGCGCGCGACACGCGCCACCGGGTGAGCGTTGCGCCTTTTCGCGCGCCAGCAGGGCGCGCATGTCCTGCATCTCGCGCAGCAGCTCGGCACTCGTGGCCTGCCAGCTGCCATCCGGCCCTCCGGATACGGACGGTGTCGACATGACCGGCCCCGCCGCGGCGGGGCGTTGGCTCGCGGGCGGCGCCGAGACGGCGTCGGCCATGGCCTCGGCGGCCTGATCGGCCATGGCGAGGATCACCACGCCGTTGTCGGTCTGCCGGTTGGCGAGGATCAGGGCGTCCTCGCCCAGGTTCTCGCGGACCCGCCGCATCGCTTCGCGGCTGTTGGCGCCGGTGAATCGCATCACGCTCATCTATTCATTTCCCTCCTACCAACTGGGTGACGCGCAGGGTGCGATCATCGGGAATCTCGGCCTGGGACATCACCACCAGGTGGCGCAGGCGGCGCCTGAGGAAGCGCGCCAGCACCGGGCGCAGGCTGTGCTGCACCACCAGCACCGGAGGCTCGCCACTGGATTCCTGACGGGCCAGCGCCCGCTCCGCCTGCTCCATCAGGGTTTCGGCGAGGCCCGGCTCCAGGGCACCGCTGCCGTTCAGCGCCTGCATCAGCACCTGCTCGAGCTGGGCGTCCAGGCCGATCACCTTGAGTTCCTCCTCGCCGGGGAACCACTGCTGGGTGATGGCGCGGCCCAGGGCGATGCGCGCGACGGCCGTCAGTTCGCCCGCGTCCTGCTGCTGCGGGACATGCTCGGCCAGGGTGTCGAGAAGGGTGCGCAGATCGCGAATCGAGACGTCCTCGTCGAGCAGGTTCTGGAGGATGCGCTGGAATACCGTCAGGGAGATGCCCTTGGGCACCACGTCCTCCACCAGCCCCTTCTGCTCCTCGCCGAGCTTGTCGAGCAGCTTCTGTACCTCGGCGCGGCCCAGCATCTCGGCCGCGTGACGGGTCAGCAGATGATTGATGTGGGTCGCCACCACGGTACTGGCGTCGACCACCGTGTAGCCATACACCTGGGCGTGCTCGCGCTGGTCGCTGTCGATCCATACCGCCGGCAGGCCGAAGGCCGGGTCCTTGGTCGGCGTGCCCTGCAGCTCGCCCGAGACCTGACCCGGGTCGATCGCCAGCCACTTGCCGGGGAAGGCTTCCGCCCGGCCGATCTCGGCGCCCTTGAGGCTGACCAGATAGGTGTTCGGGCCGAGCTCCAGGTTGTCGCGAATGTGCACCACCGGCGGCAGGAAGCCGACGTCCTGGGCGAACTTCTTGCGCACGCTCTTGATGCGCCCGAGTAGCTCGCCCTGCTGGCGCTGGTCGACCAGCGGAATCAGCCGGTGCCCGACCTCCAGGCCCAGCGTATCGACCAGTTGGACATCGTCCCAGCTTGCCTCCGGGGCCTCCTGGGTGGGCGGCGGCTCGGCGCTGATCTCCTCCCTGACCACCCGCTTCTGGTTCTGGCGGATCAGGTACCAGGCCAGGCCGCCGAGCAAGGCGGTGAACAGCAGGAACACCAGGTTTGGCATGCCCGGCACCAGGCCCAGCAGGCCCATCACCACCGCGGAGAGGATCAATACCTGCGGGTTGACGAACAGCTGGCTGATCATCTGCTGGCCGACGTCCTGGTCGGTATTGACCCGCGACACGGTCACGCCGGCGGCGGTGGAGATCACCAGCGCCGGAATCTGCGCGACCAGGCCATCGCCGATGGTCATCAGGGTGTAGGTGCGCGCGGCATCGCCGAAGGCCAGGTCGTGCTGCATCATGCCGATCAGCAGGCCGCCGATGATGTTGACCACCATGATCACCAGGCCGGCCACGGCGTCGCCGCGCACGAACTTGCTGGCGCCGTCCATGGAGCCATAGAAGTCGGCTTCCTGGGCCACCTCGGCGCGGCGCTTGCGGGCGTCTTCCTCACCGATCAGGCCGGCGTTGAGGTCGGCGTCGATGGCCATCTGCTTGCCGGGCATGGCATCGAGCATGAAGCGCGCGCCGACCTCGGCGATGCGCCCGGCGCCCTTGGTGACGACCATGAAGTTGATGATCACCAGGATCAAAAACACCGCCAGGCCCACGGCGAAATTGCCGCCGATCAGGAACTCGCCGAAGGCCTCGATCACCTTGCCGGCGCTGTCGCCGCCCAGATGGCCTTCCATGAGGATGACGCGGGTGGAGGCGACGTTGAGCGACAGACGCAGCAGCGTGGTGAACAGCAGCACCGCCGGAAAGGCCGCGAAGTCCAGCGGCTTCTGGGTGAACATGCTGACCAGCAGCACCATGATCGCCAGCGCGATGTTGAAGGTGAACAGCATATCCAGAGCGAAGGGCGGCAGAGGCAGGATCATCATCGACAGGATCATGATGATCAGGATCGGGCCGGCGAGCAGCTTCATGCGTACGTTGCCGAGCCAGTCCATGCGGCCCATCAGTTGCGTGAATGGCTTCATGCGCGGGCCTCGCCGCCGGCCAGGCCGGACGGCACGGCGAGCGATTCCGGCACCGGTAGCGCCTCGGGTGTCGGTGGCACCTCACCCCCCTCCTCGTTGACGCGGCGCAGGCGGAAGGCCCAGGCCATCACCTCCGCCACGGCGGTATAGAGTTCCATGGGGATCTCGGCGTCGAGATCCACATGATGATAGAGCGCTCGGGCGAGCGGCGGCGCCTCGAGCCGCGGCACGCCGTTGTCCTCGCCGACCTCACGGATACGTGCGGCCACGGCGTCGGCCCCCTTGGCCACGACACGCGGCGCCGCCATGCCGGTCTCTTCGTATTTCAGCGCCACCGCATAGTGGGTCGGGTTGGTGATGATGACGTCGGCCTTCGGCACCTGGCTCATCATCCGCCCGCGCGCCATGGCCTGTTGCTGCTGGCGAATGCGCGCCTTGACCTGGGGGTCGCCTTCCGACTCCTTGTGCTCGCGCTTGACCTCGTCCTTGCTCATGCGCAGCTTCTTGGCATGGCTCCACAGCTGGTAGGGCACGTCGATCAGGATCACCACCAGCAGGGTCAGCACCATCAGGACGCATGCCAGGGCCGCCAGCTCCATGGCATTGGCCAGCGCCTGCTGGATCGGCTGATTCATGAGGCTCATGTAGCGGCCGAGATTGGCGTGCAAAAAGGCCACCGCCACGCCGCCCACCAGTACGGTCTTGGCGATCGCCTTGAGCAGCTCCACCAGCGCCTGCACCCCGAAGATGCGCTTGAGCCCCTTGAACGGGTTGAGCTTGGAGAGCTGCGGCTTGAGCGACTTGGCCGATACCAACCAGCCGCCCAGCAACGCCGGCGCCACCAGGGCCACCACCATCAGCAGCAGGAACAACGGTATCAAGGCCAGCAGGGTTCGCTCGCCGAGGTCGAGCGCATTGACCAGCATGGGGGTGGTTTCCAGGGCGTGACGCCGCTCGAACAGGAAGGCCTGCTCCATCACCATGCCGATCTGGTCGTAGAGCATCGCGCCCATGGACCATAGCCCGATCACCCCGCCCAGCAGCAGCATGAACGTGGTCAATTCCCGGGAACGGGCGACCTGGCCATCCTCACGCGACTTTTGTTCGCGCCGCGGTGTGGCCTCTTCGGTCTTTTCCTGATCGCTGCTTTCGTCGGCCATGGCCACTCATCGGGACAGTCGTGTGGACCCTGGCCATTGTGGTGACTGCGAGGAAGGGGCGATACGCCGAACAGCACCGACAATCGTGGCCTTATTCACGACTATATCCACGACTACCGGCGTCAGTAAGGAAAGTCCGCAGGCAGGCGATGCTCGCTAGGCGCTTGTCGGGCGCCTAGAAGCCCAGTTCGTCGAGCAGGTCGTCGACCTGATCCTGGTTGCTGACCACGTCGGTGGCCTGGGCATTGACCTGGGGACCATTGAGCAGCTCCGCCTTGCGCGAGGCGTCCTGGCGCTGATCGTCGGCGCGGCGCTGCATCTCGAGGCGTGCCCTGCCTTCGGGGACGCTGTCGATCAGCACCTGCACCAGTTGGCTCTCGATTTCGCGGATGACGTCCATCATCTTCTTGATCACCTGGCCGGTCAGGTCCTGGAAATCCTGGGCCATCATGATCTCCAGCAGCTCCTTGTTGGTCGCCTCGACGCTCTCGGGCACCTCGGCCAGATAGCGCCGCGTCTCGACCACCAGGTCGCGGGCCTGATCGAGCGCTTTTGGTTCTGCAAACCACTCGGCCCAGCGCTTGTCCAGATCGACCGCCCGCTGGCTGAGATCGTCCTGCAACGGCTGGGCGCGGTCGATGGCGTTCAGCGCCCGCTCGGCGGCCTTCTCGGTCATGGTGGCCACGTAACTCAGGCGGTCGCGGGCGTCGGGTATCGCCTCGGCGGCCTTCTCGATCTCCTTGTCGAGCCCCAGCTCACGCATGCTTTCGCGCAGCATCCGGGTCAGGTGGCCGATACGCTGGACCACGTCGTCACTGGGGCCCGATTGGCTGACGTCTGCCTGCTCGTTCGTGCTCATCCTCTGCCTCCTCCTGTCGAGCCTTACGAGCGGATCACCAGCCCAGTTTCTCGAAGATCTTGTTGAGCTTTTCTTCCAGGGTCGCCGCGGTGAACGGCTTGACCACATAGCCGTTGGCACCGGCCTGGGCCGCGGCGATGATGTTCTCCTTCTTGGCCTCGGCGGTCACCATCAGCACCGGCAGCGTCTTTAAGCCATCGTCGGCGCGAATCCGCTTGAGCATCTCCAGGCCATCGAGATTGGGCATGTTCCAGTCGGAAACCACGAACTGAAAGCCGCCGCCCTTGAGCTTGCTCAGGGCGTCCTGACCATCCTCGGCCTCCTCGACATTGGTAAAGCCGAGCTCCTTGAGCAGGCTGCGCACGATGCGGCGCATGGTCGGAAAGTCATCCACCACCAGGATGCTCATGTTCTTGTCTACCATTGCGATTCCTCTCGATGTCGATAGACCCGACGACGCGGTTCATCGTCGGGCGTGATGTTAGAATTCTTCCCACTCTTCCTCGGTCACCGCCTCGCGACGGGCGGGCTGACGGGCCGGGGTATGCGGGTCGGCGCCCCGGGGCGGCATCGAGGGGAGCGAGGCGCGGGGCGTCTCGGCGGCAGGCAGCGCGACGGTGCTGGCCATGCCGGCCAGGCGGAATACCGCCACGGCCCGTTCCAGCCGGCTGGCCTGCTCCTCGAGCGAGGCGGCCGCCACGGAGGCTTCCTGCACCAAGGAGGCGTTCTGCTGGGTCACCTGGTCCATCTGCCCTACCGCCTGGCTGACCTGTTCGATGCCGTCGCTCTGTTCCTGCGAGGCCGCCGATATCTCGTCCATGATGTCGGTGACGCGCCGCACCGCCGCGACCACATCGTTCATGGTGCCACCCGCCTGCTCCACCAGGGTCGAGCCCTCCTTGACCTGGGCCACCGAGCCCTCGATCAGCCCCTTGATCTCCTTGGCGGCATCGGCGCTGCGGCTGGCCAGGTTGCGCACCTCGCTTGCCACCACGGCGAAGCCGCGGCCCTGCTCGCCGGCCCTGGCGGCCTCGACGGAGGCGTTGAGCGCCAGGATGTTGGTCTGGAAGGCAATGGAGTCGATGACGCCAGTGATGTCGGAGATCTTGCGCGAGCTGTCGGAGATGCCGTGCATGGTCTGGACGACTCGATCCACCACTTCGCCGCCGCGCTCGGCGGTGGTGGAGGCGTCCAGCGCCAGGCCGCTGGCCTGACGGGCATTGTCGGCGTTCTGCTTCACGGTGGCGGTGAGCTGCTCCATGCTCGAGGCCGTTTCCTCCAGGGAGGCGGCCTGCTGCTCGGTGCGCGAGGAAAGATCGGCGTTGCCACCGGCGATCTCGCGGCTGCCCATATGGATGGAGTTGCTGCTGTCGCGCACCTCGCCGACGATCTTGGTCAGGCTGAGGCGCATTTCGCCCATGGCGGCGAACAGCCGGCCGATCTCGTTGCGACCGCGCTCCGGCACTTCGTGGGAGAGGTCGGCCTGGGC
>DATISN010000022.1:0-4631 GCA_035581765.1 Halomonas sp.
CGGCGCCATCACCGGGTCCGCCGTCGGCAAGCTGGTGTCTTTCCTGCGCCATCGCTACAAGGCGGAGGTCGGTCTGGACGAATTCCTCGCACTCGGGCTCATTGCCCTTGCCTACGCCTTTGCTGTCCTTTGCCATACCTACGGCTTTCTCGCCGTGTTTGCTGCCGCCCTGGCACTCCAGCGAATGGAACGCCAGGACGATGGCGTGTCGGCCTCGCCGGACGGGCAAGCCGGTCTCTCTGCCGGACTCTCCAGCGGACTCCCCGCCAGTCTTTCTGCTGACATGGCCGCCGGCCCATCCCGTCGTTGGGTTCATGAAGGCAGCGGTAGCGGTTTCATCGAACAGATGGAGCGCATCGCCGAAATGATCGTCGTCCTGCTGGTCGGCGCCATGCTCTGGTATAGCTACCTGCACGCCAAGGCCATCTGGCTGGTCCTGCTGCTGTTTCTGGTGGCCCGCCCCCTCTCGGTCTGGTTCGGGATTCTCGGCGCGAGGGTGTCGAATGACCAACGCCTGTTGATTTCCTGGTTCGGTATTCGCGGTATTGGCTCGATCTACTATTTGATGTATGCCGTTAATCACGGCGTACCGGACTCCATGGCGGAGGAGCTCATTTCCCTGACGCTGACTGTGGTGACCGTGTCGATCGTGGCGCACGGCATTTCCGTCACGCCATTGATGAAGTTCTATTCGCGCCGCAAGGCCCGGCAACACGGTCTCTAGCCGGTCCCATGCCTTCGCCGCGTCCTTTGAAGCTTGGATGGCGGGGGGCATACCTCCGCCCCCTGTCTCACTTATCCGGCTCGCTGCCCGGCTCAATGCCCGGCTTGCTGTCCGTCAATCAGCTTCATAGCGGCGATCCATCGTCGCATCCGGCCCAGTCGGGTCCACGCATGCTATCCTTGCTCCCCTTCAAGACAGAATTTCACCCACCCTTCGGGAGAGCGATATGGCTCAGGCAAGTGCACGTCACATTCTGGTGGACAGCGAAGCGAAGTGTCAGCAACTCAAGGCCGAGATCGAGGGCGGTCGCGACTTCGCCGAGGTCGCTCGCGAGAACTCCTCCTGCCCTTCCAGCAAGCAGGGCGGTGATCTGGGCAGCTTCGGCCCGGGGCAGATGGTCCGCGAATTCGATGAAGTGGTGTTTTCGGGCGAACTGAACAAGGTTCATGGTCCGGTGAAGACCCAGTTCGGCTATCACCTGCTGGAAGTTACCGACCGCAAGTGAGCGTTCCGCTGCGCTGAAGGCAACGCCGTGACCGGGAACCCGGCACGGCGTTGATCGTTGGCCAGCCGTATCCCCAGCCGCTGCGCGTTAGCCTGGCGGGTGGTTTCCCCCTTCCAAGAGGATGTCTCGATGAATGACGATACCTTCAACCACAGCATCCGCAAGCTTCTCAAGAACGTCGGTGTGAATTCGCAGCAGGCCATCGAGCAGGCCGTGAAAGACGCCCTGGCCGATGGCCGCCTGAAGGGCGACGAATCGCTGCCGGCCACGGTCAAGGTGCATGTCGCCGGCCTGGATCTCGACCTTCAATTCGATGGAGACATCACCCTTGAGTGAAACGCCGATGATTCGCGTGGAGGGCCTGTCGAAGACCTTCCGCGATGGTTTCAAGGCGCTCGTCGATGTCGATCTGGAGATCCGCCGCGGCGAGATCTTCGCCCTGCTCGGCCCCAATGGGGCGGGCAAGACCACCCTGATCAGCGTGATCTGCGGTCTGGTCAACCCCAGCGCCGGGCGCGTGATGGTCGACGGCCACGACAACGTGCGCCAGTACCGCAAGGCGCGGGCGTTGATCGGCCTGGTGCCCCAGGAGTTGACCAACGAGGCCTTCACCACGGTATGGGACACGGTCAGTTTCAGCCGCGGCCTGTTCGGCAAGCCCAAGGACCCGGCGCATATCGAGAAGGTGCTGCGCTCCCTGACCCTCTGGGAGAAGCGCGACAGCCGCTTGCTGGCACTTTCCGGCGGCATGAAGCGACGTGTGCTGATCGCCAAGGCGCTGGCCCATGAGCCCCAGGTGTTGTTCCTCGACGAACCCACCGCCGGGGTCGATGTGGCGCTGCGCCGCGAGATGTGGGAAGTCGTGCGCCAGCTGCGCGACCAGGGCGTGACCATCATCCTCACCACCCACTACATCGAGGAGGCCGAGGAGATGGCCGACCGCATCGGCGTGATTCGCCGTGGCGAGATCGTATTGGTAGAGAACAAGCATGCGCTGATGCGCAAGCTCGGCAACAAGGAGCTGACCCTGCACCTGCATGAGCCACTGGCAGATATACCCACCGCGCTCAGCGGTCACGGGCTAACGCTCACCGACGAGGGCCATGCGCTGGTCTACAGCTATGACGCCGCCAGCCAGCAGGAAAGCTCGAGCATTTCGGGGCTGCTGGCCGACCTCGAGGCGGTGGGCCTGCGGGTCAAGGATCTGCATACCCGTCAGAGTTCGCTGGAAGATATCTTCGTCAGCCTGGTTCAGGAGCGTCGATGAACTTGAAAAACTTGAACCTGCAATCCGTCAAGACCCTCTATCTCGCCGAAATGGCCCGTAGCCTGCGCACCATGTTACAGAGCGTCATTTCACCGGTGATTTCCACGTCGCTCTATTTCGTGGTCTTCGGCGCCGCGATCGGCACGCGCATCAGCGAGGTCGATGGGGTGAGCTACGGCGCCTTCATCGTACCGGGCCTGATCATGCTGATGCTGCTGACGCAGAGCGTGTCCAACGCCTCCTTCGGCATCTTCTTCCCGCGTTTCTCGGGCTCGGTCTACGAGATTCTCTCGGCCCCCATGTCCTACGTGGAAGTGGTGATCGGCTACGTGGGCGCGGCCGCCAGCAAGTCGATGATCCTCGGGCTCATCGTGCTGGCGACGGCCCGGCTGTTCGTCCCCTACGCCATCGAGCATCCCTTGATGATGCTGGTCTTCCTGATACTGACAGCGATCACGTTCAGCCTGCTCGGCTTCATCATCGGCATCTGGGCCGACGGGTTCGAGAAGTTGCAGCTGGTGCCGCTGCTGGTCATCACGCCGTTGACCTTCCTGGGCGGCACCTTCTATTCGATCGACATGCTGCCGCCCTTCTGGCAGACCGTGACGCTGGCCAATCCGGTGGTCTACCTGGTTAGCGGCTTTCGCTGGAGCTTCTACGGCATCAGCGACGTCAGCCCGGTGGTCAGCCTTCTGATGATCCTGCTGTTTCTGAGCGCGGCGCTGGCGGTGCTGAGCTGGATATTCAAGAGCGGTTATCGTCTGAAGCCTTGAAGATACGGCTGCCGCCGGTTTCCCGGCGGCAGCACGACTCCCCCTTCTTACTCCTGTCGAGTCAAGGTGACATCAAAGTTGACATCGATGTCCAGAGTGTTGTCTTGATCGTGTCCAACCGTCATGGACTCCACATAGGCTAGTGATGTCGCCACGCGCCCGGTGACCCGGCCGGTATCGCCGTCGCCGATCTCGAGCGTCTCGATTTCGATGGGCACCTCCTCCTTGGTGCCATAGTGGGGTGTCAGTCCGCTTTCGTGGAAGTAAGTCACGGATGCCTGGCTGGGCGACCCCTGCATCACCATGAAGTCGATGCTCAGCGTGCCCTGCGTCTCATAGCGATCTTCGCGATGCCCCTGCACGGTCACGTTAAGCATGCCGGGGGCAATCTCGCTGAAAGAGGCGGTGGAGCCTTCGGAATGGGAGAGCACATGCCACTCGTTCGCCTCGCCATCCAGAGTCCCGCTGATCTCTTTAGCCATTGCCTGGCCAACGCACAGTCCCAGACCGGTCACCATCAGGGCACCGGCCATCACACGCCGGTTATGCTTCGATTTCATCCTGCGTTCCTTCTTCGAGTTGTTGTTTACGTCAGGCTGAGCTCGAGATGCTCACCTGGCGACTTTTGGATCATCTGCCAGCGCTCTTCCCAGTGACCACGGACTATAGGTACTGGTGTGCGCCATGGGACTGGCATCCAGCGCTGTGCAAGATGATACCCGCGTGATTGTACTGCTCTACGCACCCGCCCATATCTCTCTCTTACCGCAAGGCTTGCTGGCCAGCCTCTTCGGACTGACACCGACCAGGACCCATATCGCCGTGGCGCTACTCGAAGGATCGCGTGCATGGTAGGACGCTGACAACAGCACGCCTATCGACGATGGCCTCCTGCGCGTATTATCCGGACCCTAGTTCATTACTGCAGGAGGTTTAATGCCAATTCTGCACGGCATCGCCCATCGCCTCGAAAAACCTGCCAGCGACCGGCCGGCGACCCTGGTCGCGGCCGAGACCGAGCTGCCCGGTTCGCCCGTGCTCGACGACCTGCTTGCCCGCGTCAACGATGCCTACCATGCCAAGCAGAAAAGCTGGGGGCGCTTTGCCGAAACAACGCCGACGGGTCAGTCGACCTCGCCCTTCCCTACCGAGCTCGCGGCCTACCTGGAGGGCAGCAAGGATTTTCTCGCCTTCAGCCGTCAGCTGGCCGAGCGCCTCACCACGCTGGTGGACGCTCACCTCTCGGTGTCTGGCCACCTTTTGGTCGCCCATGCCCGACAGGGCGACGCCGAGCACCTGCTTGTCGCCCTGCTTCACGAACGCGAAGGATTCGGCGTCGCCGACGACATGGCCATCGCCCCC
>DATISN010000023.1:0-4447 GCA_035581765.1 Halomonas sp.
GGCATCGCGCTCCTCATTGGGATAGCGCAGGGTCACTTTATCGAAGCGGATCTCGCCCTTGATCACCGGCCGGCTGACGAAGCGTTTGGCGTCATGGCGCTCGACGGGACGTTCCATGATCGAATTGAGGGATTGCAGGGCAGTGGAGGACTGATGGTACTGGGCCAGCAGCGCCGCGGCCTGGCTCACCGGCGCCATGGCTCGCGACGACAACAAGTAAGCCGCGATCAGCCCACCCTGAGTCAGGTTGCCCTCGATGATCTGATAGACCCCGATGATGATCACGCAGACCGCCACACTGTGCTGGGCCCAGAGCGCCACGCTGGACACCGAGGAGCTGACCAGGCGCAGTTGAGCGGCTGTGCGCGACAGATAGGCGGAGGACTTCTCCCAGGTTGACTGGATGCGGCTTTCGGCACGCAGTGTCTTGACCGTTTCTAGGTGGGAAATCGACTCGACCAGGGTGGCATTGCGCTGGGCACTCACCCGCCAGGTGGTTTCGGAAAGTTCATGAAGCTTGCCCTGGGCCGCCATCGCGTAAAGCAGCACAAAGACGATGCCCACCAGGACCGGAATCACCAGCGGCGGGCCGATCAGCGCGATGATGCCGGCGAACATCAGGACGAACGGCAGGTCGACCAGCGAGACCACCGTGGCCGAGCCGATGAAGGCACGCACCGACTCGAAGGATTGCAGGGTCGCGGCGAAGGAGCCGGTGGATGCCGGCCGTGCCTCCATGCGCAGCCCCAGCACCTTGGCCATCAGTGACGACGACAACTTGACGTCAGCCCGACTGGCCGCCAGGTCGACGAAGGCGTTTCGCATCAACCGCAGCATCAGGTCGAAACAGAGCACCACGAAGATGCCGATGGCCAGAACCCAGAGCGTCTCTGTCGCGTGGTTTGGCACGACCCGGTCATAGACATTGAGCACGAACAACGGCATCGCGATGGCGAACAGGTTGATCACCACCGACCCGGCGATCACGTCGCGGTAGAGCTTGCGGTTCTCGCGTATCACCCCCCAGAACCAGTGCCGCGCGCGTTGCTTGTTGACCTCGGGCCCGCGGGCATCGAAGTGGAAACGCGGGCGCACGTAGATGGCCTGGCCGCCATAGCTCGATTGCAGACCATCCAGGCTGACCTCGGTCTCGGCCTCGCCCAGTTCGGGGAAGATCACCCGGGCGCACCGCGCCTTGAGATCCAACGCCAACAGCACGCAGGCGCGCCCAGGTTCGAGCAGCAGGACGGCGGGGAACAGCGCGGGATTGAGTTGGACCAGCCGACTCTTGACGATCCGCGCGGTCATCCCTGCCCGGGAGGCGGCGCGGGGAAAGACCGCTGGCGTGAGTTTGCCCTCCTCGAGAGGCAACCCGGCAGTGAGCGATTCCGCCGTGACCTGGTGGTCATGGGCGAGAGCCACGGTTTGGAGACATTCGAGAAGTTCATCCCGAATGACGGGGCGCGAAGGACCCATTGGCGGGTCGAGATTCTCTTTGTGGGTCACACCTACCTCAGAAGTCGTCCCGCCAAGCCGCCGGTACGACCTGGGGGAAATTTCGTTCACCCGCACGGCCCAGCCCGAGATGGACGGGCTGAGCCCAGTCAACCTTGAACGGTATAACTGTCCGAGTAGCCCATCGTCTCGAGTCGACGCTGGAGGTGGTGGACCTCAGCGGAATCATCGAGAGGACCGAGCTGGACGCGGTGAAGACCGGCGGCGCTGAGTAGCCTGACCGGCAAGGCCAGTTCAGCACTGAGCTCTTCACCCAGACCACTGGCACTGGATTCATCCTTCAGTGCAACAACCTGTAGGAAGGTCTTCTCGCTCGCTGCCGCGGTGGCCACCATGGGTGAGCGAGACAGGCTGACGTCCGCCTCCACCTCGCCATACAGCGTGGGAGTGCTGGCGGACCAGGCCTGGGAGACCGGGTCGTTGCCGCCGGCGGTGAGCACGGGTGAAACACGTCCCGACTGTGAATCTAAACTACGAAACGACATGTCCAGGTTCTCGCCGACTCGCTCAAGCGTCACCTCGACCCGCCGGTTCTGGCGACGGCCCTCGGCGTTCTGGTTGCTGGCCACCGGCTGAGCGGAACCATACCCGCGGGTCTGTATCAGGCTGCCGTCGACTCCTTGGTTGACCAGGTAGCTGGCCACACTATCGGCACGGCGCTGGGACAAAGGATCGTTGATGGCGTCACTGCCGGTGATGTCGGCATGGCCGGCGATAAAGACACGCGCCAGATCCCCCTGATCGTTGATCCGCTCGGCCAGCCCGGAGAGCTCACCGCGGGCATCCAGGCCGAGTTCGGCACTGTTGATGGCAAAAAGCGCGTCAGTGGACAGAGTGATGTCCGGTGCCCGCGTGGGTGCCGGGGCCGTGATGTCTCCCGTAAAGTCCTCAAGGGTGAAGCCGGTCGGTCCTTGAGCCGGGCAGAGCACCTCGGGGTTAAGGTCTACCCCGTCGCTTCCCAGTTCGGCCAGGCTCGGCATGTCATCCCGGCGAACGTCCAGTGCCTGCATCAGCTGACCCAATGCCGCCAGGGTACGGGCATCGGCCACCGCCACGTCATACTCTGCGTTGACGTAGGCGCGGCTGGCCTCGAAATACTCGTTCTCGCTGTCCAGCACATCGAGCAGGGTGCGCTGTCCGATATCGAACTGCTGCTGGTAAGCCCCACGGACCCGATCGATGGACTGACGGTGTTCGTTCAGGTACTTGAGCTGCTCACGAAGACGCTGCGTGTCGTTGAAGGCGACCTGTGTGGTCTGCCGGACATTGGTACAGGCCAACTCGCGCTGGTTGGTTGCCTGCTCCACCCGGTCGCTGGCAGCACGGAACGATGCCAGGTCACTGCCCCCGCGATAGAGGTTCATGCTGGCGACCAGTTCGATGCTGTGCTGATCGCGGCGACCGGTAATACCGCTTTCGTTGTTGGTGCCGGTGCGGCCACGCAGGTCGAGGCGTGGATGAAAGCCCGCTCGCGCTCCCTCACGCTCGGCCCGGGACGCCTCGATATTCTCGATGGCGGCATGAAAGTCCGGGTTGCCGGTGAACGCCAGATCCACCGCCTGGGTGACCGATGTCGGCAAGCGTTCATTCATGTCGGGTGCCGGCGCCAGCGTCTCAGCCGGCAGGTCACCGACAAGGCGCTGATAGCGTGACGTCACGTCATGGAGGTTTGACGCCTCCGTCATGAGATTGGATTCGGCCAGCGCGAGACGACCACTGATTTGCTCCAGGTCGACACCGCGACCCGTCCCGGCCAGCGCCCGCTCCTCGATCTGGTTGAACACCCGCAGATGGTCCGAGTAGTTCTGCTGGGCGAGACGGACCAGATCACGGTAGCGGTTGACGTCCAGATAGGCCTGAGCCGATTCCAGGGCCACATTCTCACTGGCACCCAGCAATTCGTAGTAACGCACCAGCTTGGCCCGGTCGAGACGCTGCACCTCGCTGCGCGTCGCGAAGCCGTCATAGATCATCTGGTTGAGACGCAGCTCGGTGAAGTCGGAATCGTAGCTGCCACGGCCGTCCCCTTCACGATCTTCGATGCCGACCCCGGCAGTCACGTCGATACTCGGCAGGTAGTTGCCGCGCGCCTGACGCATATCATGTCCGGCGGCGTTCAGGCCATTCCAGGCGGCCTCCACCTCGGGATTGGTAGCGATGGCACGCTGAACCACACTGCGCAGATCGCTCGACCCCGGCGAGGACAGCCCCGAGGGGAGGCTCTGCGCGACGGCGGCAGCGAGGGGCAGCAAGGTAAGCGACGTACTGATAAGAGCGGTGGCCGTCAGACGACAAAGCCCCCGGGCATGCGAAGAGGCGATTACACGCATCATGAGAGTTCCCTGTGATAGCGACAGTCAGGCAAGAGGACGAGCGACCGACATGTCTTGGTTAGTTGATATTCTTTTAATGGCGGGTCTCATCCGATCGACTGGACGGCGCTTCCTTTCCCATTTCCCTGAAACGACGGATGCAACCAACTCGCTAGCGACGAATAGCATGAGGTTTGGCCGCTTTGTCGTACGCACTTTTATCTTATATTTCTCATCTTTGTAATCTAGCGTAACCGGAACTGAGCGTTTGTCCAACAACTAATTCAGCAAGAGCGAGATGTCATTGCGGATGACTTATGTAAGCTATTTCTTACACAGAATGCATAACGCTTCGTCGCCTCTTTAGGCCGATGCCAAACATGCTATTGTGCCGCCATTGCCGTCACGGCAGCGTTTCACACTAGGAGACCGCCATGTCCTCATCGGAAATCCAGAAAACGCGGATCATTTACGAACTTCAGGGCTTCATCAGGAAGCTGCTGCAGGACCCGAAAATTCTCGAGCAGGCGTTGGATATCGCCCGCCGCCAGCTATCGGAGGGCAACCGGGAAGGCGCCATGGCGCGGATCGCCAACGAGATCTCCGACACCACCAGCGTG
>DATISN010000024.1:0-6533 GCA_035581765.1 Halomonas sp.
CAATTTAACTTTCAACTAAGTCTATCGTGCCGCTGCGGCCGTCGAAAGGCAAGGACCAGCGTGGCCATTATCGGGCTGAAAAGCCGCACCCCGAGTCAAGGCACGCTCGCATGCTCAGCCGGTAAAAATCTGCACGATACCGATGGTCGCCGGCAGGGCGCTCATGCCCACGAGCACCACCAGGCCCAGCACCACCGAAAGCAGCCCGCTTCCGTCCGTGACGTTCTCGTCGTGTCCTGCCATCTCGAAGTCCTCTCAGGGAAATTTTCACGATGTCGCTATTCTAGCGAAGATGCCGGCCGCCATCGACCGGCAGCGTCACCCCGGTCACGTACCGGTTGTCGAGCAGATAACGCAGGCTCTGGTAGATCACACCTGGGCCCGGCACCATGTCCATGACCGACTTGGCCTTCACCTTCGCGGCATAGGCCTCGTCATCGCCTTCATTGAGCATGATCATCGCCGGGGCGATGGCGTTGACCTGGATCGTCGGCGCATACATGGCGGCAAACGATAGGGTGAGGTTGTCCAGCCCGGCCTTGCTGGCGGCATAGGCGGCGTGCTTTTTCGAGCCCTTCTGCACCACGTAATCGGTCATGTGGACGATATCGCGGTGCGGCTCGCTGCAGGCCTCGAGCAGTTCGCGGGCCTGCAGGTTGATCAGGTAAGGCGCCAGCATGTGCACCCGGAACAACCGCTCGAAATTGGCACCCGCCTCGCTGCCGCTGCTGTCCGGCGCCCAGTCGCTGGCGTTGTGGACGATGGCGCGCAGCGACGACGTCTCGGCCTTGAGTCGGGCGATGAAATCGAGGATGCCCGCTTCCGTTTCGAAATCCGCCTGCAGCGTGACGACGCCACGCTCGCGCAACGCCTCGAGGGCCGGGCGTTCGCGGCGATAGGTGATGATGACCGGGTGGCCGTCGTCGCGCAGGCGTTCGGCGCAGTGGCGACCCAGACGCTGGGCGCCACCGGTGATCAGGATCGGCGAGGCGCTCATCGGCTGTCCTCCTCCGCTTTCACGCCCTTGCCCACCAGGCTGCCCGCGGTGGGCACGATGGGATCCCGGGGCGCATAGGCAAAGACATCGGAAAAGACCCGACTGGCCTTGAGCCCCAGCGAAGCCAGCACGTCGATGCAGGCATAGACCATGCCCGGCGAGCCGGAGACATAGACATCGTGGCCCGAGACGTCATCGAGAAAATCGGCCAGCGCCTGGTCGATCCGCCCTCGGTGGCTCGAGACGCGCTCGCCCACCACAGGCTCTTCCGGTGCGATCTCGGTCACGGCGTGAAAGCGGACGTTGGCATGACGCGCGGCCCACTCGCGGGGCAGACGCTCAAGATAGAGATCTCGGCGTTCGCGCGCCGCCCACCACAGGTCGATCTCGCGATGCGGGTCGGCATGCAGCGCCGCCTCGACGATCGCCTTCATCTGCGAGAAACCGGTGCCGGCAGCGACCAGCAAGAGCGGTCGGCGACTGTCCGGGTCGAGCTGGCAATCGCCGCCGGGCAAGCGCAGGGTAAGCCGCTCGGCGACCTGCAGGATCTGGCGCAGCCGCGCCGAGTTGTCCCGCTCCGGCCAGTGCTGGATGTGCAGTTCGATGATGCCGTCGCCGGCATGGGCGTTGGCGATGGAAAAGGGTACCCAGGTAGCGTCATCGAGCCGCATCTCCAGATACTGTCCCGGGGCATGAGCCACCGCCTGGGGTCGCCCCTCCAGGGTGACGCGAAAGACGTCCGGGGTGAGGTCCTCGACCTCGGCGACCCGACAGGTCAGGGTCCTTGCCGTCATGAATGCCTCGTGTCGTTGTCGGGAGATAACGTGATGCCAAGCTCGTTCCAGCGCTCGCTGACGCGAGCCTGGACGGACGCGTCCATGACGATCGGCGTGCCCCACTCGCGATCGGTTTCCCCCGGCCACTTGCTGGTGGCATCGAGGCCCATCTTGGAGCCCAGGCCGGTCACCGGCGAGGCGAAGTCCAGATAGTCGATAGGGGTATTCTCGACCAGCACGGTGTCGCGGGCCGGGTCCATGCGGGTGGTAATTGCCCAGATCACGTCCTTCCAGTCGCGGGCGCTGACATCGTCGTCGAGTACCACCACGAATTTGGTGTACATGAACTGTCGCAGGAAGCTCCACACACCCATCATTACCCGCTTGGCATGCCCCGGATACTGTTTCTTCATGGTGACCACGGCCATCCGGTAGGAGCAGCCCTCCGGCGGCAGGTAGAAGTCGACGATCTCGGGGAACTGGCGACGCAGGATCGGCACGAACACCTCATTGAGCGCCAGCCCCAGGATCGCCGGCTCGTCGGGCGGCCGACCGGTATAGGTGGAATGATAGATGGCATTCTCGCGCATGGTCATGCGCGTCACGGTGAAGACCGGAAAGTGGTCGACCTCGTTGTAGTAGCCGGTGTGATCGCCATACGGGCCTTCGGGCGCGGTGTCATCGGGGTAGATGAAGCCCTCGAGAATGATCTCCGCCGAGGCCGGCACTTCCAGGTCGGCATGGCCGCACTTGACCAGCTCGGTGCGCGAGCCCCGCAGTAGCCCGGCGAAGGCGTACTCGGAGAGCGAATCCGGCACCGGGGTGACGGCGCCGAGGATGGTGGCCGGGTCGGCCCCCAGGGCCACGGCCACCGGAAAGGGCTCGCCGGGATGAGCCTTCTGGAACTCCTGAAAATCCAGCGCCCCGCCACGGTGGGACAGCCAGCGCATGATCAGGCGGTTTTTCGATAACTTCTGCTGGCGGTAGATACCCAGATTCTGCCGGGTCTTGTGAGGCCCTTTCGTGATCACCAGCGGCCAGGTGATCAGCGGGGCCACATCGCCGGGCCAGCAGTGCTGGATCGGCAGCCGTCCGAGGTCGACATCGTCGCCCTCATAGACCAGTGCCTGCACGGGGGCCGAGCGCACGCGCTTGGGCCCCATGCTCATGACCTGCTTGAAGACCGGCAACTTGTCCCAGGCATCGCGAAAGCCCTTGGGTGGTTCGGGCTCCTTGAGAAAGGCCAGCAATTCGCCCACCTCGCGCAGGGCCGCGACGTCATCCTGCCCCATGCCCATGGCGACCCTTTTCGGCGTACCGAAGAGGTTGCCAAGCAGCGGCATGGAATGCCCCTTGACGTTCTCGAACAGCAGGGCCGGCCCGCCGGCGCGCAACGTGCGATCACAGATCTCGGTGATCTCAAGGTAGGGGTCGACCTCGGCACTGATGCGCACGAGTTCCCCTTGGGCCTCCAGCGCCGCGATGAAATCTCGCAGGTCCTTGTACTTCATTCGGATTTCCCGGTTCCAGAATGACGAAAGGGGCAGCATAGCATGCCGCCCCTTTACGATGCCGCGACGCCTGACTTACCGCCTCTTCATGGCCTCGAAGAATTCCAGGTTGGTCTTGGTATCCTTGAGACGATCGATCAGGAATTCGGTAGCCGCTGTGTCGTCCATGGGGTTGAGCAGCTTGCGCAGGATCCACATGCGCTGCATCTCGTCCTCGGAGGCGAGCAGGTCCTCACGGCGGGTACCGGATCGGCGGATGTTGATGGCCGGGTAGACGCGGCGTTCGGCCAGCTTGCGGTCCAGGTGCGCCTCCATGTTGCCGGTGCCCTTGAACTCCTCGAAGATCACCTCGTCCATCTTGGAGCCGGTGTCGACCAGCGCCGTGGCGATGATGGTCAGGCTGCCGCCCTCCTCGATGTTGCGCGCCGCGCCAAAGAAGCGCTTGGGCTTCTCCAGGGCGTGGGCGTCGACACCGCCGGTGAGCACCTTGCCGGAACTCGGCACCACGGTGTTGTAGGCCCGCGCCAGACGCGTGATGGAGTCGAGCAGGATCACCACGTCCTTCTTGTGCTCGACCAGGCGCTTGGCCTTCTCGATCACCATCTCGGCGACCTGCACGTGACGCGCCGGTGGCTCGTCGAAGGTCGAGGCCACCACCTCGCCGCGCACGGTGCGCGACATCTCGGTGACTTCCTCCGGACGCTCGTCAATCAGCAGCACGATCAGGTGACAATCGGGGTTGTTGCGCGTGATCGAAGTGGCGATGTTCTGCAGCATCAGCGTCTTGCCCGCCTTGGGCGGGGAGACCAGCAAACCGCGCTGGCCCTTGCCGATGGGCGCGACCAGATCGATGATCCGCGAGGTCAGATCTTCGGTGGAGCCGTTGCCGATCTCCATGCGCATGCGTTCCTGGGGGAACAACGGCGTGAGGTTCTCGAAGAGAATCTTGTGCTTGGCGTTTTCCGGCCGGTCGAAGTTGATCTGGCTGACCTTGAGCAGCGCGAAATAGCGCTCCCCTTCCTTCGGCGGGCGAATCTTGCCGGAGATCGAGTCCCCCTTGCGCAGGTTGAAGCGACGGATCTGCGAGGGCGATACATAGATATCGTCAGGGCCGGCCAGATAGGAACTGTCGGCACTGCGCAGGAACCCGAAGCCGTCCTGGAGAATTTCCAGCACACCATCGCCATAGATGTCCTCGCCGCTCTTGGCGTGCTTCTTGAGGATGGCAAAGATGATGTCCTGCTTGCGGGAGCGTGCCAGATTGTCGATGCCCATCTCGCGGGCAGTCTCCAGAAGTTCCGGCACGGGCTTTTGCTTGAGTTCAGTAAGATTCATCGGTGTGTTCAGAAGTTGCTCGTGGAAGCCGGGCGGCCAGGCGCCGTGAAAAGACAGGAGGCGAGACGATTACGCCGTGTGGATGCGTTCAGAGCCCGGACAGGCTGCCACTCGTCGTGTTGCATCATATGGCCATGGGCAGGAAATCGCACGAGAGGGGGTGCCGGGCCGATATCGGAATCGAGGGAGCAGGTTCGTTTTCGCCTGATCAGCGGATCTCGCCCAAGGGGCATTTTCACGGACTGATGCAGAGGGCTGTCTGACGACTTGGAAATTGACCGTGGCGTAAACGCCATGAAACGGTCGGTAAGCATTCGGAACAAGCGAACGACTCGATACTAGTCAAGGCCGTCGGCAAACGCAAGCCCCGCCTGATCGTCGCGGCGGATCATTGATTGACAGCGTAGGCACACCATCGCAACCTGCGGGCAAGGATATCACAAGGATACGTCATGACTTTGCCCATGGACTCGGCTATCGACCGCCTCGCCGACGAATTAACCGATACGCCGCCTGCTGCCCCCCATCGCCTGGCGGCCATCGACCTGGGCTCCAACAGCTTCCACCTGCTGGTGGCCAACTATCAGGACGAGCGCCTGCAGGTGGTCGCGCGTCTCGGTGAAAAGGTGCAGCTCGCGGCCGGGCTCGGCGATGACGGCCGGCTTAGCGAAGACGCCATGCAGCGCGCTCTGGACTGCCTCTCGCGCTTCGCCCCCTTTCTCGGCGACATCCTGCCCGGACATCTGCGCGTGGTGGGGACCAACGCGCTGCGCGACGCCGACAACAACCAGGAATTCATCGAGCGCGCCGAGGCCCTGCTGGGCACGCGCATCGAGATCATCGCCGGCCGCGAGGAGGCCCGGCTTATCTACCTGGGGGCCGCCCATGCGCTGGCCGAAAATGGACGACGCCTGATCATCGATATCGGTGGCGGCTCCACGGAGTTCATCATCGGCGAGCGCTTCGAGCCCCTGGCGCTGGAGAGCCTCGGGATGGGGTGTGTGACCTACACCCGGCGTTTCTTTGCCAACGGCGACATCAGCGAGAAGCGGTTTCGCAAGGCCGAACTGGCGGCACTGTCGGAGCTCGCCAACATTCAGCGCCCCTATCTTCGGCTGGGCTGGTCCGATCCGGTGGGCTCCAGCGGCACCATCAAGGCGGCCGCCGCAGTGATTGCGGCTGCCAGCGAGACACCCGAGGGCGTGATCACGCGCAAGGGGCTCTTCGCCATGAGGGAGCGCCTGGTCAAGTTCAAGCGCCTCGAAAAAGTGTCCCTCGAAGGGCTGAAGGCCGACAGGGCACGCGTCTTTCCCGCCGGGGTGGCGATCCTCTGCGCGATCTTCGAGGCGCTCGAACTGGAGACGATGCGCTACGCCGATGGCGCCCTGCGCGAAGGGGTGCTGTACGACATGGTCGGCCGCAACAGCCCAGAGGACTCACGGCTCAAGAGCCTGACGAACCTCGAGCGCAGCTATGGCGTCGATACCCGCCAGGCCGACAACGTCGCCGATACCGCCCTGGCCCTGTTCGCCCAGGTACGTGACGTCTGGTCGCTGGATAACGACCAGGCGCGGTTTCTCGGCTGGGCGAGCCGCCTTCACGAAATCGGCCTGGCGATCTCGCACAGCCAGTTCCACCGCCATGGCGCCTATCTGCTGGAACACTCCGACCTGGCCGGTTTTTCGCGACCGGAGCAGCGCCTGCTGGCCTTCCTGGTGCGTGGCCATCGTCGCAAGTTTCCGCTCAAGGAATGGAAGGCCCTGCCGGTCGCCGAACAGCGCTCCCACGCCCGCCTGGTACGACTGCTGCGACTGGCCGTGCTGCTCAACCATACGCGCCCCGAGCAGACGCCCGGGCTGCCGCGCCTTGCGGCAGAGGACGATGACCTGACACTGGCCTTCGCGACCGACGACG
>DATISN010000025.1:0-3337 GCA_035581765.1 Halomonas sp.
GCCATGGACTGCAACCGTACCTCGATTCGCCAGGGCGCCAGCAGCGTGACCTGTGCCTATCGTCGCGACGAGCAGAACATGCCGGGGTCGCGCCGTGAAGTGGCCAATGCCCGCGAAGAAGGGGTGGAATTCCTGTTCAACCGCCAGCCGGTCGCCGTGATGGGTGAAGGCAAGGTCGAGGGCGTGAAGGTGGTGCGCACGCGTCTCGGCGAGCCCGACGAGAATGGCCGTCAGCGGCCCGAGGTGGTGCCGGGCTCCGAGGAAGTGATCCCGGCCGACGCAGTGGTCGTCGCCTTCGGTTTCCAGGCGACGGACATCGACTGGCTGGCGCCCAATCAGGTGGACGTGAACGAGCGCGGCCTGATCAAGGCGCCCGAGCATGGCAGCTTCGCCTTCCAGACGAGCAACGAGAAGGTCTTCGCCGGCGGCGACATGGTGCGCGGCTCCGATCTGGTGGTCACCGCCATCTATGAGGGACGCCAGGCCGGAGAAGGCATCCTGGACTACCTGGGGGTCTAACGCGGTTCACGGGTGGCGGGTCTCGAGCAGGGTGGAGTTCGCATCCTGTTCGACGCTCAAATTGAGCCATTGGTCGTAACCTGCTAGTCTGTCGACCCATCCGGGCGCGGCTTCCTGCCGCGCCTACCGATCACGTTTCGACAGGTTCCCCATGACACGATATATCTTCGTGACCGGCGGCGTTGTGTCCTCTCTCGGCAAGGGCATCGCGTCGGCCTCGCTGGCGGCGATTCTCGAGGCGCGTGGCCTCAAGGTCACCATGCTCAAGCTCGACCCGTACATCAACGTGGACCCGGGCACCATGAGCCCCTTCCAGCACGGCGAGGTGTTCGTCACCGAGGATGGCGCCGAGACCGACCTTGATCTGGGCCATTACGAGCGGTTCATTCGCACCAAGATGACCCAGGGCAACAACTTCACCACCGGCCGTGTCTACGAGAACGTGCTGCGCAAGGAGCGTCGCGGCGACTACCTCGGCGGCACGGTGCAGGTGATTCCGCACATCACCGACGAGATCAAGCGCCGCGTCTATGCCGGTGGCGAGGGCTTCGACGTCGCCCTGGTGGAAATCGGCGGTACCGTGGGCGACATCGAGTCGCTGCCGTTTCTGGAGTCGATTCGCCAGATCAGAAGCGAGTTGGGCGCCAGTCGGGCGATCTTCATGCACCTGACGCTGGTGCCCTACATCAAGACCGCCGGTGAAACCAAGACCAAGCCGACCCAGCACAGCGTCAAGGAGCTGCGCTCCATCGGTATCCAGCCGGACATCCTGATCTGTCGCAGCGAAGTCGAGCTCGAGGAAACCGAGCGTCGCAAGATCGCGCTGTTCACCAACGTCGAGGAGCGTGCCGTCATCCCGCTGCAGGATGCCGACACCATCTATCGCATTCCGCTGATGCTGCACGAGCAGGGCCTGGATGAGATCGTCTGCGACAAGTTGCGTCTGGAAGTCGACGAGGCCGACCTCACGGAGTGGGTGAAGGTACTCGACGCCAAGCTCAACCCGCTCAAGTCGATCAACATCGCCATGGTCGGCAAGTACATGGAACTGCTCGACGCCTACAAGTCGCTCAATGAAGCGCTGATTCATGCCGGCATCCAGACCCGCATCAAGGTCAACGTCGATTACATCGATTCCGAGGACATCGAGCACCACGGCCCCGAGCGCCTGGCCGGCAAGGACGCCATCCTGGTGCCCGGCGGTTTCGGTGAGCGCGGTGTCGAGGGCAAGATCACGACGGCGCGTTACGCCCGCGAGAACGACATTCCGTATCTCGGCATCTGCCTGGGCATGCAGGTGGCAGTGATCGAGTTCGCGCGCCATAAGGCCGGTTGGGCAGACGCCAACTCAACGGAGTTTACCCACGATACGCAGCACCCGGTGGTGGGGCTGATCACCGAATGGCTCTCGCCTGAGGGCAAGATCGAACTGCGCGACGCCGCCTCGGATCTTGGCGGCACCATGCGCCTGGGCGGTCAGGTCTGCCACCTCAAGGAAGGCACCAGGGCCCACGACGCCTATGGCGCCGACGAGATCATGGAGCGTCATCGCCATCGTTACGAGGTCAACGATCAGTTCATCGGCGATCTGGAGAAGGCCGGACTGGTGGTCTGCGGCAGAAGCGTCGACAATTCATTGGTGGAGATGGTCGAGCTGCCGGACCACCCATGGTTCGTGGCGTGCCAGTTTCACCCTGAATTTACCTCCACGCCGCGCGATGGCCATCCGCTGTTCACCGGCTTCGTCAATGCGGCGCTGGAACACAAGGCGGCGCGCACCCGCGCCCATAACGTCCATCAGGAGTGAGGCCCATGTCTGTGATGAGCGAGCCCGCATCCGAACGCCTGATCCCAGAACGTCATATATCAGTTGCCGGCCTAAGGGCCGGCAATTCTTTGCCGCTGATGCTTCTCGGGGGCATGAACGTGCTGGAATCCCGGGAACTGGCCCTCGAGGTTGCCGAGACCTACGTCGAGGTGACCGGACGCCTGGGCATGCCCTTCGTCTTCAAGGCGAGCTTCGACAAGGCCAATCGCAGCTCCATCCACTCCTTCCGCGGCCCTGGCCTGGAGAAGGGGCTGGAGATCCTCGCCGAGGTGAAGGCCCGATACGGCGTGCCGATCATCACCGATGTGCACGAGCCCTGGCAGGCCGACCCCGTCGCCCAGGTCGCTGACATCATCCAGCTGCCGGCCTTCCTGGCACGCCAGACCGACCTGGTGGTGGCCCTGGCCAAGACCGGGGCGGTCATCAATATCAAGAAACCCCAGTTCCTGGCGCCGCATGAAATGCGGCATATCATTCGCAAGTGCGAAGAGGCCGGCAATCAACGCTTGTTGCTTTGCGAACGCGGAAGTAGCTTCGGGTATAATAATCTGGTGGTTGATATGCTCGGTTTTGGTGATATGAAGCAAACAGGCTATCCTGTCTTTTTCGATGTTACACATTCGCTTCAGCGCCCCGGTGGACGCGCGGACAGCGCCGGCGGACGCAGGTCCCAGGTCGCCGAGCTGGCGCGGGCGGGAGTGGCCGTGGGACTTGCAGGCCTGTTTCTGGAGGCGCACCCCGATCCGGACAATGCCAAGTGCGATGGACCCTGCGCGTTGCCACTGAATCGTCTGGCGCCTTTCCTGACCCAGCTCAAGGCGATCGACGACCTGGTGAAGGGATTTGCCCCGCTGGAGATCGCTTGATCAACTCGCTGGTACTACAAGAGGAAACGTTCCTATGACCAAGATCGTCGAACTCCGCGCGCTTGAGGTACTCGATTCGCGCGGGAACCCCACCGTCCAGGCCGAAGTTCACCTCGAAAGCGGC
>DATISN010000026.1:0-15963 GCA_035581765.1 Halomonas sp.
CCGCCCCGATCAAGCGACGGCATATAGGCCGAGAGCAGGGTCGGAACATCCTGAATGGTCAGTGACAGCGCTTTCTGGGCGGCCATGGCCGTCTCCTCGGGTAACGACGCAAGACAGGGTCAGGAGCGCAGCAGCGCCGACCAGCGAACCAGCCAGGCCTCGAGCACCAGTTGGGGGTTGGGATTGCCCCCCATGGCCAGCAGACGTCGCTGTTCGCGGGCATAGTCGAGCAGCCTGAACCAGTCACGCAGCCGGCCATTCTTGACGGCCTGACGGTAAAGCGGCAGCAGGTCGGGGTTGCGCAATTCCTGGCTCTCACCGGAGAGGCCCAGACGAATCAGGTCCTCCAGCCAGGCGATACCGTACCACAGGATCGCATCGATCGACTGCCGATCCAGCCGCGCCGCTTCCGCCACTGGCTCGGCTCCTCGCACCAGCGCCTCGAAGGTTTCATGTAACTGTTGACGCAGGGCGCGCGCCTCGGGTGCCGCCTGCTCCAGCGCTGCCAGGGGCAACCCACCGGCCACCCGCCACCAGAAGCGCGCGTTGGCCTCATCGCCCAGGCGCTCGGCCAGCCAGGCCGTGCATTCCTCGGCCGCGGGTGGCGAAAGCGTCCATTGCTGACAACGCGAGCGAACGGTCGGCAGCATCCTTGAGGGAACATCGGCAATGAGCACGAAAAGCGTCTGCGCACCGGGCTCTTCCAGGCTCTTGAGCAGTGCATTGGCGGCGGCCACGTTCATCGCCTCGGCCGGCTGGATCACGATCACACGGTAGCCACCCTGCTGGGCGGTCTGGGCGACGAAGGCGTTGACCCCGCGAATGGGGTCGATACGGATCTGGCGCTTGCCCTCCTCCGGTTCGACCCGGAGCAAATCGGGATGATAGCCCGCCGCCAGCATCCGACAGCCGTGACAATGGCCGCAGGCGTGCTCGCCGGGGCTAGCGCACAGCACCCAGGCGATCAACGCGTCAACGAGCGGTTGTTTGCCCACGCCTTTGGGGCCCGAGAAAAGCAGGGCGTGGGGTAGGCGCCCTGCGCGAGCCTGATCGGTCAGGGCGTGAAATCGCGCTGCCAGCCAGGGCGGCGGCACCAGGACGTTCGATGTTGTCAACGCCATACGGCGACCCGCGCTTCTAGATGCGCCAGCAGCCGACCCTGTACCGTGGCGAGATCGTCCGACGCATCGATCACGGCGATGCGCTCGGGGGCCGCAGCGGCGCGGTCCAGATAGGCCCGGCGAACCGCCTCGAAGAACTCGCCACGCTCACGCTCGAAGCGGTCACGCTGCCCGCCATCGCGGTCCAGGCGGCCCTGCAGGCGGCGCTGCGCCGATTGGATGGGCATGTCCAGCAGCAGCGTCAGGTCGGGCTGCAACCCCTGCTGAACGAAGGCTTCCAATGCGCTGATGCGCGCCGCGGGTATGCCACGCCCGCCTCCCTGGTAGGCAAAGGTGGCATCGGTAAAACGATCGCAGACCACCCAGGCACCGCGCTGCAGTGCCGGACGGATCTTGCTGGCCAGGTGCTGGGCACGCGCGGCGAACACCAGCAACAACTCGGCGTCATCATCGAGCGGTTCGGCGATATCCGGATCGAGCAACAGGCCGCGGATCGCCTCGGCCCTGGCGGTACCGCCGGGCTCACGGGTGCGCACCACCTCGATGCCGCGAGCCTCCAGCCAGTCGGCCACCATTGCCAGGTTGGTGGACTTGCCCACACCTTCACCGCCTTCCAGCGTGATGAATCGTCCGCGCTGCGACATGGTGGCAGCCGCTCCCTGATCAACGATTGCGAATGTACCGATTCACCGCGTTGTTATGCTCGCGCAGTGAATTCGAAAACTGATGCGTGCCATCGCCGCGGGCGACGAAATACAGGCTTTCCCCTTCGGCGGGTTTTACCGCCGCTTCCAGAGCGCCGCGACCCGGCAGGGCAATCGGGGTCGGTGGCAGGCCGTCGATTACATAGGTGTTATAGGCGGTGGCTTCGCGCAGATCGGCACGCGTGATGTTGCCCACATAGCGCTCGCCCATGCCGTAGATCACCGTGGGATCGGTCTGCAGGCGCATGCCGCTTTCCATGCGTCGCTTGAACACGCCGGCGATGTCTCGACGCTCTTCGGGGACGCCGGTTTCGCGCTCGATCAAGGAAGCCATGATCAGCGCCTCATACGCCGAGTCGATGGTCAGATCGTCGTCCCGCTCGGCCCATACCTCTTCGAGGACCTCCTCCATCCGGCCCAATGCCTGGCGAAGAATATCCAGGTCACTCATGCCCTTCTGATAGCGGTAGGTATCGGGGAAGAACCAGCCCTCGGGATGCGTGTCCGCACGCCCCAGTCGCACCATCAGCTGCTCGTCGGAAAGGTCGTCAGTCAGGACCTCGAGCTTGGGGGCTTTCGCGAGGCGAGCGCGCATCTGCTGGAGAGTCCAGCCCTCGGGGATCGTCAGCGAGTAGGTCACCACATCGTGGCTGTCCAGAAGCGCCAGCACGTCACGGCCGCTCATGCCGGGTTCCAGCCGATACTCGCCGGGCCGCAGGTCGGGCACGGCCTGTGGATCAAGCCGCACCAGCAGGCGGTAGGCCCAAGCGTCGGTGACGATACCGCGCTCGGTAAGCTCGCGCACGACGCTGTGAAAACCCGACCCGGTGGGCACTTCGTAGATGGTCGATTCGTTGAGCACGATGGGCGCATCGAGCCGCGATTCCCAATAGCGGTAGCCGGCGAACAGCGCCACCCCGGCGATCACCAGCAGGACGATCAGTACCTTTAACAGACGCAGCATGTGCTTCCTCGTTGCGAAGGGCTAGTGAGCCTCAAGGCGACTTCATGTGGCCTTCATGTGACCTTCATATGAAAAGGGGATAGCCCAGCAGGGCATGCGCCTCTGCCTGGAGCGGACGATGACGCGGCCCGATCTTCCAGCGCATGAGCTCGCGGCCCTGGGCATCATCGAGGCGCGCCACCGGCCAGAGTCCCTGCACGGAATTGCCGAGCCATACCGCCTCAGCCTCCTCCAGCACCGCCGGGCCACTCTCGACCTCATAAAGGCTAACGCGCTGCCGCAGGACCTCACGAAGCGTTCCCGCCACGCCGCAGTGATCCAGCCGCGGGGTTTCCAGACGACCGTGACGTTGCCAGAAGAGGTTCATGCAGGTCGCCTCGACCAGCCGGCCCTCGGTATCGCACAGGAGTCCCTCGGCAATCTCTGGCGCCGTCCACTCCGCCCGAGCCATGACGTTTTCCAGACGACTGAGGTGCTTGAGACCCGCCAGCGCCGGCTGAATACCCAGACGCAAGGCACAATGGCGTATGCGCACTCCGCTCGTCCAATGCTCCCTGTTCGGCACGAACGGTGACAGTCGCCAACGCAGCCTTGGCTCGGGCTCCTCCGGCAGCTGATATCCTCGACCGCCGCTGCCACGGGTGAGCATCAACTTCAAGACCTGAAGACCCTGGCCTGCCGAGGCCAGCGGCCGTTCCAGCGCAGCGCGCACCGGCAGGGGGATGGCAAGCACCTCGCAGCCTTTGGCGAGGCGGGCCAGATGCGCGTCCCAAAGCTGGGGTTCTCCGTCCCTCAGCAAGACGGTTTCGAACAGACCGTCGCCATAGGCGGCCCCGCGGTCATCCAGAGGCCAGCTTTCGGAGCGGGATGACATATCTCTCACACCTTCGCAAACACCAGGGTGCCATTCGTGCCACCGAAACCGAAGGAATTGGAGAGTGCGATCTCGACCTTCATGTCTCGCGCGTAATGGGGGACATAGTCCAGATTGCAGCCCTCCTGCGGATTTTCCAGGTTGATGGTCGGTGGCGCGACCTGGTCGCGGATCGCCAGCACGCTGAACACCGCCTCGACAGCACCCGCCGCGCCCAGCAGATGACCAATCATCGACTTGGTGGAGCTCACCGCCACGGACTTCGCGGCATCCCCCAGCACCTTCTCGACGGCACGGCTCTCGGCGAGGTCGCCGGCTTGTGTCGAGGTGCCATGCGCATTGATGTAATCCACCTGCGAGGGGACGATGCCGGCATCGCGAATGGCATTGCTCATGGAGATGGCCGCACCGCTGCCGTCTTCCGGTGGTGAGGTCATGTGGTAGGCATCGTCGCTCATGCCGAAGCCGGTCAGCTCGGCATGGATGGTCGCACCGCGAGCCTTGGCGTGTTCGTACTCCTCGAGCACCATGACGCCAGCGCCATCAGAGAGCACAAAGCCATCGCGATCGCGGTCCCAGGGGCGGCTGGCTGCGGTCGGATCGTCGTTGCGGGTCGACAGCGCGCGGGCCGCCGAAAAGCCGCCGAGGCCCAGCGGTGTCGTCGCCATTTCCGCTCCACCGCAGACCATCACGTCGGCATCTCCATAAGCGATGGTGCGCGCGCTGTAGCCGATGTTGTGGGTGCCGGTGGTGCAGGCCGTGGTAATCGCGATGTTGGGTCCACGAAAGCCATGCTGAATCGCCAGGTTGCCCGAGATCATGTTGATGATCGAGCCAGGCACGAAGAATGGCGAGATTCGCCGGGCGCCCCCCTTGAGAAGGGCATGGTGGTTGTGCTCGATCATCGGCAGCCCACCGATACCCGAACCGATGGCCACGCCGATTCGACCGGCATTCTCTTCGGTGCACTCGATACCGGAATCCTCGATCGCCTGGGCCCCGGCTGCCATCCCGTACTGGATGAAGAGGTCCATCTTGCGGGCCTCCTTGGGGTTGAGGTAAGGGCTAATGTCGAAGTTCTTGACCGAACCGCCGAAACGGGTATTGAAGCCACTGACGTCGAAATGCTCGATGGGTGCAATGCCGCTCTTGCCAGCCACGATGTTGGCCCAACTCTCGTCGACGCTATTCCCTAACGGCGTGACCAGACCGAGCCCGGTCACCACCACCCTTTTACGAGCCATCCGATTTCCTCCCCACGATCCTGGTGACACGACCCCCGCCGGAGTCGTCATTGCGCGCATTATACCCGAGTCCCGTCGCTCTGTGCCGTCTGCGGGATTCGACCAGAGACGAGAAAGCCGCCCTTTACGGACGGCTCTTTCCGGGACATCGCCCCGAGGCATCAACACGCGGCATCAAGCGCCACCGTATTACTGGTTAGCGTTGACGTAGTCGATGGCTTCCTGAACGGTCGTGATCTTCTCGGCTTCCTCATCGGGAATTTCGGTATCGAACTCCTCTTCGAGCGCCATGACCAGCTCGACAGTATCCAGGGAATCAGCGCCCAGATCCTCGGTAAAAGACGAGGTATTCTGGATATCTTCTTCCTTGACGTTCAGGCGCTCGGCCACAACCTTTTTCACGCGCTCTTCGATGGTGCTCATTGTAAGTACTCCAGTCGTTCACGTTAGCCGTTCTGAAAACCAGCTATTTCGAAACCGCAAGCCAAAAGCTGCGGGGTAGTTTATAGACGCCATCTGGCCGGTGCAACCGCCAACCAGGCGACTGTCAATGCATGTACATGCCGCCGTTGACATGCAAGGTCTCGCCGGTGATGTAGCTTGCCTTATCGCCGGCCAAAAACCCGACCGCGGCCGCAATTTCCTCAGGCTGGCCCAGTCGGGCCAAGGGGATCTGGCCCATCAGCATTTTCCGCTGTTCTTCCGGCAGCGACTCGGTCATGTCGGTGGCAATGAAGCCGGGGGCCACCGAATTGACAGTGATCGACCGTGAGGCCACTTCGCGGGCCAGGGCGCGCGTGAAACCTTCCATGCCAGCCTTCGCCGCAGCATAGTTTGTCTGGCCGAGATTGCCCATGCTTGCGACCACCGAACTGATGCAGATGATGCGACCGAACCGGGCCCGGGTCATCCCGCGCAGGCATGCCTTGCTGACGCGGTAGACCGACTTGAGGTTAGTGTCGATCACCGAATCCCATTCATCCTCTTTCATGCGCATCAACAAATTGTCGCGAGTGATGCCGGCATTGTTGACAAGAATCGTGGGAGCCCCGAACGTATCGCTCACTGCCTTGACCAAGGCATCGATGCTCGATTGATCGTTGACATCCAGATGACGCCCCGCCCCTTCGATCCCCGCCTCCTTGAGGTCGGCATCGATCCGGCCAGCCCCGCTTTCGCTGGTGGCCGTTCCTATCACGATATGGCCCTGCCTGCCCAGCTCATGGGCGATGGCCCGACCGATACCGCGGCTGGCACCGGTCACCAGGGCGACTCTACGCTCGCTTGTCATGGTGTATTCCACCTTTATCCTGAGAGGATTGCATGCATGAATGTCATCGGCGATTAAACGGCAGCTACCGCGTCGCGTCCCGGGCCAACTCCAGCGCCGCCTCCAGGCTTTCCGGATCGTTGACAGCCAGCCCCTTGCTGCCCCGCGCAATGCGCTTGTTGAGGCCCGTGAGCACCTTGCCGGGGCCGCATTCGATAAACACCCGGGCCCCCTGCTCGGCCATCGCCTCGACACACGAGGTCCAGCGTACCGGCTGGTAAAGCTGCTCGATCAATCGCGTACGCAATGTTTCAACGTCGGCATGCGCCTGCGCATCGACATTCTGTATAACCGTATAGCGCGGCGAGCGCAGATCGACCCCGTCCATCGCCTCAGACAGCCGCTCAGCGGCCGGGCGCATCAGTGCGCTATGGAAGGGGCCGGAAACCGGCAATTCCACGGCACGCCTGGCCCCTGCTTGCTGACAGGCAACGATCGCCCGCTCCACGGCGGCCTTGCTGCCGGCAATGACCACCTGGCCTGGGGCATTGTAGTTGACCGCCGACACCACGTCGTCCTGAGCCGCACTCGCGCAGGCCTGTTCCACCTGGTCATCGTCTAGGCCCAGGATCGCCGCCATGGCACCCTCGCCAATCGGCACCGCCTCCTGCATCGCTTCACCACGCAACCTGACCAGCTGCACGCCCTGGGCAAAGGGCAGCGCACCCGCACAGACCATGGCGCTGTATTCGCCCAGACTGTGCCCAGCCATCACGCCCGGGCGTGGCCCTTCAAGCTCCTGCCAGACACGCCACACGGCCACACTTGCCGCGAGCAGCGCGGGCTGCGTGCAGGCCGTAGCATTCAGCGCATCAGCCGGGCCTTCCTGCACGAGTTGCCAGAGGTCATAACCCAGCGCGTCGGAGGCTTCATCGAAAGTCGTGCCCACCACGCTGTAGCGTTCTGCCAGCTCTCTCAGCATACCCACTTGCTGAGACCCCTGGCCGGGGAACACGAGGGCGAGTGGTTGCGTCATCTCAATCACCTTTCTCTGGTTGGCTTGTTTCGCCGCCGGGCTCGCAAGGCGCATCCGAGGCACCAACGTCGGATCGGTTGTCACCTCGAAGGCCACCGCCGAGCAAGTCGGCTGCAGGCCGCCGCTGGCCAAGCTCAGCCGCCAGTCGCGTCGGCAGGTCGTGGCTGACCTCCTGCACCGCCCGCAACACTGCGTAATGGAAGCCGGTGGCGTCGGCACTGCCGTGACTCTTGATCACGATGCCATTCAGCCCCAGCAGACTCGCCCCGTTATAGCGAACCGGGTCAAGCTCACGTTTCAGCCTCCGCAGCGCCGGCCGGGCCATGGCCCCCACCAGCCGGCTACCCCAGTGGGCGTCGAAGGTCGCCTGGACGCGCTCGACCAGCATCCGGGCAAGCCCTTCGCTTGCCTTGAGGACCGCGTTGCCGACGAAGCCGTCACAGACCACCACGTCGGCGCCACCACTGAAGATACCGTCGCCTTCCATAAACCCTACATAGGCGATGTCGGACTGATCGCGCAACCACGCATCGGCCCGGCGGACACTCGAAGGCCCCTTGCTGCCTTCGACACCGAGGTTGAGCAACGCCACCCGCGGCGAAGTCAGTTCGTCCACATGACGCGCCATCGCCTCGCCCATCAGGGCGAACTCCACCAACCGGTCGGCCGACACCTCGACGTTCGCCCCCAGATCGAGCAAGTAGCAACGCCCCTGATCGCGCGTCGGAATCGAGGTGCTGATGGCCGGGCGCGATATGCCGGCCACCGTGCCCATGGCGCGTCTTGCCAACGCCATCAGCGCACCGGTGTTGCCGGCACTGACACCGGCGCGTGCTTCACCAGCGGTAACACAATCGAGCATCTTCGCCATACTGCTATCGCCACCGCGACGCAGCGCATCGGCAACCCGCTGATCCTGACCCACCACTCGTGGCGCATTAACAACGCTCAGCCGCGAACCCGCCGCAGCAAGATGCCGCGGCAGGCGCGATATTTCATCGTCTAGCTGGTGTTTCGGGCCGAAGAGCCGAATCTCGAGGCCTGGGACGTCATTGACCGCGCTGGCAGCACCAACGACGGTGGCGATAGGGCCATGATCCCCGCCCATCGCATCAACGGCAATCCGCACGAGACAGTCAGGGTTCGGACGTCAACGAAGGAGGCAGGTCGCCTCAGGCGTCCACTACCTTGCGGCCACGGTAGAAACCGTCCGGGGAAACGTGGTGACGCAGATGCGTGGTGCCCGTCTCCTGGTCCTGGGACAAGGTCGGCGCCGTCAGCGCATCGTGGCTGCGACGCATGCCACGCTTGGAACGGGTCTTGCGGGTCTTTTGAACTGCCATGGGAATCACTCCAGAATAAAACGATGATGAATCAGGATTTGCCTTTGAGACGCTTGAGCACCTCGAACGGACTCGCTGCGGGGGCCGAGGAGTGTTCTACCTCCACCCCGCTGCTCAGCTGGTCTCGCGAGACTCGGCAATCGGCCTCGTCGTGGTACACCACCTGCGGCAGGCTGAGGATCAGCTCATCCTCGACCACCTCCAGCAGGTTCAGCTGTTCGTTTTCCACCAGCACCGGTTCGTGAGTGCTGGGCAGCGCGGCGGCAAGGGCATCGCTGGTGACCATGCCGAGCAGAAATTCGCTTGCCACCTCTTGCGCCATCGGCGATTGGCAGCGCCGGCAAGGCAACTGCAAGTCGGCCTCGAGGCGACCATGGATCTCTCGCTGGCCCTGGGCGTCGACACCAAAGTCGAGCCACACCCGGCAATCGCCGCTCTGGGGGCCGACGGCATCGGCCAGGCGCGCAAAGCCGTCGAGGGACATCAGCCCTTCGAGGTGTTCGGCACGGGCGGCGAGCTTGTAGGGCTCGACCTTATCGGGAAGTCGTGAGGTCAACATAGGCGCGCAATGATAGGCACTCGTCCTGCCCCTGTCAAAGCTTGTCACCTTCCCGCCTTCAGGGCGTTAGACTGGCCCCTGTCGCATAGGCCCATTACGACGAAATCACGGCCTGAAAACCACAGCGCCGACCTGAAAACCACTTGGAGACCCCGCATGACGCGTCTAGTTCTCGCCTCTGGTTCACGCTGGCGCCGCCAGCTGCTCGACCGACTGGCACTCCCCTATGTCTGGTCGAGCCCCGACATCGACGAGACACCGCGGTCCGGTGAAACGCCGCAGGCGCTCGTGGAGCGGCTGGCCCTCGCCAAGGCCAATCGCCTGGCCAACGACTATCCGGAGCACCTGATCATCGGCTCAGACCAGGTGGCCGTGTTCGACGGCGAGATCCTCGGCAAGCCCCACGACGAAGCGACCGCACGTCATAATCTGGCTCGCTTTTCCGGGCGGCGCGTCCGCTTCATGACCGGCCTGGCGCTCATCGATACCGCGCGGCGCGAGGAGCATGTCTGCCATGAGATCTACGACGTGGTTTTTCGCCGGCTCGACACTGCCGAAATCGCCCAGTACGTGGCGCTCGAAAAGCCCCTGGACAGCGCCGGCAGCTTCCGCATGGAAGGTCTCGGCATCACCCTGTTCGAAAGGCTCGAGGGAGATGATCCCAATACCCTGATCGGGCTGCCCTTGATCCGGCTGTGCGCAATGCTGCGCGAGGCCGGCCTCGATCCATTGCGCCAGGCTCGCTGACGCCTGGCATGGGCAATACATCGGTCTTGATCCCCGACACCGCGCGTTCAGGGAAGCTGATAGCGAATCGGCGACTGAGCGCTCGACGTCTCCCCCAGCCATTCAGCGGCGACGCGGCCGAATTGACGCGAGATCCGCTCGAACGGGTCCAGGCTCGGCGTGTAATCGCGCAGCTGAATATCACCCAGGCGCTGGCGAGACAGGCCATGGAGGCTGCCCAGCGCATCGATCAACCCGAGATCGAGCGCCTGCTCCCCACTCCATACCAATCCCGTGAATAGACTGTCGTTATCGGCGAGGCGATCGCCTCTTCCTTCGCGCACATCGTCGATAAACTGGCGATGCGTGGTTTCAAGCACCGTTTCCCAGAATGCCTCCTGCTCCGGTGCCACAGATGAAAAGGGGTCCAGAAAGCCCTTATTATCGCCGGCCGCATAGAGGCGGCGCTCAACGCCGAGGCGCTCAATCGCCTCCTCGAAACCGAAACTCGAGAAGATGACCCCGATCGAGCCGACCAGGCTAGCAGGTGCCGCCACGACTTCGTCCGCCGCCGCGGCAATGTAGTAGGCCCCGCTGGCCCCGATATCCTCGATCACGGCGATGATCGGCTTGTCGCCCTGCTCACGTAGGCGCATCACCTCAGCATAGATGCGCTGGGACTGGACCGGGCTGCCACCGGGACTATTGATGTGCAGCACGACGGCCTGGCTGCCTTCGGCGTCCCAGGCGCGATTGAGCCCCTCGATGACCCGTTCGGCATTGGCGGGGGATTCGCTGTCGATCACCCCTTTCACCTCGACGACCCCGAGGTGAGGACCCGTCGGCGCGGCGCTGCTCGACAGGCCGAACAGGTTATAGAAGACGGTGGCCAGGGAGACCAGAAACAGGGCAAGGAAGACAAACCGAAAGAACAGCTTCCAGCGCCGCGTGCGACGTTGCTCGACCAAAACGCCATCGACCCAACGCCCCATCATGTGCATTTGTTCCAGACGCTGGCGTTCTCGCAGCACCTCGGCACTTTCTCCTGCTGCCCCGTCTCCTGACGCCCCGCCTCCCGGCGACCTTCCTCCCCTCGACCCGCTTCCTGCTGTCCCGTGAGGGGCCTCATGCTGCCGGCTTTCCGCTCGCCTCTGATCGGCACTCAGCTCTGGCCCGTCTATCCAGGGGTCCTGACGGTTGTCGTCATCACTCATGGTAGCTATGTCCCGTGAAGTGGCTCTTGGAAACTCAATCGTGAAGCCAGTCGAAAAGAGCGGCCGAGCTCTCGGCGGTGAAGACGGGATGGCTGGCCGCAAGCCGTGACGGCGAATGGACACCGTAGGTCACCGCCACACGGTCCATTCCCAGCGTCCGCGCCATTTCCAGGTCGTACTCGGTATCACCGATCATCACTGCCTCGTCGACACGCACCTCGAGCTCGGCAAGCAGTTCCTCGAGCATGCGCGGATGCGGTTTTGACAGGGTTTCGTCGGCCGTGCGACTAGCGTGGAACCAGCGGCCGCTGCCGCTTTCCCGAAAGATCCGATCGAGCCCTCGGCGACTCTTGCCGGTGGCGACCGCTAAACGCTGATCGGCGATGGCATGCAGGCTGGCGAGGCCCTTTTCCACGCCGGGAAAAAACGCCATCGGCGTGGTATCGCCCTCGACGAAATGGAAGGCATAACGATCACGCAGCCGCGCTGCGCGGACCGGGTCGATGCCGGGACACAACCTGGCGATCGCTTCGGGCAATCCCAGACCGATGATATCGCGGACCGCCTCATCGGCAAGCGGCCCCCATTCGGCCTCGTGGGCGGCCGCCTGCATGCTGGAAACGATGCGGCCCGCCGAATCCATCAGGGTGCCGTCCCAATCAAAGATCATCAGTCGATAGCGCATGATGGCTCCGTATCAGGACGGCCGACGGGCACGAACGAGCGCCGTCGCGAGATCGTCGGGAAGGGATGCCTTGATCTGTACCGGTCGGCCGCTGGTGGGTTCCGGGAAGGTCAGCGCTTCGGCATGCAGGAAAAGCCGCGACAGGCCCAGGCCCGCCGCCAGCCGCACACCCTCGCGGCTGCCATACTTGTCGTCGCCCAGTAAGGGATGGCCGGCATGCTGGGCATGGACGCGAATCTGGTGGGTGCGCCCGGTCACCGGCTCGGCCTCGATCAGGGTAAGACGGTCGAAGGTTTCACGCACCGCAAAGCGAGTCCGCGCCATCTTCCCGGCGACATCGACCCGCACCCGCCGCTCGCCATTGCCTGCCTCGAAGCGCTCGAGACGGGCACTGACGAAGTCTCGCCGGGCCGGCCAACGACCCGCCACCAGCGCCAGGTAGCGCTTGTCCATGCGATGCTGCTTGAGCGAGTCGTTCAGGGCCAGCAGCGCCGGGCGCGACTTCGCGAGCAGCAGACACCCCGAGGTATCGCGGTCCAGTCGATGCACCAGCTCGAGAAAATCCAGATCCTCGCGCACTTGGCGAAGCGCTTCGATCAGGCCGATCTTCACGCCGCTTCCCCCGTGAACGGCGAGCCCTGAAGGCTTGTTGATGACGAGCCAGTCTGGCCCCTCGAGCAGCACGCTGCCCGCCAACAGGTTGTGCAGGCTGTCACTCACCTCGCGCACCGCCTCGCGAGGCGTCAAGCGTAGCGGCGGGATGCGCACCAAGTCGCCCAGCGCCAGGCGAGTGTCTGCCTTGACGCGCTTCTTGTTCACCCGCACCTCGCCCTTGCGCACGATGCGGTATACAAGCGCACGTGGCGCCCCCTTGAGCCGTGACATCAGAAAGTTGTCGACTCGCTGGCCCACCTGACCTTCAGCCACTTCTATCCACTGCACCTCGCGCCCTTCGGCCATGCCGAGTCTCCGCTGTCAAACCGGCGTAAAAGCGCATTCTACCGCACCGGGCGGCATTCTGTGTCAATTGCCGGTCAACACCATTACTGGTATATTGCCAGCTCACTCCAATGGACCGAAAAGTCCGTTCATGCGCCTGCACGACAGACACGCAGGCCGGAGTGGTAAAAAATCAGGCCGCGACGACGCTTATCCGTCCCGCCGCCCAGAAGCGAAACAATATAGCGAAACCGATACAACGCCACGCCCGGATCCCCGCCCCTCCCCCAGTCACGGAGTGGCGACAGGCCACGGGACACATTCAATATCGTGCCGGAGGCCGGCGTTGGCGAATCGATGTATGCCAGGTGTTGGCGGTGACCGCAGGGCCGGATGGGCGACCTCCCACCGAAACATGTCCTGACTCCGCCCCGTACTCAACAAGGTCATGTCGTGACACTCACCTAAACATGGTGCTGTAAAGACACGACCAGGTGCCATCAAGCCGTAGAGGCAAGCGCCGAGCACAAGCACGCAGCACCCAGAGGTTCGCCCACGTCGACGCCTTGTCGCCGCCTTCCGGCGCGCCAAGAATTGCGAGACGACATGAAACGTATGCTCATCAATGCGACCCAGCCGGAAGAGCTGCGCGTCGCCCTGGTCGATGGTCAGCGCCTCTACGACCTGGATATCGAATCCGGTGCTCGAGAACAGAAAAAAGCCAACATCTACCGTGGCAAGATCACCCGCGTCGAGCCCTCCCTGGAAGCCGCCTTCGTCGATTTTGGTGCCGATCGCCACGGTTTTCTGCCGCTCAAGGAAATCTCCAGCGAATACTTCCTCAAGGAGGTCTCCGGCCGTCCCAGCATCAAGGAAGTGCTGAAGGAGGGCCAGGAGGTCATCGTTCAGGTCGACAAGGAAGAGCGCGGTAACAAGGGAGCGGCGCTCACCACCTTTATCAGCCTGGCAGGCCGATTCCTGGTGCTGATGCCCAACAACCCCAAGGCCGGCGGCATTTCACGCCGGATCGAAGGCGAGGAGCGCAGCCAGCTCAAGGAGTCCATGAACCAGCTGGCGGTGCCCGACAAGATGGGCCTGATCGTGCGAACCGCCGGCATCGGCCGGTCGCCCGAAGAACTGCAATGGGATCTCGACTACCTGGTTCATGTCTGGGAATCCATCACCGCCGAAGCCGGCAAGCAGCCCGCCCCCTTCCTGATCTACCGTGAATCCAACGTGATCATTCGCGCCATGCGCGACTACCTGCGCCAGGATATCGGCGAGGTGCTGATCGACAGCGAGCAGGTTCATCAGGAAGCGTTGGCCTTCATCCGCCAGGTCATGCCCTCCTACCAGCAGAAGATCAAGCTCTACGTCGATGAGGTCCCGCTCTTCTCGCGCTTTCAGATCGAATCGCAGATCGAGACCGCCTACGAGCGCGAGGTCAAGCTGCCTTCCGGTGGCTCCATCGTCATCGACCACACCGAAGCGCTGGTCTCCATCGATATCAACTCGGCCCGCGCCACGCGCGGCAGCGATATCGAAGAGACCGCCCTGCAGACCAATCTGGAAGCGTCCGACGAGATCGCCCGCCAGCTTCGCCTGCGCGATATCGGCGGCCTGGTGGTGATCGATTACATTGACATGAGCCCGGCACGCAACCAGCGCGAAGTCGAGAATCGCATGCGCGACGCCCTCAAGCTGGACCGGGCACGCGTGCAGATCGGCCGGATCTCCCGCTTCGGCCTGATGGAAATGTCCCGTCAGCGCCTGCGTCCCTCGCTCGGCGAAACCAGTGGCGTGGTCTGCCCGCGCTGTGACGGCCAGGGCACGATTCGCGATGTGCGCTCCATTTCGCTCTCGATCATGCGCTTGATCGAAGAGGAAGCGATGAAGGAGCGTAGCGCCCAGATCCGCGCCATCCTGCCGGTCCCGGTTGCCACCTACCTGCTCAACGAGAAGCGCAAGGTGCTGGCCGAAATCGAGCGTCGCCAGGACGTGCGCGTCATGGTGCTGCCCAACCCCGACATGGATACCCCGCACTACGACGTGCAGCGGCTGCGCGACGATCACATGGACGAGGAAGGCGTCGCCCCGCTGTCCAGCTACGAGCTGCCCACCGACACCGAGGTCGGCAAGGAGCCCGAGGCCGCGTTCGGAAAGCCCGTGCAACGTGCCGAGGCCGCCGTCAAGACCGTGATCCATCACGAACCGGCGCCCGCTTCTCTCCAACAGCAGGAGAAGGCTTTCGAGGAAAAACCTGCCGCGAGGGCACCTTCTGAACGAAAGCCCACCGAGAGAGCACCTGCGGCTCGACCCCCTGCCGTGCTGCCGACACCGATCGCTCAGGAAGGC
Organism: Halomonas sp.; assembly: GCA_035581765.1. Classification (GTDB taxonomy): domain Bacteria; phylum Pseudomonadota; class Gammaproteobacteria; order Pseudomonadales; family Halomonadaceae; genus Halomonas. Next base: position 15,035 of record DATISN010000026.1, read on the forward strand.
GTATTGGGTCGACTGGTCAAAGGCCTGGCAAAGCTGTTGGGCAATGAGCCGACGCCTGCCGACAGCACCGAGGCAAAGTCTGCCAACCGCGGCGATGGGCGTCGTGGGGGTCAGGACCCGCGACAGTCGAAAGCGAGCGACGATGACCGGGCGAATCGCGGAAGCCGTGGCGGTCGCCAGCGTCGTCCCCGCAATGACGAGCGACGCCCTGCCGCTACCCAGGACAGCGATACCTCGTCGGCCAAGTCCGACAGCACCGACTCGCGTAGCGATAATCGAGATAACCGCGGCAATCGTGGCGGCCGTAACCGCAAGCGCCAGGACGACGATCGCCAGCCACGCCAGCAGGAGGCGCCCAAGTCTCGCGACGAAGCATCAAAGCCCCGCGACGAAATGCCGCGTCGTCAGAAGCCGAACGACAAGCCCGCCGAAGCCGAAAAAGCGGCCGGCAAGCCCAATGACAAACGCAACGAAACGCCGGTAGCCGCCGAGCCCGTGGACGATGGCAAGCCCAAGCGTACTCGCAACAACCCGCGTCAGCGCAGCCGGCAGGCCGCGATCAACCCCAAGGCCGAGGCAGAACAGCAACGCCTCCAGGCCGAAGCGGAAAAAGCGGAAGAGCCAAACCTCGGCGATGATGTTCAGCCGCCTCAGGGCGAAGCTGCGTCACAAGACGCACCAAAAGCGAAAACTGAGGTGAAAACCGAGAGTTCGAAGGCGGTTGCCGAGTCTGGCCAGGAAGCCAATGCCCAGCAGGCGAATGCCAAGCCGGTCGAGCCCGAGACTGCCAAGGCGGTAGCCGAGCCGGCTGACAAGACCGAGGCGTCAGTCCCAGAGGCGAAGACTCAAGAGACCGAAGCTGCAGAAGCGGATGTGACGACGGATGCGAAAGTGGATGCGACACCCGTGCAGCCGGACGCCCAGCCACG
>DATISN010000027.1:0-7589 GCA_035581765.1 Halomonas sp.
CATCTGCGCCTCGGCCCGTTCACGCGCCTTCATGCGCGCAATCCGCCAGCGCAGCAGATCGAGCACTTCCTGCTCGGGGGTATTGTCGATCACCAACTGCACGCCGGTGCGCAGGAAGGGGTTGCGCGTCTCCTCCAACGCCTCCTCGACGCGGCGAACATTGCCCGAGAACCACAGCCGTGACAGATGCACCAGGGACTGAATGTCCTCCTCGACGTGGCGATCCTCGCGCTGGAAGACCAGTATCACCAGCCGGGCGACACGCAGGACCTCCTTGAGCGGATAACTGATGAAGGTGGCGGCCAGCGTCCCGAAGAGCACGATGGCAAGCCCTGGCACATTGAGAAAATCATCGGCGGCGTCGGCACTGAGCAGCAGCACGCTTGACAGCATCAACAGGCTGGCGGCGATACCGATCAGGGTCGAAGGGTTCATGGTGAATCCCGGGCAGTGAGGCGAAGGCCTCACGATAGCCCAGTTGCCTGAGGGGCAAAGCGGCGAAAAGACGGCAATCCGGCCGCCAGGACGGCGGCTGGCAGGCGCCCCTCACGCCTCTCGCTGATCCCTCAGTCGCGTTTCGAGCTCATGGGCGGGAACCGCGCGGCTGAACCAGAAGCCCTGGCCCCAGCAATTGGCACCGGCCGTTTCCAGCAGGAGCCGGCGTTGTTCATCGGTTTCGATGCCCTCGGCAATGGTGTGCAGGTTTAGGCTGGCGGCCATCTGCTGGATGATGGACACCAGTGCCGCGCCCTTGCTGCCCGGCTGCCCCAGCTCGCTGATGAAGTTGCGATCGATCTTCAGGGTCTGTATCGACAGGTGTTGCAGCCGGCTCAGCGAGGAATAACCGGTGCCGAAGTCATCGATGGCAAGCTGAAAGCCCTGCGCATGCAGTTCTTCCAGCAGAGTCTCGATGGCTTCCGGGTCGATCATCAGGGCGTTTTCGGTGACTTCCAGGTGGAGCCAGCGGGGATCGACATGGGGCCTGACCAGGGCGGCGAAACGCTCGGCGATGCATCCCGGATACAACTGAGTGAGGCTGACGTTGACCGCCATTTCCAGCAGGTAGCCCTGGTCATGCCAGGCCTTCAACTGCCGAGCGGCGGTGGCCAGTACCCAATCGCCGAGGGGCTTGATCAAGCCGGTTTCTTCGACCACCGGCATGAAAGCGGCGGGCATCAGGATCTCGCCATCGGCCTGAGGCCAGCGGATCAGAGCCTCGACGGCGACAATCCGACAGCTGTCGAGCTCGAAGATCGGCTGGTAGTAGAGTTCGAATTCCTCGTTGTCCAGCGCTTCGCGCAGGCGCGATTCCATGGCGAAGCGCTGCTGGCGGTTGGCTGAGAAATCCTCTGAAAACAGCAGGCGGCCGCCGCCTTGACGCTTGGCCTCGAACATCGCCTTGTCGGCATTCTCGATCAGCAGGGTGGCATTGCGCCCATGGTCGGGATACAGGCTGATCCCGATGCTGGCGCCGATATGGTGCGTGAAGCCACCTTCCAGCAGGGGCTCTGCCAGATGGGCAATGATGCGATCGGCCAGCGCACAGGCGTTGGTGATGATCTGCTCCCGCGTCGTCGCGCCGCCTTGGCGAGGCTCATCGATCATCAGCACCAGGAATTCGTCGCCCCCCTGACGGATCACCTGGTCGGCATTGCGCACGGCGCCTTGCAGGCGCTGACCGACCTGAACGAGCACCCGGTCGCCCACTTCGTGGCCCAGGGCATCGTTGATCAGCTTGAAGCGGTCGAGATCGATGAAGAGTACCGCACCGGAGGTGTCGGTGTGCGCCGCGGCGTCCAGCATGCCGTTCAGGTAATGCACGAGATGGCGCCGGTTTGGCAGGCCGGTCAACGCATCGGTATAGGCCAGGTAATGGATTTCGGCCGACTGGTGTTCGCTTTCGCGCAGGGTGCGCAAGGCGTTCAGGCCAAACACCAGGTTGTCGGCGAGCCGTTCCAGCAACTGGCATTCCTCGTCACCGAAATGCCCCGGATTCTGCGAGTAGATGGTCAGGCAGCCCGGAAGGCCGGATTCGAAGCTCAGGGGGAGAGTGATGGCCGAGGCCAGGCCGTGATCGCGTGCCCGCGCCTGGAGGTGGGCCAGGGTGGGTTCGTGGGCGATATCGTTGACGACGCGGGCCTTGCCCGAGCGCAGCGCTTGGCCGACCGTTCCCGACCCCTTGAGGTCATTTCCCCAGCCAAGCGTGAGCTTCGAGAGGAAGGCGATGGCCGGTCCGGCACTGGCCTGAACCTCGATGGGCTTGTCGGCCTGATCGATGGCGAAGCCTACCCAGGCGAGGTTGTAGCCCTCTTCATCGACGATCGTCCGGCACAGCGCGTTGAGCATCTCGTCTTCGCTCTTGGCGCGAACCACGATCCTGTCACAGGCGTTCAGGGTACGCAGGGCGCTGACGACGCCCACCAGCTGCTGGCGATGGCTTTCCTGTTCGTGCGACAGGGCACGCAACCGCAGCAGGTTGGCGATCCGCGCCTTCAATTCCGCCTGGGTGGTGGGAATGCGCAGGATGTCATCGACACTGTGGCCCAGCTCGGCGGTGACGCGCGGGGGAAGCTGAGAACGGCTGTCGGCGACCAGCAGCACCGGCAGTATCATCGGTGCGGCCCGCCGGCGTAGATGCAATATCCGTTCGCGGTAGTGCTGCAGTGACGCCGTGTCCGCCACGATCAGGTCGACGTTGCTGGCCGTCCCGTCGCTCTCATCAACAAGCGCATTCTGTACATGAAAGTCGTGTCCGAGCATCCGCTTGAACAGCTCGGCATTGGCCTTGTTCGCCAGGGCGAGGGTCATGACGGGCCGTCCCTGGATCCTGTGTTCGCGAGCCGTCACGGAGTTTCACTACCATTATTGGGTTGAATCACTTCCGGCACGCCACTCATCAAGCCACGCATGCCGTGTAACGGCCGGCCGACCTTCAGCCCGTCCCGGGTAATATCGAACTCGCGCAGCGCTTTCTCGAAGTTGCCGGCCCGCTTCTTGAGCACACCGATGGTCTTGCGCAGCTCGCCGTCCAGTTCGATGTAGCGAAGCATGATGATATTGTCGGCGACATAGCTCAAGCCATATTCCGTCGCGCGCGCCTGGCTGCCGGTAATCGAGAAGATCTCGTTGACCAGGACCACGGTCACGCCCATGTTGACCAGGTAACGGCACAGGGCGTGAACGCGCGCCTGCAGGTTCTCGCCGCACATCGACTGCTGGTACCCCGAGAGGCTGTCGATCATCACCAGGGTCGCACCGGCCTGCTCGACCTCCTCGCGCACTCTCGAGGCGAACTGGTCGGGGTGATAGAGCAGGGGTTCGACGGCCTCGAAGCGCAGGTGACCCTTGCCGACCATTTCTTCGACCGGTAGGCCGATCTGCCGGCAGCGAGTGAAGAAGGTCGATGCGTTCTCGTCAAAATTGTAGATCACCGCCCGCTCACCGTTGGCCGCCGCCTGGCTCAGCAGTTGGGCGCCCAGGGTGGTCTTGCCCACGCCGGTAGGACCGGACAGCAAGGTCACCGTGCCGCGCTCGATGCCGCCATGGGTGAGCGCGTCGAGCTCGGGGAGTCCGGAACTCATCTGGGTATGTGTATTGCTAAGGAAGAACTTGTTGGGCACCAGGCGCGGAAAGAGCGTCATGCCATCCTTGCCGAGCTGGTAGAAGTGCGCGCCTTCCTCGAAGCCCGAGCCGCGCAGCTTGGTGATCCGACATAGCCGCCCATACTCCGTGGGCTCAAGGCTGATCACCCCATCGCTCAGGAAGGGCAGGGCCTGGTCGTCTTCGTCGGCGCTTTCCTCGGAGGTGAAGATCACCGTTGCCCCTTCCCCGGTCAGGGTGCGCAACAGCGACAGGACCTGCTTGCGAAACTGGAAGGTGTCGGCCGACAGGTAGCGCATCTGGCTGAGCGAATCGATCAGGATGCGTTGCGGCCGATGCTCGCGAACATGGTCGAGAATCCTGTCATGGAGGATGTTGCCTTCGACGTCCCAGCTCTCCAGCAGGTTGTAGGTGCCGCTGCCGGCATCGCTGGCCTGGCCGGGCGACACGTCAAGCACGCTCACGCCGTCCAGCGAGAGACCGCTGCGTCTGGCGTTTTCGCGCAGTTGCTCCTCGGATTCGCCGAGGGTCACCAGCAGGCTTTCTGATCGACGGCCGGCGGCCAGGCAATGCATGCCGAGGGTGGTCTTGCCAGACCCTGGACCGCCCCGCACCAGGTAGGCCCGCCGTGGTAGCAAGCCCCCATGAAGGATCTGGTCGAGACCGGCGACTCCGGTGAGCAGGCGCGAGTCGTTGTCGTGGGGCATCCTTAACTCCAGTGGCTCAGCGGGTCCTGCCGAAGCAGGATAAACGCCGGGGTGTATACAATAGCCAGCAAGCGCGTCAACTCGTATGCGTGAGCTGGGCAATGATTATTATCAAGAGTTTATTGCCATCAATGGCTTATCGTGTCAACAGCCGCCAATGGTGAGTGGGCTCAGCGCTTCGCTAGCCCGATGGCTTGCGATGTCCGACGGCGTGAACCGGAAATCGTCTTGAGGGAAACGTTGAGCTCAGCTTACCCGTATTGCGCTTGAACAACGAACGACGACGCTTGGCTTTCCTTTCAAGCAAGCGAGATAGATAAAATATGCAAAAAGAGCAAATTTTAGTATTAGATTATTTGCTATCTAAACACACCGACGAGATGTACAGAACCTCTGATGGGTTGATCTTTCCATGCGCCGAGAAGGATAAGTGAGCGAGACGGGGTGAACGAGGATGAATGAGAAGAAGGGACGCCTGACGCTAGGCGGTCACGCAGAGGGTGGTGCGCGTCGCTTTGCCAGTTCGGCTTCGAACGAGACCAGTTCCGTCACCAGCAGTGGCTCGGAGAAGTAACGACCCTGCATATAACGCAGACCCATGCTTTGCAGCAGTTGCTGCTGGGCTGCACTGTTGACGCCTTTGACCACCATGGTTTTCGACAACACCTCACAAAGTTGTGTCATGCCCTGCAGGAATCGGCAAATGGTGGCGTTATTAAGCAGATGTACCAGAATTTGCTCATGGAGCATCAGGCAGTCGACATTGGTGGCTACCAGCGCCGGGATACTGTTGCTGTCCGGCAGGTAGTTATCCAGGCCAATGTTGATGCCCAGCGCCTTGAGCGGCGCGAGAAGCGCATCCAGATCGGAAATATTCAGCGTGGGAGGCTCAATAAGATCGATGAACAGTGCCCCGGATGAAAGGGTGTAGTCATCCAGCAGTTGGCGAAGGGCAGCGATGAACTTGCTGTCTTGCAAGGGGGCGGGGTGCATCGGCAGCGACAGCCTGACGGTATCGATGTGGCCGGTCCGCTGTAGCTCTACGAGCACCTTCAGCGTCGCTTCGACCATGGCCAGGTCTCGCTCCCACCCTGAGGCACCTGCCTCCTCGCTTGCCATGCGTGGCGCCGGGAGCAGCACGGTGTAGCGCAGCACGGTGGATTGGCGGGTATCCACTACTGGTAAAAACCGTATCTCCTGATCTGGCCGACTACATATTTGATTGGCCATGAGGCCTCCTGAACGGCAACATGTTAAAGCCATAGAAAGTCAAGTTACCTAACTCGGGTCTTTATTGCCATATAAACAACTTTTATTATTTAGATTGCCTGAAAAGCAACTAAAGTTAAGATTGGTGAGAATCATTGGGGTTCTCTATCCGTGAACAGGTAGAATCCCAACGCCGAGGGACACAGTGGAGGTAACTGGCGAGTATGAGTCTGGGTAGAACACTCAAGCAGATACGACGTGAACAGGGAATGACCCTCGCCCAATTGGCGGCGCAGGTCGACTCCCACGTCGGAAACCTCTCACGCATCGAACGCGACTTGACCAAGCCTAGCCTGGAGTTGCTGTTTCGCCTGGCCAAGTCGCTGGATTACCATTTGGCGGACATTTTCTCGCTCAGTGACGAGAGTCACTGCCGCGACCCGGAACAGCTGGCGCTGAATACGGTGTTCATCTCCCTGCTGGCCGATGATCAGGATCTGTTGCTTGAATTTGCCAAGCTGCTGAAATCCAGGGCATCAGACGGTTCCGCCGACCTGGCGGAGATCGCCCGTGGCGCATCAGGGGAACACCCCTCGCCGGGGCTCGATCACGCCAAGCCGCCAAGGATTGATCACAAGGAAAAGCCCGATCACAAGGCGAAGCCCGATCATCACGACAGGGAACCCAAGAAATAAAGACTCCGACCAAGTTTTTGCTTTCCCCGCCTGACGCCACTACTTTGAGATTAGCTTTTCTTTGACTATTAGCTATCTGGTTGTTTCGCGCATGCATGGATGCATGTTTATTTCACGGAGGAAATATGGCGAGCTCCAAGTCTTCGGCGTCCGACCATGGGCGCCACGCCGAGCGCCCCACGCAAATCCCCAAGTCCGGTTGGCGGGATATCTTGTGGCGAGTCAAGGGCGAGATGACACGTGATCACGTATCGATCATCGCGGCGGGCATGGCCTTCTTCGGGCTTCTGGCAATCGTGCCGGCCCTCGTCGCGACGCTCTCGCTCTGGGGCCTGCTATTCGATCCCCAGCAGATGTCTCAGCAGATTGCCTCGATCAGCCATCTACTGCCCGCCGAAGCCTCTGACATCATTCAGCAACAAGTTCAGCGGGCCAGCCAGGATGCCACGACCGGCATGGGTTTGGCGGCGATCGGCGGCTTGCTGTTCACAATCTACAGCGCGTCCAAGGGCACCAAGGCGCTTATCGAAGGGCTGAACATTATCTATGACGAGGAAGAAACCCGTGGGCTCGTCAAGAAAACGCTGGTTACCCTGGCCCTGACACTGGGCGGGATCCTCATGACGCTCGTCGCGATCGGTACCATTATCGCCATTCCCATGATCGTCGGCCTGCTGGGCCTGGATAATGTTATCGGCACGGTGATCAACCTGGCTCGCTGGCCATTGCTGTTCGTGATCGTGTCCATCGGCATCGCCATCCTCTACCGCTATGCCCCCGACCGTGATGAACCTCGCTGGCAATGGACAAGTGTCGGCTCCACGCTGGCGGTCTTCCTGTGGGTCCTGGGCTCGATAGGGTTCTCGATTTATGTGCGTAACTTTTCCAGTTATAACGAGACCTATGGCTCGTTAGGGGCGGTGATCATCCTGCTCATGTGGTTCTGGCTTTCCGCCTATATCGTGCTCCTGGGGGCAGAGGTTAATTGCGAAATGGAACGACAGACCAAACGCGATACGACGGTTGGCAAAGAGGAGCCCATGGGACAACGTGATGCCCACGCGGCGGATACGCTGGGCAAGGCGAAAGACGCCTGAGAGAGTGTTACATCATTAACCACGAGATTAACGACGAGGAGTTTTCACCGCTTATAATTACAAGTTCGAGAGGATGGTTTATTTATTAATAAAGGCTTTTTTAATGAAGCCTGTTTGATGGTAAGTGCACATTGGTAACGAAATTGACAACTCCCAAGGGGCTACTATAGTTCAACTCGTATAATTCAATTTATATAGTTCAACTCGTATAGTTAAAGTCGTACAGTTCGATCCGTCGGCGGCCGCCCTTGCGCGGCCCGGCCAGGATGCCCGACCAGGAC
>DATISN010000028.1:0-5042 GCA_035581765.1 Halomonas sp.
ACAGTTCGACCCGAACGGCGCCGAGCATGAAATGTGCTGGGTTTATCTGGGGGGCAGCGATGAGGTACCGCGCCCCAATCGACAGGAAATTGAAGACTGGTGCTGGATAACGCCAACACGTCTCGATGCTGAGTTGGCGAATCACCCAGAACGCTATACGCCCTGGTTAAAGATGGAGTGGAAAAGGTTAAGGAGTGAGTTTGCAAACGAGCTGAAGAGATACATTCGATAAGCCCAGTGGCTACCGGCGGGCTTAGGGCTGACTCTGAATTTCGCTTAGGGTAATAAGAGGAAAATGACTTCAATCAGGCATCACATCAGTGCGAGGCTTTATCAATTCAGCCACAGGGCGAGATGGTAGTAGATAGGTATGCCGAGGATCACGTTGAGCGGGAAGGTCAGCCCCAGCGAGGCGAGCATCGCCAGGCCGATGTTGGCCTCGGGGATGGCGGTGCGCATGGCGGCCGGTGCAGCGATGTAGGACGCGCTGGCGGCGAGCGCGGTGAGGATCAGCAGCGAACCGGCGGGCAGGCCCAGCGCCATGCCGACGGCCAGGCCGGACAGCGCCAGCAGCGGCGGGGCGACCAGGGCGAAGGTGAGCAGTCGCCAGTGGCGCCAGGGCAGCGGGCGCAGGGTCTCGGCGGCGGTCAGGCCCATCTCGAGCAGGAAAATCGCCAGCACGGCATGGAAGGCCCCGGTGAGTAAGTCGGTGACATTGGCGCCCTGGGCCGGGCCGTAGAGAGTGCCGATTACCACGCCGCCGGCCAGCAGGATCACCCCGCGGTTGGTCAGCGTCTCATGCCAAAGGCCACTGATCGCCTCGCCGGGCTCCGAGCCCCGGTAGCGGCGATAGAGGGCGATGGCCACCATGATCGCCGGCAGTTCCATCATCACCAGATAGAGGGTGACCTCGGCGCCGATAGGCAGGCCGCGCCCCTCGGCGAAGGCCAGGGCCACGGCGAAGGTGCCGGCGCTCACCGACCCGTAGTGAGCCGCCAAGCTGGCGCTGTCGGCGGCGGAGAGGCGCACCAGGCGACGCAGTACCGGCATCAGGGCCAGCGGGATCAGCGCGCCGAGTGCGGCCACCGCGGCCAGTTCGGGCACGATCGACCAGCCCAGGTTGCCGTACAACGCCATGCCGCCCTTGAGGCCGATGGTCAACATCAGCAGCAGGCTCAGGGTGTCGTAGGCGGCCTTGGGAATGGCCAGGTCGGACTTCACCAGCCCGGCCAACAAGCCGAGCAGGAAGAACATCACCACAATATCGGGCATGAGGGGGTCTCGGGTGGCGGAGGAGGAAGCGCCACGCATTCTGCGAAGTCCTGGGCATTGATTCCAATAAACTCTTTAGCAATGCGTTATAGATGATCATCTATTTATGGCGGGAGTCACGGCAGCAATGAACATCCGACATCTGACCTTTCGCCTGCTGCAAGTCTATGTGGCGGTGGTGCGTGCCGGCTCGGTCAGTGAGGCGGCGCGCCGGCTCCACCTGACCCAGCCCACGGTCTCCCAGCAGCTCAAACGCTTGGCCGAGACGGTGGGCGAGTCGCTGCTCGAGAGTCGCCTTGGGCGCCTTGTGCCCACCGAGGCGGGGGGCGAACTCTACCGGGCGAGCCGCGAGGTGCTGGGGCGCTTCGATGATTTCGAGGACTATCTGGCCTCGTTGCGCGGCGGGGAACGGGGGCGCTGCTCCATCGCCTTGGTCAATACCGCTCAGTACGTGCTGCCGCGCCTGCTCGGCCCCTATAGTCGGGCCTTTCCCGACGTGGACGTCACCCTGCATATCGGCAACCGCCGCCAAGTGCTGACCCGCTTCGAGCGCCAGGACGACGACCTCTACGTGTTCAGTCATCCGCCTTCGCTGGCCCATGCCCGGGCCGGCCGATTCTTGCGCAACCCCCTTGTCGCCGTGGCGCCGCGGGGCCACCCGCTGGCGGGACGCGACCAAGTGGCGATGGGCGAGCTGCTGGGCGAACGGTTTCTTCTGCGTGAACCCGGCTCGGCCACTCGGATGCTCTTCGAGAGCTGGCTGCAGGAGCAGGGGCTGTCACTGGGGCCGACCCTGCAGATGGCCAGCAACGAGGCGATTCGGGTCGGGGTCGCCTCGGGGATGGGACTCGCCGTGCTCTCCGAGCATGTGCTGCCGCCGGAGCATCCGGACCTGGTGATCCTGCCGGTGTCGGGGCTGCCCATCGAGAGCCACTGGCAGTTCATCGTGCGCCGCGACCGGCGGCTGCCGCATGCCGCGCTGGGGCTGCTGCGCTTCGCAGAGGGGCACCTGGGCGAGTGCGTTGAGGCCCGTTTCCTGTGCAACGAACTGGCAGGGCTACTGGAAGGATTGGCTGTGCCGCGGTAAAGCAGAGGTAATAGTACTGAAGCCTGACTATCCGTCCCGCCGGCTGGAAGCCGGCAGGATGTGCAGGGCGAAGCAGTCAAGGGAAAATCTAGTCGTTGGCCTCGGTCACTTCTTCCAGCAAGCCAACCAACTCAGTGACCACAAAGGGGTCATCAATTTTCACGCCTTGCATAGAGGTTCCGGGGGCCCAGGCCGGGGGGTCGGTCAGGAAGGCCTCAAGGTTGTCAGCAGTCCATCTCCCTTGCTTGTCCTTTAGCGCGTCGCTGTAATCGCGATAATCGCTCGAGGCAATGGGCTGTTCATAGATGTTGCCTAGACTTGGGGCATTTGATTCGGCTCCAGCGATGGCCTGAGACTCGAAGGAGTGGCATTGCATGCAGCTGTCCAGGGCATCTCGTACCTTACGAGACTGCGCGGCATCATAGTCCTGCTTTTCGAAATAGCTGTCGACGAGATCGCTGAAGCCGGCATTATCCGAGACCGTCAGGAAAATCAGATAATGGTCATCCGTCCATAGGACCAGGCGTCCATCACTGTGTTGATGCACATACCGTAGTCGCTTACCAATCTCGATGGGCTCTACAAACTCAACGCGATCCTCGCGTAGGCGTATCCGATGTAGGCTCTGATCTTTCAAGCTCCCCATCAGCAAGTCACCATCCCAGCTATCATCGAATCCTTCGATCCGCGTCATGCCAGAGATCGCCACCGAAGGGAGCCAGGCAAAGGCGGGCGGGTCAAAGCTGTCGTGATGGCCATATGAATTTGCCTGCTCCCAGGGGGTACCGTCATAGGAGGTGCCCAGAGTCGTCGAAGGCCAACCATAGTCGTTGCCTTCCACAATACGGTTAAGCTCATCCCCGCCTCGCTGACCATGCTCGACAGCCCATATCTGGCCCTCACGGTCCAGAGCGATGCCCTGGATGTTGCGATGCCCAGACGAGATGTTGCGGGCGTCGCCCGTTTCCAGATCAATGGCCACCATCTTGCCGTAATCCATGTCGGGCCGCTGGGACACCGCGACGGGCCCGCTAACACCATCCCAGTGATAATCGCTGTTGGCGGTGTAGAGGGTAGAAGGTGGCGAGAACACCATGCGACCACCCGCGACATGAGGCTCCATGGCACGCAGCTCGCGCTTCAGGGGCAGGCAGGGTTTGGAGCGGTACAGGATATCCCAGTCCTGAGGGCCTGCCTCGACTTGATTGATATCAGAAACGTCCTCGTCGATGTCCAGTGTGGCAATGGCATTACGATAACAGACGGCGTCACCGTCGAACTCGGTGTAGGACACGGCCAAACCCCGCCTGTCCGATGTCTCGAAAAACAGCAGGTCATTGTAACGGAACCAGCCGAACACTGTTTCGTGATTATAATCCTCGTATTCCGGCATTTCGGAGACCCTGACGTATTCGTCGAAGCCATTGTCAGGAGGCACGATGCGTGTTTCGTGCACATCCTCAGCCGAACGGGCGGAAAAAATCTTGCCCTCGTAGGTGACCAACACTACATCATCTCCGAATGAGGTCATTCCTCCTCCCGACCCATCACGCTCGACGGGGAGGCGAGCCCCTTCCCCTTGAAGTCTCAGGAAGGTTGTCGAGAATTCGTTAGAATAGCGATCTACCAAGCGTGAACCCAGCTCGCCTCTCGCCGATAGTACCCACCCTGCCAGTTCTCGACTCCGGTCCTGAAGGAACTGGTGGGTTGGCAGTCCGTACTCCGTGACCACATGCCCGGTGAAGACCCCTCCCGCCAGCGTGACCCCCATCACAAGCGACAAAACGATGACGATCAGGCTCCTGCGCATCGTGTTACCCTCATAGCCATTGGTTACATTGTTAACAATAAATATACATATTGAAACAGTGTAGAGCCATCAGCCATTCTTCCTAAATATGGGTCGGCCTGCTCTTCAGGCGGCCCTATCGATTGGCGGCAAAGGCGTGGCTGCGCTTCGTCCAGGGGCAGGTTGGGATGGGGGTTGAGGCACGCTTCCCGTACTACGAGCTGGCGGGGCTGCTGGAAGCAGTGGGGTCGGGCCCGTGAATCTCCTGCCCGGGCCGACCCCAGGGGTCACGGCGTGGCATTGGGAAAGAACAGCTGCTGTCCCTTGACCTCGAAGTCGGCGATGGCCTGCTGGCCGTCGTCGGAAAGCAGCCACTGATGCCACTGCTCGGCGAGGTCATGCTTGAGGTGTGGATGACGCTCGGCGGAGAGCAGCAGACTGCCGTACTGGTTGAGCAGCGCCTCGTCACCCTCGAACAACAGCTCGAGGTTCTGGGGGTTCTCGAAGGCAACCCAACTGGCCCGGTCGGCCAGCACATAGGCGCCCATCCCGGCGGCGGTGTTCAGCGTCGGGCCCATGCCGCTGCCAAGCTCGCGATACCACTCGCCACCGGGCGCCACGTCGGCCGCTTCCCAGAGGCGCTGCTCGGCGCGGTGGGTGCCGCTGTCGTCGCCACGAGAGGCGAAGGGGGCCTTGACCTCGGCGATACGACTGAACGCGTCCACGACCGTGTCGGCATCACTGATATTCGCCGGGTCTTCGCCCGGGCCGATAACCACGAAATCGTTGTACATCACGTCGGCGCGCCCGGTGGCGTAGCCCTCGTCGACGAAGCGCTTTTCGCCTTCGGTGTCGTGGACCAGCAGGCTGTCGGCGTCACCGCGGCGGGCGATC
>DATISN010000029.1:0-2651 GCA_035581765.1 Halomonas sp.
ATCGGTGGCGCCCTGTTTATCGCCGACAAGCTCTTCGGTGACGCCATCGACCGCGTGACCCGAATTCATTATCGCGTGCGGGGTCCCTGGACCTCGCCTCAGATCTCCGTGGAAAGTGCCGAATGACATCACGCCAACACACCTTGCTTGACGACGCTACCGACATCCTGCTCACCCCGGGCGGACTCGGTCTCGATGACCTGGACGCCGGCCTGGGCCATGCCATGGGCGCCGGCATCGATTATGCCGACCTGTATTTTCAGCGCAGCTGGCACGAGGGCTGGGTGCTGGAGGACGGCGAGGTCAAGGAGGCCAGCTACAACATCGACGGCGGGGTCGGGGTGCGCGCGATGGCCGGCGAAAAGACCGGCTTCGCCTACTCCAATCAGATCAATGGCGAGGCGCTGGCCGAGACCGGTCGCACCGCCTCCGGTATCGTGCGCAGCGGCAAGCGGCTCGCTTCGGCGCCACGCATCGTGGTGGCCGGCGAGGCGCGCTATGCGGGCGTGGACCCGCTCACCGGCCTGTCAGCCGAGGACAAGATCGCCATGCTCAAGGAGGCCGACCGTGTCGCGCGGGCAGCGGACCCCTTGGTGTCACAGGTCAGCGCCTCGCTGACCGGGGTTCATGAAGTGGTGCTGGTGCGGGCCAGCGATGGCACCCTGGCGGCGGATATCCGTCCGCTGGTGCGCTTCAACGTCAGTGTGATCGTGGTTAAGAACGGACGGCGCGAGCGCGGCAGCGCCGGTGGTGGTGGGCGCTACCCCATGGCGCGTCTGCGCGACGAGAACGTCGCTGAGCGCTATGCCAAGGAGGCCGTGCGCCAGGCGCTGGTCAACTTGGACGCGGTGGAGGCACCGGCCGGTCAGATGCCGGTAGTGCTGGGGCCGGGCTGGCCGGGCATCCTGCTCCACGAGGCGGTGGGTCATGGCCTGGAGGGCGACTTCAACCGCAAGGGCAGTTCGGCGTTTGCCGGGCGCATGGGGCAGCAGGTGGCCTCGCGAGGCGTCACGGTGGTCGACGACGCGACCCTGGCCGATCGACGCGGTTCCATAAGCGTGGATGACGAGGGCACGCCGGGGCAGTGCAATACCCTGATCGAGGACGGCATTCTCACCGGTTACATGCAGGATAAGCTCAATGCCAGGCTGATGGGGATGGCGCCGACCGGCAATGCGCGTCGTGAGTCTTTTGCCCATCTGCCGATGCCGCGCATGACCAATACCTACATGCGCGCAGGACAGGACGAGCCCGGCGACATCCTGCGCAGCGTGAAGCGCGGCATCTATGCGGTGAGTTTCGGTGGCGGCCAGGTCGACATCACGTCCGGCAAGTTCGTCTTTTCGGCGAGCGAAGCCTATCTGATCGAGAACGGGCGCATCACCGTGCCGGTCAAGGGCGCGACCCTGATCGGCAATGGCCCGGAGGCGATGGGGCGCGTGTCGATGATCGGCCACGACCTCGAGCTGGATACCGGCATCGGGGTCTGTGGCAAGGAAGGCCAGGGCGTGCCCGTGGGCGTCGGCCAGCCGACGCTGAAACTCGATGAGCTGACGGTGGGCGGAACACAGTCCTGATGCGCGCAGCGGTTACATGCCGGCGGTATCGCGGATCAGGCGAAAAAGGCGGCGAGCGTGGGTCGGCGACTTGTTGTGTTCGCGCTCCTGGCGAGCGTTGCGGATCAATTGCCGCAAGGCCTGGCGGTCGACCTCGGGGAAGTCGGTGATGAAGGCCTCGACGGCGGGGTCGCCTTGCTCGATCAACCGATCCCGCCATCCCTCGAGGCGATGAAAGGCATGATCGCGCTGGAGTTGCTCGTGCTCGACTTCCTCGAACACGGCCTGGATGGCGTCGAGGTCTTCGCGGCGCATCAGTTTGCCGATGTACTGCATGTGGCGACGACGGCCTTCGTGGGAGCGGATTCGTGAGGTTTCCTTGACGGCGGCGAGCAGCTCATCCGAGAGCGGAAAGCGTGCACGTTCGGCGTCACTCATGGCGATGATTTGCTCCCCCAGAGCCTGCAGGGCCGACATTTCACGTTTGAGCTGGGATTTGCTGGGCCGTTCGACGGCCGGGGAAAAATCATCCTGTGTCATGCCGGTTCCCTTCGTGAGAGTCAGTATCCCGATTATTATATCAGCCCGCGGTCGCGGTCTGGACAATGCACCCTCTAGATGGCGGGCCATGGCGCCTGCCAAGTAAGGAGACATATCATGTCACAGGCGTTCGATGCAGCCGTCCAGCAGCGTTTGCTGGAGTCACGAGCCGAGTCCGCCCTGGCCCTCGCGCGCCGTTTGGGCGCCGATGCCTGCGAGGTCGGTGCCAGCGTCGATCAAGGCATCGGCATCAGTGTGCGCGAGGGTGAGGTGGAGACGGTAGAGCTTTCCCGCGACCAGGGTATCGCGGTAACGGTGTATGTCGGCGCGCGCAAGGGCAGCGCTTCATCGTCGGATGCCGGCGAAGCCTCGATTCGTGCCGTGGTGGAAAAAGCCGTGGCCATCGCGCGTTATACGGGCGAAGATCCGGCCGCGGGCCTGGCCGATGCCGCGTCGATGGCAACAGTGCTTCCGGACCTCGACGTGCATCATCCCTGGGCGCTGACCACCGACCGCGGCATCGAGCTGGCCTTGGCCTGCGAGGCGGCCGGTCGC
>DATISN010000030.1:0-27011 GCA_035581765.1 Halomonas sp.
GAGATGTAACCGCTCCTCGTCGCCGAAGGCCTCGAACAGCGCCAGTTGACGCCTCAGTATCGACAGGCTCTGTTCCACCGGCAGCTGCTGGCGGAGCGCCCGTTTCTCGATACGGCGCCTCAGAGAAGCCTCGTCCGCCTCGAAGCTGACCATTAGACAGGGTAGCCCTCTGGCTTCGGCTTGCTGGCGCAGCAGGTCGCGTTGCCAGCGCCGCAGAAAGGTGCCGTCCACGCAAACCGAAAGCCCGGCGTCCAGCGAGGTGCCGGCAAGCTCGGCGAGCCGGTGGTAAGTCTGGTCGGTAGCCTCATCGGTGTAGATATCCACAGGAGGTTGCGTCACTTCTGCCTGTGGATTGATTCCCGCGAGACGGCGGCGCTCCACATCGGAGCAGAGGCGAATCGCACCCAACCGCTCGACAAGGTTAGCGGTGAAGCGACTCTTGCCACTGCCTGACACGCCGACGGCGATAACCAGCGGGGGAAACCGAAAATTGGCGTAATGCTCGGCCAGGGTGAGGTAGTCACGACAGTCGCCCATGATCTCGGCAAGCAACGCCGGGTGTTCGGGGTCCTGCCCCGCTGAGGACAGCCGTTGCAAGGTACGTCTTGCACCAGCCAGCGCCTGGCAAACTCGAAACAGCGACAGCACCCGCGTTAGCTCATAGTCACCCGAGAGCCGAAGATAGCGATCCAAGACGCTGCGTGCCAGTTGAGCTTCGCCACCCTGCTCCAGCCCCACCAGCAGCGCGGCCAGGTCGTTCGCCGCGTCTAGAGCCAGCCCTTCGCCGGCTCCCGTGAGATCCTGGCCGATGGCATTGATCAACACACTTCTTCCCTGGTGACAAAGCCGGCTGTTCGGATGCTCCCATGCCCAACTGCGGTTCCGGTGGTCATTGCGTTTAGCCATCATCGGCGCCAAGCGTAGAAGTTCTTCTTCAAGCCAGTGCTTCAAATGCGCTAAACGCTGGCGATCCTCGTCACCGGCGAGACACTCCCTAAGGGCCGTGACTTCACCCTGGACAAGCTGACGCGTCGCCCGCGATCCGGCATCAGCGGGGGCGCCTTTTGCCGCGGAAGTACGATGATAGGCGACCAGCGCGTCGACCAACGCCTCCCATTCAAAGAGGTCGTTGTGGGATGAGGCGTCTTCCTTTCGCGTCAGGCTCATCTCGTGTTTCCCTATTGGTTGTAAAGCTGCGCGACGTATCGCGAGGCGATTCAGGCATTACGATTCAGGCTCGCGAAGGCCTTCTCGGCGCCGTCCAGAGTCAGCTGGATATCTTCCGGGGTATGAGCACTGGACATGAAACCGGCTTCGAAGGCCGACGGCGCCAGGTAGACGCCTTCATCGAGCATCGCCGTGAAGAAGCGGCGAAAGACATCGGCATCGCAGGCAGTGGCCTGAGCGAAGTTGTCGACGCGGCTCTGGCGGGTGAAGAAAAGTCCGAACATCCCGCCGGCGCGTTGCGTGATCATGTCGATGCCAGCGGCATCGGCACGCTCCTGGAGACCGTGACAAAGGGTATCGACCCGCTGCGCCAAGGCGTTATGAAACCCCGGCGTGCGCAGCTTGGTGAGCAGTGCCACCCCGGCGGCCATCGCCAGCGGGTTCCCCGACAGGGTGCCGGCGTGATAGATCGGTCCTAGTGGCGAGATGTTCGACATGATCGTTTCACTGCCGCCGAACGCCCCCACCGGCATGCCGCCGCCGACAATCTTGCCCAGGCAGGTAAGGTCCGGCTTGACGCCGTAATGCGCCTGGGCGCCACCCAGGGCAACGCGGAAACCGGTCATCACCTCATCGAATATCAGCACGCTGTCATGGGTGTTGCAGACTCGCCGCAGCGCTTCCAGAAAGCCGGGCTGGGGGGGAATGCAGTTCATGTTGCCGGCTACCGGCTCGACGATGATGCAGGCGATCTCGCTACCGATTTCCTCGAAGCATTGCTCCACGGCGTCGATATCATTGTAGGACAGCGTGATGGTCTGCTCGGCGAGGGAGGCCGGCACGCCCGGCGAGCTGGGCTCGCCATGGGTCAGCGCGCCCGAGCCCGCCTTGACCAGCAGCGAATCGGAATGGCCATGATAATTGCCCTCGAACTTGACGATTCTGTCGCGCCCCGTGACGCCGCGGGCCAGGCGAATCGCCGACATCGTGGCCTCGGTGCCGGAGCTTGTCATCCTGACCATCTCGATGGAGGGGATGATCTCGCAGATCAAATCCGCCATGGTGGTTTCGATGGCGGTGGGCGTTCCGAAGGAAAGCCCATTATCGAGGCGCTCGCGTACCGCCCCGAGCACGTCCGGGTCGGCATGGCCGGTGATCATCGGCCCCCAGGACCCGACATAGTCGACGTAACGCTTGCCCTCGACGTCATAAAGGCAAGCCCCGAGTGCACGCTCCATGAACACCGGCGGGCGATTCATTCCCTTGAAGGCACGTACCGGCGAATTGACGCCACCGGGAATATGGCGACAGGCCTGTTCGAAGAGCTGGGCGGATGTGGTCATGTCTACCTCGGGTTGTGGATAAATCTCTGGACAAGTTGCGAGCAAGCAGGGGAAAGGCGGTGAAAAACCTGCCCTGACTCAGAATATTTTCCCTATTTTCGATGCTTGCCGCGACGAAGACCAGCCCTCACTCGCGTAGCGTCTCGTTCGCAACTTCTATCACCGCCGGATGCCGCCAGAGTCGCCGGGGAAGCCATTGATCCCGTCCCGGCTGCCAACCATGAGCCAGCGCCTGCCAGGTGAAGGCCTGGGCCTGCTCGCAAGCTGTCACCAAGGATTCGCCCACGGCGAGACGCGTTGCCAGTGACGACGCCAGGGTGCAACCAGAGCCGTGATACCGGCCTTTCAGGCGCGGCCAGGACCATTGCCGGCTGATGTCGGGCGCATGGAGCGTGTGCTCGACGCGGTCGGCCGGCACCCGCCCCGTCGGGTCATCGGTGCCGGTCACCAACAGCGCCTGGCAGCCCTGGCTCATCAGCTCCACCGCACGGTGCGTATCATCTTCGGAACCGTCGCGACATAGGCGCGCCAGCTCGTGTCGATTCGGCGTCAGGATATCCACAAGAGGCAGTAGCCTCTCGCGAAAGGCATCGACCAGCTCGGCGGTGGATAAGTCACTGCCACCGCCGGCTCTGAGCACCGGATCGACGACGACCGGCACGCCGGGCAGGCGTCGGATGATGTCGGTCACGGCATCCAGGGACGCCATGTCCGCTATCAGGCCGACCTTGATGGCGGCGATGTCGAATTCTCCCAGCGCATCGGCCATGCGCCTGATGGCGCCAGGATCCAGCGCCATCACCTCGGTGACGTTGCGACAGTTCTGCACCGTGACGGCGGTCGGAATCGTCAGCGCCCAGCCGCCGCAGGCGGCGACCGCTTCGGCATCGGCGACCAGACCGGCCCCGCCGGTCGGGTCATGGCCGGCCAATACCAGCACGACCGGCAAGTGCATCTCCACTTCGTTCGTCATCGTCATCAAAAGGGCTTGAGCACGGCCAGGAACACGATCACCAGCAGCGCGATCACCGGCACCTCATTGAACCAGCGAAAGAAGACATGGCTCCGTGTGCAACGCGCTTCGGCGAACTGTTTCAGGTACGCCAGGCACAGATGGTGATAGCCCACCAGCATGACCACCAGCAGCAGCTTGGCATGAATCCAGCCCTGGGCCAGCCAACTCGGGTTGAGCACCAGCAAGGCGCCCCCGAATACCAGCACGGCGATCATCGACGGCGTCATGATGCCGCGATAGAGCTTGCGCTCCATCACCGTGAAATGCGCGATGGCCTGTTGCTCATCGCGGTCCCTTGCCATGGCATGGTAGACATAGAGCCGCGGCAGATAGAACAGGGCGGCGAACCAGGTCACCATGGCGACAAGATGAAGGGCCTTGATCCACAGGTACATGACTGCTCCTCAGGAAGGGAAATCCGAATCGGGGGATCACTCGCTGTAGCGATAGTAACGCTCGATGGCGCCGCGCGTGACGATACCCGAGATCCGCTTCTGTTTCGGTCGGTAACCGTGCTCGACATAGAGCGCATCCAGCGATTGATCGTTGAGCCTGGAAAAAGCCTCGGAGAGGGTCGCCTGGAGAGGGATCGGCGCCGTGTCCAGCCGCAGGCCGGGAATCTCCAGCAAGTCGATCAATTCGCCCTCCTCCCCCTCGGGTGGCAAGGTGTGCTCCATCAGGAAGCGCGCCAGGTCGGCCGCCTTGAGCGCCAGGGTCGGCTTGTCGTCATGGGAGCGTTCGATCAGTATCCATACCGGCTTGGCCTCGAGCAGCGACCGCGCCTGTTCATGCGTCACCATGCGCACCGTACGCACCAGGCTGCGCTCCATGACCGCCGGCACCGACACCCGCGAGAGCGCCTGCATCAAGGGTTGCTGAAGGGGATGCAGGCCATGACGCGTGACGCTGATGAAGAACCCATCGCAGCGGCACAGCTGACGCG
Source organism: Halomonas sp. (assembly GCA_035581765.1). Taxonomy (GTDB): domain Bacteria; phylum Pseudomonadota; class Gammaproteobacteria; order Pseudomonadales; family Halomonadaceae; genus Halomonas. The sequence continues at coordinate 4,469 of DATISN010000030.1, forward strand.
AGGTCAGCCCCGAGACCACCACCGCCAGCATGCCGGGCAGGATAATGTTGGGATTGTGGGTGAGTTCCAGCAGCGCCATCAACGCGCCCAGCGGCGCCTGTAGCACCGCGCCCATCATCGCCGCCATCCCGAGCATGGCATAGAAGCCCGGATCGGCCGCATTGCCCGGCCACATCCAGCCTCCCGCCATGCCCATCAGCGCACCGGCCGCGGCTCCTACGACCAGGACCGGACCGATGATGCCGATCGGGATGCCGCTGGCCACGGTCAGCGCGGTGAGCAGCAGCTTGGCCACCACCAGCACCAGCAACACATCGATGGCCAGCTCACCGGACAGCGAGGCCGCCAGACTGTCATAACCGATGCCCTGTACCTCGGGGTACCACCAGGCAACTCCGGCGGTCGCGACGGCCACCAGCGACAGACGCAGCCAGACGGGCAGATCGGTGATTCGGTTCGACTTGGCGACATGAATGAAGAGTCCGGCCAACAGGCCGATCAGCAAGGCCGTCACCACGATCCAGGGCAGGTTGGCCATCGAGCCCAGGCTGACCGTCGGCACCTGGAACGCCGGCTCAGGGCCGTACACCAGTTGCGCCACCACCGCGCCCATGGAAGAGGCCAGGATCACCGGCATGAAACCGGCGATGGTGTACTCCATCATTACCACTTCCATGGCGAAAATGACCCCGGCGATAGGCGTGTTGAACGAGGCCGCGATCCCCGCCGCGGTCCCGCAGGCCACCAGCACCCGCAGGCTGTTGTGCGGCAGCCTGAGCCGCTCGCCCACCCCACTCGAGGCCGCCGCCCCCAGGTGTATCGCGGGGCCTTCACGCCCGGCCGAAAGGCCGCCGAGTACCGAGACCGCGCCGACCCACCACTGATTGAGCCAGTTGCGCAGCGGGAAACGACCCTGGTGGTAGGTTAACCGCTCGATGACATGGCCGACGCCGAGCTTGCGCGCGGCCGCGGGCTGGCGCCAGAGCAGGATACCGATGACCGCCACCGCGACCACCGGCATCATGGCCCGGCCCAGCGCGGGAAGGCCCTCGAACGCCTCGGGGTCCCCCGCCGGCATGAAGACCATGGCGCCCATCTCGAGCAACAAGCGAAAGCCCACCATCAATCCGCCGGTGATCAATCCCGACAGTACCCCCAGCAGGCACAGCTGGGGCAGCGCATCGACATTGGCCAGCTGGCGACGAAAGGCTTCCAGGCTGAGATCGGGGAGTGAAAAACGCGGCACGCTGGGGGTCCTGTTCATCCGGGTCGTGGCGACAGATCCTAGGTTGGGTAGGTCGCCAAGCTCTTGTGTATCATAATCATCCTCATAGGTCCCGCCCCGGTTATCGCCGGGCAACGCCACTTTCCCCATCCACGGGGCTCAACGAGCCGTCAGGAAGTTGAGCCATCAGCAAGGAGTACCACGTGATCAAGGTCGGAATCGTCGGCGGCACCGGTTACACCGGCGTCGAACTGCTCAGACTGCTGGCTCAGCATCCAGACGTCGAGGTCGAGGCCATCACCTCCCGCTCCGAGGCCGGCATGCGTGTCGACGACATGTACCCCAATCTCAGGGGACACTATGACGGGCTATGCTTCAGCGAGCCCGACGCCGAGCGCCTCGGCGCCTGCGACGCCGTGTTCTTCGCCACGCCTCACGGGGTCGCCCACGCCCTGGCCGGGGAGCTGCTGGACAAGGGCACCCGGGTGATCGACCTCTCCGCCGACTTCCGCCTGCGCGATGCCAAGGAATGGGCCGCCTGGTACGGACAGCCCCACGGCGCCCCGGCATTGCTCGAACGCGCCGTCTATGGCCTTCCGGAAGTCAACCGTGAGGCGATCCGCAGCGCACGGCTGATCGCCGTGCCTGGCTGTTATCCCACCGCCGTGCAACTCGGACTGCTGCCGTTGCTCGAGGCGGGCCTGATCGAGACCGACAACCTCATCGCCGACTGCAAGTCGGGCGTCACCGGCGCGGGCCGCGGAGCCAAGGTGGCGTCACTGATGGCCGAGGCCAGCGAATCGATGAAGGCCTACGGCGCCTCCGGGCATCGCCACCTGCCCGAGATTCGCCAGGGCCTGGGCGACGCCGCCGGACGCGAGGTCGGCCTCACCTTCGTGCCCCACCTGACGCCGATGATCCGCGGCATCCACGCGACGCTCTATTCCAGGCTAGGAACGGGCCGACTGACCGCGGATCCCGGCGAGCTCCAGTCCCTCTTCGAGAGGCGTTATGCCGGCGAGCCGTTCGTCGACGTCATGCCCGCCGGCAGCCACCCCGAGACCCGCAGCGTCAAGGGCGCCAACCTCTGCCGACTGGCGGTTCACCGGCCCGGCAATGGCGATACCGTAGTGGTGCTCGCGGTGATCGACAACCTGGTCAAGGGCGCCTCGGGCCAGGCGATCCATAACCTCAACCTGATGTTTGACTTGCGCGAAACGGCAGGGCTCGATGCGCCGGCGATCATGCCCTGAGCCGACCCGGCATCCTTTCTGGCATCGGCCCGGCCGGGAAAAGTTGACCCTTTTGCTGGGGATTAGGGATAATCATCGGGATAACATTCATTCAGCAGCCTGCCGGGTCCTGCCCAACGGGCTGCTCGGCTCTGGGGAGGTCCGCCCATGAGCGGTGCAGAATCCTTCGTTCCTACCCCCTTGATGCTCTCTGCGGGCGCCCGAGCGCGCCTACAGGGCATGCTCGAGGAAGAGAACAATCGCGAACTCAAGTTGCGGGTCTACGTGACCGGCGGGGGCTGCTCGGGTTTCCAGTACGGTTTCGACTTTGCCGAGGACATTGCGGAGGATGACACCTTGATCGCCTTCGGCGATGTCTCCCTGGTGGTCGACCCACTGTCCTATCAATACCTGGTCGGCTCGACGGTGGACTACGAGGAAGGCCTCGCCGGTGCGCGCTTCCTGGTCCAGAACCCCAATGCCACCACTACCTGCGGGTGCGGTGCCTCCTTCATGGTCTGACGCCGGAGCATTAACTCCTCAAGGAAGCGTTTGATTTCCCCCGACTTGACGCATACTCGCTAACTCGCCATGGTTGATGACGTACACCACAATAATTTCATCGATTGGGGAAACGTATGAAACATCAACTAAAAATGGCCTCCTTGGCCTCCTGCATTGCGCTGGGAATGGGCACTGCTTCCGTTGCCGGGGCGGACGACCATGAGCTGGATGTGGTCACCGACCCGAGCTTCGTCCCCTTCGAGATGATGGACCAGGAAACCGGCGAGATGGTGGGTTTCGACATGGACATCATCAGCGAAGTCGCCGAGCGTGCCGGATTCGAGTACAACCTCGAGACCATGGACTTCAACGGCATCATTCCCGCCATCCAGACCGGTAACGTCGACATCGCCATCGCGGGTGTGACCATTACCGAGGAACGTGCCGAAATCGTCGACTTCTCCGACCCCTACTACGACAGCGGTCTGCGCATCCTGGTCGGTGCCGACGACGACAGCGTCGAGGAAGTCGAGGACCTGAAGGGCAAGAAGATCGGCACCAAGGTCGGCTCGACCAGCTACGACTATCTCGAAAAGAACCTCGGCGATGAAGCCGACATCACGCCGTATCCGGGCAGCAGCGACATGTACATGGCCTTGATGGGCGGCAGTGTCGATGCGGTCTTCTACGATGCGCCCAACGTGGGGTATTTCTCCCAGACCCGCGGCGAAGGTCGCGTCAAGGTCGTCGGTCCCCTCTACGAAGGCCAGCAGTACGGGATCGTGCTGGTCAAGGGCAGCGAATGGGTCGAGCCCGTCAATGAAGCCCTGGCCGCGATGAAAGAAGATGGCACCTACGACGACATTCATGCCAAGTGGTTCGGCAGCGACAGCGACGAGTAAGCTCGTTTGCTAAACGCCGCGCGGGGTCGGGTCGAGTGACCCGGCCCCGTTGTGTTTAGCCGTGCTATCTCGCCGACCTTTTCTGGCCGACCCATTCTTTCCACGACGCCTCTGGACGGGAGAACCTTGTGGACGTCACCTTTCAATTCGACTGGCAGGCCGCCTTCGGCTCCATTCCCTTTCTGCTGAAGGGCATCCCCTATACGTTGTTGATCTCGTTCGGCGGGCTTGCCATCGGCTTTCTGATCGGCATCCTCTTCGGCCTGCTGAGGATCAGCCCCACCGCCTGGCTGCGCGTGCCGGCCGTGGCCTATATCGAAGTGTTCCGCGGCACCCCGGTGCTGGTCCAGGTACTGTTCATCTTCTATGGCCTACCGCAGATCGTCGGTAGCCCGATCAACGCCCTGGTCGCCGGTATCGCCGCCATCGCGGTCAATTCCGGCGCCTATATCTCGGAGATCGTGCGTGGCGGCGTGCAGTCCATCGAGCGCGGTCAGCGCGAGGCGGGCCTGTCGCTGGGCCTGTCGCGACGCCAGACCTTCCGCTACATCATCTGGCCGCAGGCATTCCGGCGCATGATTCCCTCTCTGGGCAACCAAGGCATCATCAGCATCAAGGACACGTCGCTGTTCTCGGTGATCGGAGTCGGCGAGCTGGTGCGCCAGGGCCAGGTCTACATCGCCACCACCTTCAACGCCCTGGAAGTCTATCTGATGGTCGCCATGCTCTATCTGGCGATCACCCTCACCCTCTCGTTTGCGTTGCGCATGCTCGAGCGCAAAGGCCTGGTCGGACAATAAGGATGGCGTGACATGAACCCTGACAAGTCCCTTTCCGGCGCCGACCCCATCGTGCGCCTGGACAAGGTCAACAAGCATTTCGGCAGTCTCCACGTGCTGAAGGACATCGACCTGGCCGTTGCCCCCGGCGAGGTCGTGGTCATCATCGGCGCCAGCGGTTCCGGCAAGTCGACGCTGATCCGCTGCATCAACGGCCTGGAAGAGTTCCAGCAAGGACATATCGAGGTCGATGGCAACGAACTTTTGCCCCATGGCAAGGCGACCAAGGCATTGCAGAAGATCCGTACCGAAGTCGGCATGGTCTTCCAGCAGTTCAATCTCTTCCCGCACCTCAGCGTGCTCGACAATGTCACGCTGGCGCCGATGAAAGTGCGGGGCTGGAATCGCGAAGATGCCACCGAAACGGCCGAGCGCCTGCTGGAGCGCGTCGACATCGGCAATCAAGCGGCCAAGTACCCCAATCAGCTCTCCGGCGGCCAGCAACAGCGTGTGGCACTGGCCAGGGCGTTGGCCATGGAACCCCGCCTGATGCTCTTCGACGAGCCGACCTCGGCCCTGGACCCGGAGATGATCGGCGAGGTGCTCGATGCCATGCGGGAGCTCGCCAAGGATGGCATGACCATGATGATCGTCACCCATGAAATGGGGTTTGCCCGCGAGGTAGCCGATCGTGTCGTCTACATACACCAGGGTGAGATCGCCGAGGAAGGACCTCCCGAGCAGGTATTCGATGCGCCGCGTAACGAGCGTACCCGAAGCTTTCTTTCCCGGGTCCTGAAACACTGAGGCCTCGCCATTATTGCACCAACCAAGGCCCTGTCGTTATCGACAGGGCCTTTTTTTATGCTTTTTATGGCTGTGGATAACATTAACGACTTTCGTCGCCACAATGCCCTGGAACCGTGATGATGCGTGTGTTGTTCCCTTCGTTGGTCGGGTGTTCACGACCCCGGTGACAAGCCAGGTACTCAGCGGTGGACAAGCGGTGCTGTTTTGGCGCGGTGGACAAAACGGCTTTTCATCCACAGCTTCCCGGCAGGCAGTACGCCACTCATTCGCCGTTTTTCCGTGCGATCGTCAACAATGCAAGATGCTGTTTGATAATGATTTCTATGAGTTATCCACGATTTTTGTCCACACCAGTAGTTACAACAACAACAGAACTTCTCTTTATATTTTGTTTAATTTAATAATAATGCTGAAGTCTGCCGAACTTGCCAGGGGGGGATGTGGAAAACCCTGACGTTTACCCACAGGAGGTTTATACTGCCGGGCTGATTTCATCACTGACTTACCGCAACACAGGCGCCTAGGCGCCCGACGAGGTGTACCTTGGATTACCCCGACCGCTTCGACGTCATCGTCATCGGCGGTGGTCATGCGGGAACCGAAGCCGCGCTGGCCTCCGCTCGCATGGGCTGTCAGACCCTGTTGCTGACGCACAACATCGAGACGTTGGGTCAGATGTCCTGCAATCCCGCGATCGGTGGGATCGGCAAGAGCCATCTGGTCAAGGAGATCGATGCGCTGGGCGGGGCCATGGCGCTTGCCACCGACCAGGGCGGCATCCAGTTTCGCGTGCTCAATGCCCGCAAGGGGCCTGCCGTTCGCGCCACCCGTGCCCAGGCCGATCGCGTCCGCTACAAGGCGGCGATTCGCGGCATGCTGGAAAACCAGCCCAACCTGACGCTCTTTCAGCAGGCGGCCGGGGACCTGATCGTCGACGGCGACACCGTACGTGGCGTGATCACCGAAACCGGGATCCGCTTCCATGCCCAGAGCGTGGTGTTGTGTACCGGGACCTTCCTGGGCGGGGTGATCCATATCGGACTCGACAGCAGTCGCGGCGGACGCGCTGGTGATGCCCCGTCCAACGCCCTTGCCGAGCGGCTTCGCGCCCTGCCATTCCGGGTCGATCGCCTCAAGACCGGCACCCCTCCGCGCCTTGACGCCAGAAGCCTCGACCTGTCGCGACTCGAGGAGCAACCGGGCGATACACCCGTGCCGGTGATGTCCTACCTCGGTTCGCAGGCCATGCATCCTCGCCAAGTGAGCTGTCACATCGCCCATACCAATGAGCACACCCACGAGATCATCCTCGGCAACCTGGAGCGCTCGCCGATGTACTCGGGCGTCATCGAGGGCGTCGGGCCCCGCTACTGCCCGTCGATCGAGGACAAGGTCCATCGTTTTGCCGACAAGACGAGCCACCAGGTCTTCGTCGAACCCGAGGGGCTGGATACCCATGAGCTCTACCCCAACGGCATCTCGACCTCACTGCCCTTCGATGTCCAGCTCCAGGTAGTGCGCTCCATCGAAGGCATGGAAAACGCTCACATCACGCGTCCCGGATACGCCATCGAGTACGATTTCTTCGACCCCCGCGACCTCAAGCACTCGCTGGAGACGAAATTTATCCACAACCTGTTCTTCGCCGGGCAGATCAACGGCACCACTGGCTACGAGGAGGCCGGCGCCCAGGGGCTGCTCGCAGGCCTCAACGCGGCGCGGCGCGCCAAGCAACTCGAGGCCTGGTGGCCCCGCCGCGACGAGGCCTATCTCGGTGTCCTGGTCGATGACCTGATCACGCTGGGCACCAAGGAGCCGTATCGGATGTTCACCTCGCGCGCCGAGTATCGGCTGCTGCTGCGCGAGGACAACGCCGACCTGAGGCTGACCGAAGCCGGTCGCACCCTGGGGCTGGTCGATGATCGGCGCTGGGCCGGCTTCGTCGCCAAGCGCGAGGCGATCGAAAGGGAAACCGCGCGTCTCCAGGCCCACTGGGTCCAGCCCGGCTCCCCCGCCGCCGCGCTGATCGACGAGAAACTCGGCAAGCCTCTGTCCCGCGAGTACCGCCTGAGCGACCTGCTCAAGCGGCCGGAGCTGACCTATGCCGACCTCGCAGCCCTGCCGGGCATCGCCGGCGAGGCCGTGGCCGATCCGGCGGTCGCCGAGCAGGTGCAGATCCAGGCCAAGTATCAGGGCTACATCGACCGTCAGCAGGACGAGATCGACAAGCTCAAGCGTCACGAAGCCACTCCCCTGCCCAGTGATCTGGACTTCAGCCGGGTCGAAGGCCTCTCCCACGAGATTCGCCAGAAGCTCGAGGAGGCACGCCCCGCGACGCTGGCGCATGCCTCGCGAATTTCCGGGGTGACGCCGGCCGCCGTGTCGATCCTGCTGATCCATCTCAAGAAGCGCCGGCTGGTGCAGGACGGGCGGGTAGCCAACGGATGACGAGCGTCTCGCAGTCGACCGTCGAACACCGCCTGGTCACCGGCCTTGCGCGTCTCGATCTCGTGGTGAGTGATCGCCAGCACCAGGACTTGCTGGCGCTGGTCGGGCTGTTGCACAAGTGGAACCGCGCCTATAACCTCACCGCGGTGCGCTCACGCGAGGAAATGGTCTCTCGCCATCTGCTCGACAGCGCCGCGGTCCTGCCCCACGTCAGCGGTACGAGCCTGCTCGATGTGGGGTCGGGGGCGGGGTTTCCCGGGCTGGTGCTGGCGATACTCAAGCCGGAGCTCGCGGTCACCCTGCTGGACAGCAACGGCAAGAAGATACGCTTTCAACGCCAGGCCGTGATGGAATTGGGACTCGCCAATGTCACGCCGGTACAGGCGCGGGTCGAGACCTTCGAGGGACGCTTCGATCAGCTGATCTCACGGGCCTTTGCGAGCCTGGAGGATTTCATTGGTCTCACCGGGCACCTGTTGTCGCCCGACGGCCAGTGGCTGGCCATGAAGGGACCGGCCGTGGAGGATGAACTCGCCGCGTGGCCCGAGCCCGTGGCACTGGGGTCGCGCCATGCCCTGGCGGTGCCCTTCGCGGAGGGCAACCGACAATTGGTGATTCTCGAGCGTCAAGGTTTCACCCAAGGCCGCCCCTGAGGCGCCCGTTACCCCAAGGATGTCGATCGTGACCAAGATTATCGCCTTGACCAACCAGAAGGGCGGCGTGGGCAAGACCACCACGGCCGTCAATCTCGCCGCCAGCCTGGCGGCCCTGGATCGTCGCGTGCTGCTGGTCGACCTCGACCCTCAGGGTCATGCCACCATGGGGAGCGGCGTGGACAAGCACGACCTCGACGGTAGCGTGCTCGACATGCTGCTGGGCGACAAGCAGGCCACCGAGGTGATTCTCGACTGTCCCACCGCCGGATACGCGCTGTTGCCCGGCAACGGCGACCTGACGGCCGCCGAGGTGGAACTGCTCGACCGCGAGGAAGGGCGCGAACGCTGCCTGATCGAGGCACTCGGCAAGGTCGCCGGCGAATACGACGTGGTGCTGATCGACTGCCCGCCGTCGCTGAACATGCTCACCGTCAACGCCTTGACCGCCGCCGATGGCGTTCTGATTCCGCTGCAATGCGAGTTCTATGCCATGGAAGGACTCTCGGCACTGCTCGATACCGTCGAGCAGCTCAAGGATAGCGTGAATCCCGACCTCGAAATCTACGGCATCCTGCGTACCATGTTCGATTCACGCAACAGCCTGACGCGTGACGTCAGCAAGCAGCTGCGCGATTACTTCGGCGACGTGCTGCTCAAGACCACCATCCCGCGCAACGTGCGGGTCGCCGAGGCGCCGAGCCATGGCCTGCCGGTCACCAAGTACGCGCGCTTCTCGCGGGGCAGTCAGGCCCATCGGGTACTGGCCAAGGAATTGATCCGGCGCCTGTCGTTGTAGCACCAGCGCTGACATACCGTCTGCCGTGATGAGGGAAAGTCGATGACGCGTAAACGCGCCCTGGGACGTGGCCTGGATGCCTTGATCGGTGCCAACGCCCGTCGCCGTGAGAGCCTGGACCTGCCGGACGTCAATGCGGTCATCGCCAGCGATGACAGCGAGCCTTTGACCGCGCCCGTCGCCGAGGAGCGCCTCGAACGCCTGCCGCTTGGCCAGCTGACGCGGGGCAAGTATCAGCCGCGGCGCGACATTCAGCCCGAGGCGCTGGAGGAACTGGCCGACTCGATCCGCGCCCAGGGCGTGATGCAGCCCATCGTGGTGCGGCCCATCGGCGAGTCGCGCTACGAGATCATCGCCGGCGAGCGTCGCTGGCGTGCCGCCCAGCTCGCCGAGCTCGATACCATCCCGGCGGTGATCCGCGAGGTCAGCGACGAGGTCGCGCTAGCCCTGGCGTTGATCGAGAACATTCAGCGTGAGGATCTCAATCCCGTCGAGGAAGCCATGGCGCTCAAGCGCCTGCTCGATGACTTCGTCCTGACCCAGCAGCAGGTCGCCGACGCCGTGGGTCGCTCGCGGGCCCAGGTCGCCAACCTGCTGCGCCTCCTGGCGCTCGACCCCGAGGTTCAGACGCTGCTCGAGCGTGGCGACCTGGACATGGGCCATGCGCGTGCCCTGTTGGCGCTGTCCGGTGCCAAACAGCGCAAGGCGGCCCATGAGGTCGTCAACAAGGATCTCACCGTTCGCGATACCGAGGCGCTGGTCAAGCGGCTGGTGGCCGGCGATACCGCCAAGTCGACCACGGCAGTGCCGAGCCCCGACGTGGCCCGCCTGGAAACCCGTCTGGGCGAAGTGCTGGGCGCTCCGGTCAAGATTCAGCACGGGCGCAGTGGCAAGGGGCGCGTGACCATTCGTTATGCCAGCCTAGACGAGCTGGATGGCATCCTGGAGCACATTCGTTGAGCGGTAGCCAGGCCTCCCCTACGCTTGTCCCGCCTGGGCGAGCTTGCGTCCCCCTTTGGTCGAAAAATGTTCGATTAATGTCTGAATTACTGCCTCTTTGGTTGAATGGTCAGGGGGGGTTCCCTATAATCCGCCCGTGTTTGCCTGCGGGGCGAAGGCCAGATTCAACGAGGGCGACAAGGCAGATACGCCTGCCAGACCCGGTGCAGGCACGGCCCGGTGGTCATGCGGCGAGGGCCTGATTTTCGGCGCCTGTTGCTGGGCCAAGGCGTGACGGTGCTGGCCATGACCCTGCTGGGTTTGCTCGCTGGCGGACCCAGGGCCGCCATTTCGGCACTCGGCGGAGGCCTGGTATGTCTTCTGCCCAACCTGTATTTCGTCTGGCGACTCACCGCCTCCCCGGGTAGACGACAGACAACGCGCTTCGTGATCGATTTCTATCGCGCCGAAGCAGGCAAGTTCGGTTTGACGGTGGCACTGTTCGCCTTGGTGTTTGTGTCAGCGCCCCCCTCAAACCCGGCTTTTTTCTTTAGCGCATACGTGGCGGTTCACTTCATGCATTGGCTTGCCCCTTGGCTGCTGCGTGATTGACCGACCCCAACGAGAGGCAGATACATGGCTGGTAACAACCCCTCGCCGACGGAATATATTCAGCACCATCTTCAGAATCTGACCTTCGGTCATCACCCCGAGAATGGCTGGTCGATGGCCCATTCCGCTCTCGAGGCTCGCGAGATGGGGTTCTGGGCCCTGCACCTGGATACCATGGGCTGGTCCATCGCCATGGGGGCGTTGTTCATCTGGCTGTTCCGCAAGGCGGGCCGCATGGCGACCACCGGTGTGCCGAGCGGCTTGCAGAATGCGGTCGAGATGGTCGTCGAATTCATCGAGAATCTCGTGCGCTCGGCGTTTCACGGCAGGAACCCGGTCATCGCCCCGCTCGCCTTGACGCTGTTCGTGTGGATCCTGCTCATGAATACGCTCAAGATCATTCCGGTCGATTACTTTCCCGAGCTCTTCATCCGACTCGGCGTCGATTACATGAAGATCGTTCCCACCACTGACCCCAACGCGACGCTGGGCATGGCGCTGGGCGTCTTCTGTCTGATCATCTACTACAGTATCAAGGTCAAGGGCGCTGGCGGTTTCGCCAAGGAGCTTTCCCTGACGCCGTTCAATCACTGGGCCCTGATACCCTTCAACCTGGTGCTCGAGATCATCGGCCTGCTGGTCAAGCCCCTAGGTCTCGGCCTGCGTCTTTTCGGCAACATGTTCGCCGGTGAGGTCATCTTCATCCTGATCGCCCTGCTGCCCTTCTGGGCCATCTGGCTGCTCGACGTGCCCTGGGCGATCTTCCACATCCTGGTGGTCACCCTGCAGGCCTTCATCTTCACGGTGCTTTCCATCGTGTACCTGAGCGCAGCTCACGAGCACCACTGAACCGAGCCACGCTTTTTGCTTGATCCACTCAACCCCTAAACCCATCACCCGCTGAACCACAACTCAACATCAGGAGTATCATCATGGAAATGGTCTACATTGCTGCTGCGATCATCATCGGCCTCGGCGCACTGGCTACCGGCATCGGCTTCGCCCTGCTGGGCGGCAAGCTGCTCGAATCCACCGCGCGCCAGCCGGAACTGGGTGATCAGCTGCAAACCAAGACCTTCATCATGGCCGGTCTGCTCGACGCCGTGCCGATGATCGGTGTGGGCATCGCGATGTACCTGATCTTCGTCGTTGCCGGTTAATGACATTACCGAGCGCTCTGCGCTCGGTTTGTCGGTTTCCGGTCGCCACGAACTTGTCAGAGGTACATCCCTGTGAATATCAACATGACGCTAATCGGACAGACGATCGCCTTCGCGATCTTCGTCTGGTTTTGCACAAAGTATGTGTGGCCGCCGATCAGCAATGCGCTCCACGAGCGTCAGAAGAGAATCGCCGATGGCCTGGATGCCGCCAGCCGTGCCACGCGTGACCTCGAACTGGCTCAGGAACGAGCCTCCGAGACATTGCGCGAAAGCAAGGAACAGGCCTCTCAGATCCTCGAACAGGCCAACAAGCGCTCCTCGCAAATGATCGAAGAAGCCCGCGAGCAGGCCCGTAGCGAAGGTGAACGCATCGTCGCCGGTGCCCGTGCCGAGATCGATCAGGAAGTCCAGCGCGCCAAGGAAGAGCTTCGTGCTCAGGTGTCGCATCTGGCGGTATCCGGCGCCGAGCGGGTCCTCGAAGCCTCCGTTGACGAGAAGGCACATCGCAAGCTGCTCGACAAGCTTGCCGCCGAACTGTGAGGAGGTGATCCATGGCGGAAACATCTACCGTCGCGCGACCCTACGCCAAGGCAGCATTCGAGTACGCCCGCGACCACAAGGCGCTTGATGTCTGGGCCGATCTGCTGGTCAAGCTGGGCCAGGTCGCCGCCGTGCGTGATGTACAGAAACTCCTGTTGCATCCCGGCCTCACGGCCGAGCGCAAGGTGGCGATACTGCTCGAGCTTACCGCAGTCGATACCGACGAGGCGGCCCGCCGCTTTCTCGAGACCCTGGGCGCCAAGAATCGTCTCCCTGCGTTGACGGCCATCGCCGAACAGTTCGAGCGGCTGCGTGCAGAGCTCGAGCAACGCGTCGATGTCACCGTGGTCTCGGCCTACCCGCTCGACGACAAGCAGCAGAACAAGCTCGCCGGTGCGCTCAAGAAGCGCCTGAATCGCGAAATCTCCATTACCACTCAGGTGGACCCGGCGCTTCTCGGCGGCGTTGTCCTGCGTGCCGGCGATACCGTCATCGACGGGTCGGTACGCGGTCGACTAACGCGCCTTTCCGAAGCCCTTTCCGCTTGAGTCCGAGGGACATGGCATGCAGCAACTGAATCCTTCCGAGATCAGCGACATCATCAAGCAGCGTATCGAGAAGCTGGATGTCGCATCTGAAGCCCGCAATCAGGGCACCATCGTCAGCGTTTCCGACGGCATCGTGAAAGTTCACGGGCTCGAGGACGCGATGTTCGGTGAAATGATCGAATTCCCCGGCAGCATCTTCGGCATGGTGCTCAACCTCGAGCGCGACTCGGTGGGCATCGTGGTGCTCGGCGACTACCAGGAGCTCGAAGAGGGCATGACGGCCCAGTGTACCGGGCGCATTCTCGAAGTGCCGGTGGGCCCCGAACTGTGCGGTCGCGTCGTCGACGCGCTCGGCATCCCCATCGACGGCAAGGGCGATATCGACACCAAGCTCACCGATGCGGTCGAGAAGGTCGCGCCGGGCGTCATCACGCGCCAATCCGTCGACCAGCCGATCCAGACGGGCTTCAAGTCCATCGACGCCATGGTGCCGATCGGCCGTGGCCAGCGCGAGCTGATCATCGGCGACCGCCAGATCGGCAAGTCGGCCATCGCCATCGACGCGATCATCAACCAGAAAGGCAAGGGCGTCACCTGCGTCTACGTGGCCATCGGCCAGAAGCAGTCGACCATTGCCAACGTGGTGCGCAAGCTCGAAGAGCACGGTGCCATGGAACACACCATCGTGGTCGCCGCCGGCGCTGCCGACCCGGCACCGATGCAGTTCCTCGCCGCCTATTCCGGCTGCACCATGGGCGAGTACTTCCGTGACCGCGGCGAAGACGCGCTGATCGTCTATGACGATCTTTCCAAGCAGGCCGTGGCCTATCGTCAGGTGTCGCTGTTGCTGCGTCGTCCGCCGGGGCGTGAAGCCTACCCGGGCGACGTCTTCTACCTGCACTCGCGTCTTCTCGAGCGTGCCGCCCGCGTCAACGTCGACTACGTCGAGAAGTTCACCAATGGCGAAGTCAAGGGCAAGACCGGCTCGCTGACGGCCCTGCCGATCATCGAGACCCAGGGTGGCGACGTCTCCGCGTTCGTTCCGACCAACGTGATCTCGATCACCGACGGTCAGATCTTCCTCGAGACCGACCTGTTCAACTCGGGTATCCGTCCGGCCATCAACGCCGGTCTCTCGGTGTCGCGTGTCGGTGGCTCGGCCCAGACCAAGATCATCAAGAAACTCGGCGGCAGCGTGCGTCTGGCCCTCGCCCAGTACCGCGAACTGGCGGCCTTCGCCCAGTTCGCCTCCGACCTGGACGAAGCCACCCGCAAGCAGCTGGAGCACGGTCAGCGCGTCACCGAGCTGATGAAGCAGAACCAGTACTCGCCGATGTCGGTGGCCGAGATGGCCCTCTCCCTGTACGCGGCCAACGAAGGTCATCTGGAGGACGTCGAGGTCAGCAAGGTGCTGCCCTTCGAGCGCGCCCTGCGTGACTTCATGAAGGCCGAGTACAGCGAGCTGCTCGACAAGATCAACCAGACCGGCGACTACGACGACGAGATCAAGAGCGGTCTGAAAGAGGGTCTCGACAAGTTCAAGGCCACTCAGAGCTGGTAATCCCGTTGGCTCGCTCCCCAGGGGCGGGCCCTGGAGCTTTCTGAGTGCCACGAACGGAGTAGATCGCTATGGCAGCTGCAAAAGAGATACGCACCCAGATCGGGAGCATCAAGAACACGCAGAAGATCACCAGCGCCATGGAAATGGTCGCTGCGTCGAAGATGCGCAAGGCTCAGGATCTGATGAAGGCCGGTCAGCCCTATGCGCGTCAGATCCGTAGCGTCGTGGGCCACATCGCCGATGCCAATCCGGAGTACAAGCATCCGTGGATGATCGAACGTGAGGCCAAGCGAGTCGGCTACATCGTCGTCTCCACCGATCGCGGATTGTGCGGCGGCCTGAACGTCAACCTGTTCAAGACCGTGGTCAAGGACGCACGAGGCTGGCGCAACGACGGTGCCGAGCTGGATTTCTGCGCGTTGGGTCGCAAGGCAGGTAGCTTCTTCCGCAGTTACGGGGGCAACCTGGTGGCGGCGAAGAGCGGCCTTGGGGAGTCGCCGGAAGTCGACGACCTGATCGGCAGCGTGAAGGTGATGCTGGATGCCTATGACGAGGGCCAGCTGGACCGCATTTACGTGGTATCCAACGAATTCGTCAACACCATGATCCAGCAGCCGGTGGTTCGCCAGTTGCTGCCGCTGTCGCCCGAGATGGGGAAGCGCCCCGACGACGACGAAGAACACAAGCGTCCCGGTAGCTGGGACTACCTGTATGAGCCGGATGCCAAGGCGCTTCTGGATAGCCTGCTGGTGCGTTTCATCGAATCTCAGGTCTATCAGGCGGTGGTCGAGAACGGGGCCTGTGAGCAGGCCGCGCGGATGATTGCCATGAAGAGCGCCACCGACAATGCGGGCGGTCTGATCGACGATCTGGAAATGGTCTACAACAAGGCCCGCCAGGCCGCCATTACCCAGGAAATCTCCGAGATCGTCGGTGGCGCCGCCGCCGTTTAGCGTCGGGGAGGGCGCGGCCCTCCCGGCAAGCAGGTTTCATTTGCAGGTATTTGAGAGGAACCAAGATGAGCGGACGTATCGTACAAATCATCGGCGCGGTGATTGACGTAGAGTTTCCGCGGGACGATGTTCCCAAGGTCTACGACGCGCTGACGGTCTCGGAAGTCGGGACCGTTCTTGAGACCCAGCAGCAGCTGGGTGACGGCGTGGTGCGCACCATCGCCATGGGCTCCACCGAAGGGCTCAAGCGTGGTATGGAAGTCGCCAACAGCGGTGCCGCGATTTCCGTGCCGGTGGGCACGGAGACGCTGGGTCGCATCATGAACGTGCTCGGCGAGCCCATCGACGAGGCGGGCGAGATCGGCGAGGCCGAGCGCATGCCGATTCACCGCAAGGCGCCCGGTTATGCCGACCAGGCCGCCGCCGAGGAACTGCTCGAAACCGGCATCAAGGTCATCGACCTGGTCTGCCCGTTCGCCAAGGGCGGCAAGGTCGGCCTGTTCGGCGGCGCCGGCGTGGGCAAGACGGTCAACATGATGGAATTGATCCGTAACATCGCCACCGAGCACAGCGGTTACTCGGTGTTCGCCGGTGTCGGTGAGCGGACCCGTGAGGGTAACGACTTCTATCATGAGATGACCGAATCCAACGTTATCGACAAGGTATCGCTGGTCTACGGTCAGATGAACGAGCCGCCGGGCAACCGCCTGCGTGTCGCGCTGACCGGCCTGACCATCGCCGAGAAGTTCCGCGACGAAGGCCGCGACGTGCTGCTGTTCGTCGACAATATCTACCGCTACACCCTGGCCGGTACCGAGGTCTCGGCGCTGCTGGGTCGTATGCCGTCGGCGGTGGGTTACCAGCCGACCCTGGCCGAAGAGATGGGCTTGCTTCAGGAGCGCATCACCTCGACCAAGACCGGCTCGATCACCTCCGTGCAGGCCGTCTACGTGCCCGCGGATGACTTGACCGACCCGTCACCGGCGACCACCTTCGCCCACCTGGATGCGACCGTGGTACTGGCGCGCTCGATTGCCGAGCTGGGCATCTACCCGGCCATCGACCCGCTGGATTCCACCTCGCGTCAGCTCGACCCGCTGGTCGTGGGCGAGGAGCACTACAACACCGCGCGTGGTGTGCAGGGGGTGCTGCAGCGCTACAAGGAGCTCAAGGACATCATCGCCATCCTGGGGATGGACGAGCTGTCCGACGAGGACAAGCGGTCCGTGTACCGGGCGCGTAAGATCCAGCGCTTCCTGTCGCAGCCGTTCTTCGTCGCCGAGGTCTTCACCGGCTCGCCCGGCAAGTACGTGTCGCTCAAGGAAACCATTCGTGGCTTCCAGGGCATCCTCGACGGTGAGTACGACGAGCTGCCGGAACAGGCCTTCTATATGGTCGGCACCATCGACGAAGCCGTCGAGAAAGCCAACCAGATGAAGTAATCCCTTCCACCCGGGAGACGTCGTCATGACGAAAAGCTTCAAATGCGAGATCGTCAGCGCCCAGGAAGGCATCTTCTCTGGGGAGATCGAGCGGATCATCGCCAATGGCCTGATGGGCGAGCTGGGGATTCTTCCCGGCCACGCCCCGCTGCTCACCGAGCTCCAACCGGGGCCGGTGAGGGTGATCTACGATGGCGGCCAGGAGGAGAGCTACTACGTTTCGGGAGGCTTCCTGGAAGTCCAGCCCGACGTGGTGACCATTCTGGCCGATGCGGCGACCCGTGCGCACGACATCAACGAGGCGGCTGCCGAAGAGGCCCGCCAGCAAGCGCTGAAACACCTGAATGACAAGTCATCCGAGCTCGACTACACCCGCGCCTCGGCCGAGCTGGCCGAAGCGGTAGCGCAGCTGCGGACCATTCAGCAATTGCGCAAGAAGGCCGGCGGCAAGCGCTGAGCAGGTCCTCCACGCTGATTGACGCCCCCCGGACACGGTTCGAGGGGCGTTTTTAGTCGTGCGCCACGACGATACCGAGCACTTCCCGAGGCGGCAACGGGCGGACATCGCGGCCCGGCTTGTGTATCCTCTTTACGGTCGTTAACACGGGTCTCACCGTCTTCATTCCATCCGCAGGAAGCTCCATGGATTGGCTCCAGATCGTCGTTCTTTCCATCGTTCAGGGACTGACCGAGTTCCTGCCGGTGTCCAGCTCCGCGCACTTGATCCTGGTGCCGGTCTTTTCCGATTGGGGCGATCAGGGGCTGGCCTTCGATGTGGCGCTGCATCTGGGCAGCCTGAGCGCGGTGGTGATCTACTTCCGCCATGAGCTGATCACCATGACCCGCAGCTGGGGCGTCAGCGTGGCGGGCAAGGGCACCGATGGTGACGCCCGCCTGGCCTGGTGGGTGATCCTGGCCACCATTCCGGTGGCGCTCGCCGGCCTGACCTTCCACGACACCATCGAGACGGCCATGCGCTCGCCGCTAATTCTGGCCGGCGGGCTGATCGTCTTCGGTATCCTGCTGGGGTATGCCGACTGGCGCCACCGTGGATCACGTAGTGAATACAGCATGAGCTGGGTCGACGTGCTGTGGATCGGCATGGCGCAGGCGCTGGCGCTGATCCCCGGCACCTCGCGCTCGGGCATCACCATGACCGCGGCGCTGTTGCTCGGGTTGAACCGCGAGGCCTCGGCACGCTTCTCCTTCCTGTTGTCGATTCCGGTGATCGTGCTGGCCGCGGGGCTCGAGATCTTCAATCTCGTCGCGGCGTCCATTCCGGTGGACGCCAGCGACATGATCCTGGGAGCCGTGGTGTCGGGTCTCAGCGCCTATCTGTGCATTCATTATTTTCTGGCCTTCATCCGCCGCCTCGGCATGCAGCCCTTCGTGGTCTACCGGCTGATCCTCGGCGTCGCCCTGCTGTGGCTGTTCGGCTAGCCGCTCGCTTCACGCTTCGACGGAGACTGTTAACGATGTTGCCGATGCGCCGCTCGCCATGGTGTCTGACCCTGCTGCTGGTACTGCTGGCAGGCTGCTCGGAACGTGATCGCCCCCTGGAGTCGCCGGTCAAGCTCGAAGGTGAGATCTTCGGCACCTTCTACCAGGTGTCGGTCGCCGACCCCTTGACCCTGGGCGAGGCCAACGCGCTGGAGGAGGGGATCGTTGCCGAACTCGAAGCGGTGGATGCGGCCATGTCCACCTGGCGCGACGATTCCGAGCTCTCGGCCTTCAATGACGCGCCGGTTGGCGAGTGGCAGCCGCTGTCCGATGAGCTGATCGAAGTGCTCTCGATCAGTCAATCGGTGGGCGAGGCCAGCGACGGCGCCTTGGACATCACCATCGGCGGCCTGGTGAACCTGTGGAGTTTTGGCCCCGAGGCGCGGCCCCGCGAGATGCCGGATGACGAGACCCTGGCGGCACGACTGGCCGAAATCGGCCCCGACAGCCTCGAGATGGAGGTGGAATCGCGCCAGGCAAGACGTGTCCGGGACGTCTTCATCGATCTTTCCGCCGTGGCCAAGGGCCATGCGACCGACCGCGTCGCGAACTACCTGGAGCGCCAGGACATGGAGCATTACCTGGTCAATCTGGGGGGCGACCTGTTGGCCCGAGGATATCGGGATCGAGAGAACACGCCATGGCAGATCGGTATCGAAAAACCCCATAATGGACCGCAGCAGTCGCGGCATATTCTCCCGTTGCACGACATATCAGTAGCCACCTCGGGCGATTATCGCAACTATTTCGAGGCGGAAGGGCAACGCTATTCGCATACCCTGGACCCCCGCACCGGGCGTCCCATCGAGCATCGCCTGGCCTCAGTGACGGTTGCCCATCCCTCCAACGCCTGGGCGGATGCCTGGGCCACGGCCTTGATGGTGCTGGGCGACGAACAGGGCATGGCGGTGGCTCGCGACCAACGGCTCGAGGTGCTGATGATCGTGCGCGATGAGGATGGCGGCTGGCGAAGTCGTGTCAGCCCCGCGTTCGTCACGCGATTCGGCGAGGCGCTGGTCGAGGAAGAAAACCTCGAGGTTGGGCAATGAGCCATCACTAATGAGCCATCACTAAAAGACTGACAAAGCGACATGACCCTGTCGGGCCGATGGTAAACGGCCGGCCCGCCTGCAATCCGTTAAACTGGTAACAACGACCAATCGTCAAGGAGTCACGATGAGCCTCGATGTGGTGATCCTCGCGGCCGGACAAGGCAGTCGCATGCGCTCAACGCGACCCAAGGTGGTCCATCGCCTGGCCGGCAAGCCGATGGTACGACACGTCATCGACACGGCTCGCGGGTTACAGGCCGAGCGCACCCATGTGGTGGTGGGGCACGGCGCCGAGCAAGTGCGTGAAGCGCTCGCCGACTATCCGGTGCGTTTCGCCGTGCAGGCCGAGCAGAAAGGCACCGGCCATGCCGTGGCCCAGGTGCTGGAGGGGCTGGGCAAAGGCAAGGTGCTGGTGCTCTACGGCGATGTGCCGCTGATTCGCCGTGAAACGCTGGCGAAGCTGCTCGTGAGCGTCGATGACAAGCATCTCGGCCTGCTGACCGTCACCCTTGAGAACCCGGGGGGCTATGGCCGCATCCTGCGCGATGCCGACGGCGAGGCGGTGGCGATCGTCGAGCACAAGGACGCCAGCGACGCCCAGCGGGCGATCCGCGAGTGCAATACCGGCATCATGGCGATGACCGCCCAGCAGTTGCAGCGCTGGTTGCCGCGGCTTTCCGCCGATAACGCCCAGGGTGAATATTATCTTACCGATATCATCGCCATGGCCGCCGCCGAGGGGGTCAAGATCGTCACTACCCAGCCCGTCGGGACGCGCGAGGTCGAGGGCGTCAACAACCGTGCCGAGCTGGCGCGCCTGGAGCGAGCGTACCAGCGAGACCAGGCCGAGGCGCTGATGGCCGCCGGCGTGGCGCTTCTCGATCCGGATCGCCTGGATATCCGGGGCACGCTGACCTGCGGCCACGACGTGGAGATCGACGTCGGCTGTGTCTTCGAGGGCGACGTCGAGCTGGGAGAAGGGGTGCGCATCGGCCCGTACTGCGTGATCCGCGACAGTCATGTCGGCGCCGAATCGGTGATCGAATCGCACAGCGTGCTCGATGGGGCGGTGGTGGCCGGTCGCAACCAAATCGGTCCCTTTGCGCGGCTGCGGCCAGGGTCGCGGCTCGCGGTCGGGTCGAAAATCGGCAACTTCGTCGAAACCAAGAATGTCGAGGTCGGTGAGGGTAGCAAGATCAATCATCTGAGCTACGTGGGCGACGCGCGACTGGGCCGCAACGTCAACCTGGGCGCCGGGACCATCACCTGCAACTACGATGGCGCCAACAAGCATCGCACCGAGATCGATGACGAGGCCTTCATCGGCTCGAACACCGCGTTGGTGGCGCCGGTCAGCGTCGGCAAAGGGGCGACGGTGGGGGCGGGGTCGACGATCAGCAAGGATGTCGCCGATGGGGCCTTGTGCGTGTCACGCAGCCGTCAGATCAGCAAGCCGGGCTGGACGCGACCCACCAAGCGTTCGTCATAGTCCCTGGGGTGTTTCTAGCGCCGCAAAACCTAGCCCCGCAAAAGGAGATAGTGCATGTGTGGAATCGTCGGTGCCGTTGCCGAGCGCAATGTCCAGGGCATCCTGCTCGAAGGCCTCAAGCGACTCGAGTATCGCGGCTATGATTCGGCAGGCATGGTGGTCCAGTCGCCCGACGGCAGCCTGCAGCGCCGACGGGCGGCGGGCAAGGTAGCGGCACTCGAGGAGCGTCTTGCCGCCGAAGCGCTGCCGGGCCGCTGTGGCATCGCCCACACCCGCTGGGCGACCCATGGCCGGCCCACCGAGACCAATGCGCATCCGCATCAGTCCGGCGAGCGGCTGGCGGTGGTGCACAACGGCATCATCGAGAACCATGAAACCCTGCGTCGCGAGCTTATCGCCAGCGGCTACACCTTCAGCTCAGAAACCGATACCGAAGTGGTGGCCCACCTGGTGGACCAGGAATCCCGTGCCGGCGGCGGGCTGTTCGATGCGGTGAAACGGGCCCTGGCGAAGCTCGAGGGCGCCTATGCCCTGGCGGTGATGAACGCCCAGGAGCCCGATGTGATCATCGGCGCGCGCAAGGGCAGCCCATTGGTCGTCGGCGTGGGCATCGACGAGGCCTTTCTGGGGTCGGACCCGCTGGCGCTGCTGCAGGTCACCGACCGCTTCATCTACCTGGAGGAAGGCGATCTGGTGCGCCTGTCGCGGGGCGGCGCCATCGAGATTCACGATGCCTCGGGCCGGGTGGTAGAGCGCCCGGTGCAGACCTTCGAGCATGGTGACGGCGCCGCTAGCAAGGGCGAGTTTCGCCACTTCATGCTCAAGGAGATCCATGAGCAGCCGGCGGTGATCGCCGCCACGCTGGAAGGCCGTCTGGGCGAGCGTGGGGTGTTGGTGGAGAGCTTCGGCCCCGAGGCCGCGGCCCTGTTCGACCGCGTCAAGCAGGTGCATATCGTGGCCTGCGGCACCAGCTATCATGCCGGCATGGTGGCGCGCTACTGGCTCGAGCGTTTCGCCGGCATCCCGGTCCAGGTGGAGGTCGCGTCGGAATACCGCTACCGCCATGTGGTGGTGCCCGAGGGCACGCTGTTCGTGACGCTCTCCCAGTCCGGCGAGACCGCCGATACCCTGGCGGCGCTGCGCTTCGCGCGTGACAGTGGCTATCTGGGCAGCCTGGCGATCTGCAACGTGCCGGGAAGCTCGTTGGTGCGCGAGTCGGACCTGACCCTGATGACGCATGCCGGGCCGGAAATCGGCGTGGCCTCCACCAAGGCCTTCACCACCCAGCTCGTCGCGTTGATGCTGTTGACGCTGTCGCTGGGTCGGATAAAGGGCCTGGACGAGGCCGTTCAGGCCGAGCTGGTGACGGCCCTGAGGGGTCTGCCGGCGCTG
>DATISN010000031.1:0-5040 GCA_035581765.1 Halomonas sp.
GATCTACGTCATCGACCCCAACCTGTGCACCGAGTGCGTCGGTCACTACGACGAACCCCAATGCCAACAGGTCTGCCCGGTGGACTGCATTCCGCTCGACCCGGAACGCAAGGAATCCCGAGACGAGCTGATGGACAAGTATCACGTGATTACCGCGGCGTGAGACCTGATGGGTCAACGACGCGTTTCAACCTCCGGCTCATAGAGCGGGACCCTGACAGAGAATGCCCTAGCGGGCGTTACAGCTCATCTGCTCTCTTGCTGACAGTGCACCCCAAGCAGCGACGAAATGCGGCTTCGGCCGGTGACTTGATCAATGCCTCTGCTGAGCTGCCAACGTTTCCTCCCAATGCCGTAAAGGGTAAAGAAACCAGGAATATCGCCGTCCCCCCTAATGTGGCAGCGGCCAGCAACGGCCGGGCGATCACTGCGTCGGCTACCATGGCCGCGCTATGGGGCTGCGCCTTGATATGCTGTCCAGCCGATTGAGCCAGTACCGGCATGGACACCATCATTGCCATCAGCATCACTAGGACAGCCTTGTGCATTTTGCCTCTCATTCCCATTTCCCACCTCCCTAGTCTCTGCCATATCGATCAGAATAATCTGTTTCACATAAAAAGCTAATTAAGACTAGCTTTTTTAGTTACCGTTATGACATTCTTTCACATGAGCTTACATAAAAGGTAGCCGTTATTGGCGGTTGTCCGTCTGGTAGGCCGACGCCTTTCATTTCACGCAAGGAGCACATGATGAAACATCTGATCGCCAGCACCGTTCTAGCCAGCCTTGTCGCCGGCCCCGCTTCCGCCCAGAGCTACCAGTACAACGAGTACAACCCCGACGAGGGGCTCTACTTGGGTGCCGGGCTAGGGAATTCAATGCTTGATAACGACACACTGAATGAGCTTGAGGACTTAGGCGCCAATACCGATGACAGCGATACCGGTTACAAATTGTTTGCCGGCTATCAGTTCAACCCCAACTTCGCCATTGAAGCGAGCTACCTTGACTTTGGTGATTTCAAAGCCAACGGTTCTGCTACTGATGGAGTGAATATCGCCACGGCAGACATCAACGCTAACGTTGAGGGTTTTGGTTTTGCCCTGGTAGGTAAGCTACCGATCCAGAACGGTTTCAGTATCCATGGCAAAGTGGGCATGATTGCCTGGGATGGAGAAGTCTCCGGAACTGCCCGCAATAATGGCGATATCATCTATCAAGACGAGGGCGGTTCAGATGGCACCGACCCCTTCTACGGAGTCGGCGCCGAGTACGAAATAAATCAGGTCTTCATACGTGCCGAGTACGAGCGCTATGAAATCAGTGACAGCGGCGAGGATTTCGAGATCGACCTAGTCTCCGCGAGCCTTGGCTACCGTTTTTAATAACGCCAGTCACTCGCCTTCCGCGCAGCCCCACCAATGGTGGGGTTGTTGCTTTACAGGGAGTCCGCCACCATGCTGCGCGGTTTGACGGCCACCGGAATTCAACGTGTCCTTGTCCCGCCCCGCCATTCCTGACGCCGGTCCGAAGCGCATCTGGACGCTGGCCTGGCCGATCATTCTCTCCAATATCACCGTGCCGCTGCTGGGCCTGGTTGATACCGCCGTGGTCGGTCACCTGCCGGATTCGCGCTACCTCGCTGCCGTGACCCTGGGCGCCACCCTGCTGAGTTTCCTCTACTGGGGGTTCGGCTTTCTGCGCATGGGCACCACCGGGCTCACCTCCCAGGCGGTGGGCCGCGAGAGCGACGACGAGGTGCGCAATCTGCTGGGCCAGTCGCTGCTGTTGGCGGCGGGCATCGGCGTGCTGTTGATTCTCTTCTCTCGCCCGCTGATCGCGCTCGGGCTCTGGCTGCTCGACGCCAGCCCGGTCGCTACCGACCTCGCCGCGCAGTACGCCCACATTCGTATCCTCTCGGCCCCGGCGGTGCTGGCCAACTACGCCATCCTTGGCTGGTTCCTCGGCCAGCAGAACTCGCGGGTGACCTTGGCGATCCTGGTACTGACCAACAGCGTCAACATCGTTCTCGACCTGGCGTTCGTGGTCGGCCTGGGCATGACCAGCGACGGCGTGGCCTGGGCCACGGTGATCGCCGACTACACGGCGCTGGCCTTCGGGGGCTACCTGGTACTGGGCCAGTTGGGCCGCCTCGAGGGTCGTTTCCTGCGCGAGCGGCTGCTCAGGCTCAGTGCCTACGCAGAGCTCTTCCAAGTCAACGCCAACCTCTTCGTGCGCACCCTGGGGCTCCTGTTCGCCATGGCGTTCTTTACCTCGCGCGGCGCCGCGCAGGGCGACACGGTGCTCGCCGCCAATGCCGTGCTGCTGCAGTTCATCATGCTGACCAGCTATGCGCTGGACGGTTTCGCCCATGCCGCCGAGGCGATCGTCGGGCGCGCCGTGGGGCGGCGACGCTGGGACGAGTTCGGACAGGCCGTCAAGAGCGCAGCGCTATTTTCACTGGTGACCGCGACGGGCGCTTGCCTGGCGTTCGCCCTGGGGGGGCACCTGTTGATCGCCTTGTTGACCGGCCTGCCGGCCGTTCGCGACACCGCGGCCGCTTACCTGCACTGGATGGCCGTCATGCCGTTGGTCGCCGTCTGGAGTTACCTGTTCGATGGCGTCTTCATCGGGGCAACCGCCATTCGCGAGATGCGCAACAGCATCTTCGCGGGCCTGGCCGTCTACCTGCCCGTCTGGTGGCTGACCCGGGAGCTGGGCAATCATGGCCTGTGGCTGGCGTTCCTGATCTTCGCGCTGGTGCGCTCGGCCACATTGGCAGGCTATTACCTGCATTTTCGCCGTACTCGCTGGAACGCCTCCGACATGCCACCGCTCTCGCGTTTTGACAATCCATGACAGGCTTGGCAACGTTGACGACCTGATTGGCGCAAGATGCTGAGTTTGCGCTATTTTCCGTTAGACACGCCCTTTTCCCAACCAGAAAAAGAGACGCCATTATGCTCAAGGCCATCTCGAAACCGGCTGTCAGGCTGGTCGAACGCTACCTGCCCGACCCCTTCATTTTCGTGCTGTTGCTGACGCTCGTTGCCGCCGCGGCGGCGATCGGGGTGGAGCGCCAGACACCGCTGGCGGTGATGCGCTTCTGGGGCGACGGATTCTGGAGTCTTTTGACCTTCTCGATGCAGATGCTGCTGGTGCTGGTCACCGGCTTCATGCTGGCCAGCTCCCCCCCGGTCAAGCGTCTGCTGCAACGCCTCGCCGGCCTGGCAAAGAGCCCCGGTAGCGCCATCATTCTGGTAACGCTGGTATCGCTTGCCGCCAGTTGGATCAATTGGGGCTTCGGCCTGGTGGTGGGCGCACTGTTCGCCAAGGAACTGGCCAAGCTGGTGCGGGTGGACTACCGCCTGCTGGTGGCCAGCGCCTATTCCGGCTTCATCGTCTGGCACGGCGGCCTGGCCGGCTCGATACCGCTGACCATTGCCACGGATGACCATTTTACCGCCGACCAGATCGGCGTGATCGGCACTGGCTCGACCATCTTTGCATTCTTCAATCTGGCGATCGTCGTTTGCCTGTTTATTGCCGTGCCACTGGCCAATCGCTTGATGCTGCCCGATGAAAAGGACAGCGTGTTCATCGATCCCAAACTGCTCGGTGAGGACGAGGACTTCAGGCCACGCGTCACGCGTCCGGCCGAACGGCTCGAGAACAGCGTGACGCTGGCCTGGCTGGTGGGTATTCCGGGCGTTCTCTATCTGCTCGACCACTTCGTCCTGCGCGGCGGCAGTCTGAACCTGAACGTGGTCAACTTCATCTTCCTGTCGCTGGCGATCGTGTTGCACCGCACGCCTCAGAGCCTGCTCAACAGCCTTCAGGAAGCGATCAAGGGAGGCGCCGGCATCGTCATCCAGTTTCCCTTCTATGCCGGGATCATGGCGATCATGGTGCAGTCGGGCCTGGCCGAGAGCATGTCGGAGGGATTGATCTCGTTTGCCACGGAAACCTCACTGCCCTTCTGGTCGTTCATCAGCGCGGGGATCGTCAATATCTTCGTGCCGTCCGGGGGCGGTCAGTGGGCCGTTCAGGCACCGGTCATGCTGCCCGCCGCCGAAGCGCTGGGCGCCGACATCCCGCGCGTGGCGATGGCCGTGGCCTGGGGCGATGCCTGGACCAACCTGCTGCAGCCCTTCTGGGCTCTGCCGGTGCTGGGTATCGCCGGATTGAAGGCCAAGGACATCATGGGCTTCTGCCTGATCCAGCTCTTCATCACCGGCATCATCATCTCCGTCGGCCTGACCTGGTTCTGACCTTTAACGCATGAGGGAACATCGCGCACGGCACCCTTGCCGTGCGCGATGCGTTTCAGGTCTTGCCGCGGGTATAGGAGGGCGGGTCGCTTGCCGGGAACGATTCGGCGCTGGCCTCGTTGATAGCGTCATTGGGGTCGATATCGGGGTCACGCTCGCCATGGGGCATCGAGGTCAAGACGGCGCCATGCGTGTCGTCGAGCCGATCGATCAGACGAAGGCGGTTACCGTCGGTGACCTCGAGCCGCGAATAGGGAATCCAAAGCGGCGAGCCGTCGGCCGCCATAACCCTGAGATAATGATTCCCCATGGCGTCGACCGACCCTACTCCTTGGTCAGCCGTATCCAGCACGTCGGCGCCGATACGAAAAGCGGGTTCCATCACTGCCTCCTTGCGCGTGTCTTGCACCGGGTATCATGCGTGGTTCAGGACCCTGGCCTCGGACGCGTAGACCGAGTCCGTGCCATCCTGGCGTGATGCGCCATCGGTTCATGGAAAAACCGGGTTGCCCTATACTGACAATGCCACTTCACGGAACTAGAGCATGACTCCCGACGACCTTCCCCGCCAGCATGAATTAACCATGACGGTGTTGATGACCCCCGATCTGGCCAACTTCAGCGGCAAGGTTCACGGTGGCGCCATTCTCAAGAAACTCGATGAGGTCGCCTACGCCTGTGCCAGCCGCTTTTCCGGCCACTATGTCGTGACCCTTTCGGTCGATCAGGTGCTCTTCAAGCAACCGATTCATGTCGGTGAACTGGT
>DATISN010000032.1:0-2891 GCA_035581765.1 Halomonas sp.
TCGTCACTACCGACAACAACATCGATCGCAAGGAGATCCCCATGATCCCGTCACTTCCTTCCCACTCTTCCCGTTGGCTGGCCGCTTCCCTGCTCAGTCTTGGCGTCGCGGCGCCGGCAATGGCCCAGGAGGACCCGATCAAGGTCGGTATCCTGCACTCACTCTCCGGCACCATGGCGATCAGTGAGAGCGTCCTCAAGGACACCGTCGAAATGCTGATTGAACAGCAGAATGAAGCGGGTGGCCTGCTGGGCCGTGACATCGAGCCGGTGGTGGTCGACCCCGCCTCCGACTGGCCGCTGTTTGCCGAACGCGCTCGCGAGCTGCTGGAGCAGGAAGAGGTCGACGTCATCTTCGGCAACTGGACCTCCGTGTCGCGCAAGTCGGTACTGCCCGTGGTGGAGGAGCTCAACGGCCTGTTGTTCTATCCGGTGCAATATGAAGGCGAGGAATCCTCGGAAAACGTCTTCTACACCGGGGCGGCGCCCAACCAGCAGGCGATTCCCGCGGTTAACTACCTGAAAGACGAAGTGGGAGTAGAGCGCTGGGTGCTGGCCGGTACCGATTACGTCTATCCGCGGACCACCAACCGCATCCTCGAAGCCTATCTGAAGGAAGAGTTTGGCGTGGCCGACGAGGACATCATGGTCAACTACACGCCCTTCGGTCACTCGGACTGGCAGAACATCGTCGCGGAAATCGGCCGTTTCGGCAGCGAAGGCAAGAAGACCGCCGTGGTATCCACCGTCAACGGCGATGCCAACGTGCCGTTCTACCGTGAGCTGGGCAACCAGGGCATCGACGCGGCGGACATTCCGGTGGTGGCGTTCTCGGTAGGCGAGCAGGAGCTTTCGGGTATCGATACCGGCCCATTGGTCGGTCACCTGGCCGCCTGGAACTACTTCATGAGCGTCGACACCGACGCCAACTACGACTTTATCGACGCCTGGCTTGAGCACACCGGCGAAGACGACGCCGTGACCAACGACCCGATGGAAGCCCACTACATCGGCTTCAACATGTGGGTAGAGGCCGTTGAGAAAGCCGGCACCACCGACGTGGACGCAGTCAAGGACGCCATCATTGGCGTCACGGTGCCCAATCTCTCGGGCGGTTCGGCGGCGATGATGCCCAATCACCACATCACCAAGCCGGTCATGATCGGTGAAATTCAGGATGACGGCCAGTTCGCGGTTGTCTGGGAAACCCCCTCGACCGTGGCGGGCGATGCCTGGTCGGACTACCTGCCGGGCTCGCGGGACTTGATCAGCGACTGGCGCAAGCCAATGGAGTGCGGCAACTACAACGTGGCGGAAAACCGCTGCATGGGCAGCGATGCCGAGGAGCAGGCCGAAGAAGCGCTTGCCGAGGAATAATCCCTCGGGGGCGGTGTAAGGCCGCCCCTATACGGCTTCGTTCGCCACTTTCACTCACCTGCACGTTCCGCCCATCGCACAACGCGCAGGACACGCCGCTCAAAGGATTTACCCATGAGGATTCCTTGCTTCGCCGTTACCACAAGGATCGTCACCTGCCTGCTGATAAGCCTGCTGAGCTGGCTGCCGTTGACGGCGGCGGCCCAGGAACAGGATGGCCAGGCGTTACTGGGAGCGTTGGACACGCGCTCATTTAACGACAAGGCCGCGGCCATCGACGTCATCATTGAAAGCGAGCACGAGCGCGCCGACGCATGGCTGCAGGCGCTGTTGGACAGCGACTTGCAGCGGCTCAAGGACGACGGCCGTTTTGTGATCGCGGTGGAAAGCGCCGGGCTGGACGTCACCATCGAAGATGCCCTGACCGGCGAGGCGCTGGGCGAAGTGACCCGCCGCGACCTCGATCGACTGACGATTAACAACGCGCTACGCAGCCAGTTGCGCTCGGCGATTTCACTGGTCGAGCTTTACGCTGGTGATCGCGACGCCCGCCTTGACGCCGCGGAAGGACTGATCGGCGATGTCGAGGAATCGCAGGTTGAACCGCTCACCAACCGGCTGGACGAAGAACCCTCTAGGGCGGTCCGCGAGCGTCTGAATCAGGCGCTGGCGGTGTACCACCTGAATGAAGGCGACGTCGAGGCGATTGAGGTGCTCGGTGGCAGCCTGAACAGCAACGTGCGGATCGCCTTGACCCGCGCCAGCGAGTCCGACGACCCGGTGGTGGCCGATGCCGCGACCGCCGCGCTTGCCGATATCGAGCAGAACCTCAAGATCAACCGCGCCGCCGAGACGCTGTATTTTGGCCTCTCGATGGGCTCGGTGCTGGTGCTGGCGGCCATCGGGCTGGCCATCACCTTCGGCGTCATGGGCGTCATCAACATGGCCCATGGCGAGCTGATCATGCTGGGGGCCTACACCACCTGGGGCATGCAGCAGGTGCTGCCCGGCCAACCGGGGCTGGCGCTGATCCTGTCGATTCCCGCCGGTTTCATGGTGGCGGCGCTGGCAGGCGTCGCTATCGAGCGCGGCGTCATTCAGTTTCTCAAGGGGCGACCGCTGGAAACCCTGCTGGCCACGTTCGGCATCAGCCTGATCCTCCAGCAGTTGGTGCGTACCGTCATCTCGCCGCAGAACCGCACCGTGGTCACGCCTGAATGGCTGAGCGGTTCGCTGGTGATCAACGATGCGCTGTCGCTGACCCTGAACCGCATAGGCGTGCTGGGCTTTTGCCTGGTGGTGGTGGCCGCGCTAATGCTGATCATGCGCCGCACCCGCCTGGGCCTTGAAGTGCGCGCCGTGACCCAGAACCGTGCCATGGCGCGCTCGATGGGCATCCGCGCGACCCGGGTCGATATCATGACCTTTGCGCTGGGCTCCGGCGTCGCCGGGCTGGCAGGCGTGGCGCTCTCTCAGTTGACCAACGTTGGCCCCAACCTCGGTCAGAGTTACATC
>DATISN010000033.1:0-14903 GCA_035581765.1 Halomonas sp.
CCCGGTCTGCCCAGGATTCGCTATCGCCATAAGGTGTCAGGACACCGAGTGCTTGTAAACCTTGTCCAGCAATCCAACCGTCCGCCGAAGGGCGAGCCTAGCGTGAGGCAAGGCTTCGCTGAGGAATCTCGAGGACCTGTCCCGACTGAATGCGAGTCCCGTCGAGGTCATTATGTCGACGAATCTGCGCCACACTCACTCCTTGCCGCGAGGCAATGAGCGAGAGCGAATCGCCACTCTGGACGACATAGGACCCTTCACTTGGGGTATTGCTCGGGGTCGCCTGACGATTTTCCAACTGGCTGAGAAGCCGTTCCTCACGATCGCTGGGCACCAGCAAGGCGCGGGTGTGATTGGGATGCGCGTTGCCGCCAATCAGTCCCGGGTTGAGGTCGGCGATGGTGTCGGGCGATACCCCGGTCAGGCGAGCCGCCTCGGTGAGATTCAGCGGCTCTGTCAGTGGAATACTGGCGAATCCCGGAGTAGCGTCTATCTCGGGGAGTGTCACCTGATACTCGTCGGGGGCACTGATGATCGCCGCGATGGCCTTGAGCTTGGGCAGGTATTGCATGGTTTCTTGCGGTAACTGCAGGCTCCAGTAATCGCCAGCATCGCCGCGGGATAGCGATACATTCCTGGCACGGTTCACCGTGCCGGCGCCGGCATTGTAGGCGGCCAGCGAGAGCTTGATATTGCCGTCATACCATTGATCGGCCTGAAGCTCGATATAGTCCAGCGCGGCCCGGGTCGAGGTGACGACGTCGAGTCGCCCGTCATAGGCCCCGTTGCGGCGAAGCCCCAGAGCATCTGCGGTCCCCGGCATGAACTGCCAGAGGCCGGCAGCGCCGCGATGACTGCGGGCTTGCGGGTCGAAGGAGCTCTCGATGAAAGGGATCAGGGCGATTTCGCCAGGCAGGCCACGTTGCTCTACCTGCTCGGTGATCCAGGCCAGCCAGGGGCGCGCGCGCTCGGTGATCTTGGCAATGTTCTGGGGGTTGGCCTGGTAATGGGCGATCCAGTGCTGGACGCGCTCGTTGTGTTGTTGGTCCTGCCATTGGAAATTCTCACGCAGACGACTCCAGGCATCCTTCGGTTCAAGCGCCAGGGCTTCCCAGAAATGACTGCCCGCGGAGGGTGCGGTGTCATCCGTTGCAAGAATGTCGCCATTGCTGGGAGGCAAGCTGGTGGACGCTTGGCTAGGCGCGCCGGCCAGCAGCGAGCCGATCAGTGCGACGGTGCTGGCAAATCCCAGCAGCCGTCGGCGAGCGGTGTAGTAGGTCATCGATCAATGGCCTCTTGGTCGCAAGCACAAGAGAGCGTAGCCAGTTGGCTACGCTCCAGGGCTTGTGCCCATCGGATAATGTTCAGAAGTTGTCTTTCCAGGCGCGCAGTGTGGCAAATGTCGCCTCACTTGTGCCGGTATCGCCCTGCGATGCGGCGGCTTGGCGAACGTGATGATCGTCGCAGCGCAGGAAAGGGTTTATGCGTTTTTCACGACCCAGGGTGCTGGGTAGCGTCGGGCGATCGAGCTCGCGTGCTCGCTGACATTCTTCGAGGGCGCTGGCGACATCGGCATTGTCGGGGTCCGCTGCCAGGGCGAACCGTAAGTTGGCAAGCGTATACTCGTGAGCGGCGAACACCAAGGTGTCCTCCGGCAGCACCGAAAGTTTGCTGAGCGAGTCGCGCATCTGCGCCGGCGTCCCTTCGAACAGGCGACCGCAGCCACCACTGAAGAGGGTGTCACCGCAGAACAGCAACGGGGGAATGCCGGCAGTGAAGAACGCGAGATGATCAAGCGTGTGGCCGGGCACTTCGTAGACGTCGAACAGCCGCCCCATGACGCGAAACTCATCGCCTTCGCGGACCGCCTGGTCGATACCCGAGATATCGGGGTTGTCGGGTCCGATCACATGGGGCGAATAACGCTCGATCAATTCCGCCAGACCGCCGGTATGATCCTGATGGTGATGGGTAATCAGCACCGTTGTTAACCTAAGGTTCTCGTGCTCGAGAAACTGGATAACCGGCCCGGCATCACCGGGATCGACCACACAGACGTCGGTGTTGATGTCTTGGCGGAGCAACCATATATAGTTGTCGCCAAGCGCGGGAATCGGTGTCACGCTCAACATGGGCCGGGCGTCCTGTTCGAGAAATGCCCACCAGCGGCGGCGCATGAGGTGCATGGATCGTGGCTTTCACACATCGTGGCCAATCCTTGCTGTTAAGCGGGAAGTGGTGAAAAATTCTTTAATATTGAAGGGTATCGCGCGACATGTCAACCACGTCGTCCACGCTAGAACTGGCAAGGCTCGTACGCGAGGGGCGCCAGTACTGGGCGAGTCAGTCAGGGCAGGCCGTCCGCCAAGCCGAGCGGGCCTGTCTGGGACCGGTATGCGAGGGAGTCTTCGGCGCCCACAGCTTGGAACTCGGCATGGGCGGGTCGATGGCGGACATGTGCCCGGTGCGTCACGCGATGCGCTGGGCGCCCACCCGAGAACTTGTCGACACCGCCTCGACGCTGGTCTGCCAGCCCGATGCCCTGCCATTGTTGGACGAGAGTCTCAGCCTGGTGGTCATACACCATCTGCTCGAGGTGGTGCCCCATCCTCACCATGTCCTGCAGGAAGCGGCCCGCGTCACCACCGCCGAGGGTCGATTGATTATCTTCGGCTGGGCGCCATTGGGCCCCGGCGGCCTGAGTCGAGCCTTACCAAGCCGCCGCCGCCGGCTGCCGTGGCGAGGGCATTGGCGTACGCCGGGACGTCTTGGCGATTGGTTGGCGTTTGTCGATTTCGAAATCGAGCGGGTAGACTATTGCGGCTTTCACCTGCCCGGCAGCTTGCCATGCAATGCGGTGCTGGAAACGCTCGGCCGGCGTCATAATCTGCCATTGGGTGACAGCTACATGATTCATGCGCGTCGCAAGTCGCAGCTGGTCAGGTCGCGGGGGGCTTCTCTGCCCTTCGCGCGCCCGCTGGGCGCCTCATCGTTAGGGGGGGCGGCGAGGGTCGGACAGGTGCGCGCCGAACACGAACTGGAAAGGATGACCGAGGGTGACTGATTCACCAAAGGACGCAGACCTGCCCCGAGTGACGATCTATACCGATGGTGCCTGTCGGGGCAACCCGGGGCCCGGTGGGTGGGGCGCATTGATGGTCAGTGGGCGTCATGAAAAACCCCTCAACGGCTTCGAGGCGGTCACGACCAACAATCGCATGGAGCTGATGGCGGCCATCATGTCGCTTCGCGAGCTGAAGCGACCCTGCCGTATCGAGTTGTGGACGGACTCCGAGTATTTGCGCAAGGGCATTACCGAATGGATCCACGGCTGGATCAAGCGTGGCTGGAAAACCGCCGCTCGCCAGCCGGTCAAGAACGCCGAGTTGTGGCGGGAGCTTCTGGAAGAGACTCATCGTCATCGCATCGACTGGCACTGGGTCAAGGGCCATAACGGCCATCCGGGCAACGAACGCGCCGACGCACTCGCCAATGCCGCCATCGATGCCCTTCGGGCTCCGGCCTGAATCGCACCAAACTTTCCGCCAGTCGACGAGATCACCATGCGTCAGATTATTCTGGACACCGAAACCACCGGCATCGACCCTCGTGACGGCCATCGCATGATCGAGATCGGTGCGGTCGAGATGCTCAACCGCCGTCTTACCGGCAACACCTACCATCAATATATCAACCCGGAACGCGAGATCGATCCCGAGGCCGTGGCGGTTCATGGCATCACCAACGAGGATGTCGCCGACAAGCCCCGCTTCGGGGAGATCGCGGAGGAATTCTGGGCGTTTATCGAAGGCGCCGAGCTGGTGATTCACAATGCGCCCTTCGATGTCGGGTTCATGGATCACGAGTTCCGCCTGTTCAACCAGCATCTCGGTGAATCTCGATTCGCTTCCGTCGCCGAGCATTGCCGAATCCTCGACACGCTGCAGCTGGCCCGTGACAAGCATCCCGGTCAGCGCAACAGCCTGGATGCACTGTGCAAGCGCTACGAGATCGACAATGGACACCGGGTCCTGCACGGAGCGCTGCTGGATGCCGAGATTCTCGCCGATGTCTATCTGGCGATGACGGGTGGGCAGACCGCGTTGTCTCTGGACGCTTCCACTGGCCGCGAGGGGCAAGCGGGGGCCCAGGGTGGGCTGTCGATTCGTCGCATCACGCTCGCGCCGGGTCGCCTGAGAATCACACCTCCCGACGACGGTGAGCTGGCCGCCCACCATGCCAAGCTCGCCGGTATTCGTGAGGCAGCAGGCAAGTGCCAGTGGGATCGCCTTTCCGGAGACGGGGAGGCAAGTTGATGCTGCGTCGAGAGCTGCCGGCCGACGCCGTGTCGGGATACGTGATTCGCTTGGCCGAAGGCCGCATTGCACCGTCTGCGGATGGCGATTTCTTGCAGCCCGTCTGTCGCTGGACCTCAGCACTGCAACCGCTGTGCTACTGGAACGATGAACCGGTGGCGCTCAGTGTGGAAGCGAGTGCAGGGGAGGATTGGCCTGATGGACGCAGCTGGTTGACCCGACTGCCGGAGTCTCGATTTTCGTTGCTATCGACCGCACTGCAAGTGGGTGCCTGGCTGAGCAATCACCGCTTCTGCGGACGCTGTGGCGCCCAGGCGTCGCGTCTCGATGCCGAGTTCGCCATGCACTGTCATGCCTGCGGCCATCGTAACTATCCTCGTATCTCGCCGTGTATCATCACTTTGGTCACTCATGGTGAGTCGATCCTGTTGGGTCGCAGCCCGCGCTTCCCCGCGGGACGCTACTCGACCTTGGCGGGATTTATCGAACCCGGGGAGGCCGCCGAAGAGGCGGTGCGTCGGGAGGTTTTCGAGGAAGTGGGCATCGCCGTGGGCCGCGTTCGCTATTTCAAGAGTCAGGCCTGGCCCTTTCCGCATTCACTGATGCTGGGATTTTTCGCCGAGGCCGCGAGTCGCCGCATCCGCATCGATGGTATCGAAATCAGTGATGCCGCCTGGTTCAGCCCGCGCAGCTTGCCTCAGTTGCCGCCGCTTTATTCCATCTCCCGCGCCTTGATCGAGACACACCTGGCGGAGGTCAAGACGGGGCGATGACGTCACGGCGACAGATCTAGCCATTCGGGAAGAGGCTGCTTAGCCTGGTGGCCAGCATGACGTTCCCGGTAGCCTTGAGCTTTCCCGTCATGAAGGCGCTCATCCCGCTGGTTTCGCCATTCATGACACTCTTCAATGTCGCGGTGCTCATGCTCAGTGACACGGAGGGAGCGGCATGTTCGCCTTGCTCGATGCGCAACGTCCCATCCTTGACCATGAGATAGTGATCGGAGGCGTCGCTGAAATGAAACTGAAACACTTCATCCATGCCTTCAGCGGCGCTAGTGTCGAAGCGGGATTGCAGCGTGTCGAACGTAGACAGGCTCATGAAGGGGGTCCTTGTGAAAGCAAGCTGACATAGCCCTCGAGAATATTTAATACGAATGTTGACTTCAACACAGTCTTGCATGGCTCACGGTATGAGTATGGGGTCATGGTGGCCTGTTTCACCTCGGCGGCGGGACGGAATACGAATGAGGAGAGTGCGGTGAACGAGTGGTTGACTGACTTTGGCATGTTCCTGGCTCAGCTAGTGAGTTTGGTCCTGATTATCGCCCTGATTGCCATGGTGGTGATGCGGGCAAGAAACGTTGGCCCGGAGCCAAGCCGGCTGCAGCTCGAGGAGCTCAACGAGACGCGTAAGCACCGCCACCGGCGGATGACCATGACGGCCAGCGAGCCGGGGGCTCGCAAGCGATTGATGAAATCCTTCCGTAAGGAGGACAAGGCGCGGGGCCGCCATGGGCGCAAGGCACCGGCCGAGACTCGGCCAACGGTCTGGGTACTGGATTTCCATGGCGACATCAAGGCCAGTGGTACCACCAGGCTCGCCGAGGAAATCTCCGCGGTGATCGCCGTCGCCGCCGAGGGCGACGAGGTGGTGGTGCGTCTGGAGTCCGCCGGGGGGTTGGTGCATGCCTATGGACTGGCGGCTGCCGAGCTGGATCGCTTGCGGCATGCCAAGCTTTTGACGACCGTTTGCGTCGACAAGGTGGCGGCCAGTGGGGGCTATCTTATGGCGTGCGCTGCCGATCGCATACGCGCAGCGCCCTTTGCGGTACTCGGCTCCATCGGGGTAGTGGCACAGCTACCCAATGTGCACCGCTTGCTCAAGCGGCATGACATCGATGTGGAATTGCTGACCGCAGGCCGTTACAAGCGCACCCTGACCGTGTTCGGTGAGAACACCCAGGAAGGGCGCGAAAAATTTCTCGAGGACATCCAAACCACTCATGACCTCTTCAAGCGCCACGTCGCCGAGCGGCGTCCTGGCCTGGACATTGATGCCGTGGCAACGGGTGAAATATGGTACGGCAGCCAGGCCTGTGAAAACGGCCTGATCGATGCATTGGGGACCAGCGAAGCGTATCTGGTCGAGCGCATGGAACAGGCCAAGGTGATCAGTGTCAAGCTTGAGCCCAAGCGCAAGCTGGGCGATCGCATCGGTCTGGCGATTTCCCGGGGTGTCGAAAGGGCCATCGAGCGCGGCCTTGAGGTCCTCGAGGCAACGCGCTGGCAGAAGCGCTAGCAAGCCGGCTGATTCAACCGGTTGAAGCGAATTCCGTGCTTCCCAACGCATCAATCACGGTTCGCGCATTATTGCCACTCAGCGAATAATAGATGGTCTGCGAGGCTCGGCGGGTACTGACCAGCCCTTCGCGGCGCAGGATCGCCAGATGCTGGGAAAGCGCGGACTGACTGAGAGACAGTCGTTGGTTGAGTTCCGTCACCGAGAGTTCCTGTTCCTCGAGCAGGCAGAGGATTCTCAGACGGTTGTCGTTGGCCATGGCCTTCAACAATGCCGTGGCCTGATTGATGACCGGATCCCCTCTCTCGAGAAGTCGAGATGCGTCGTTACGGGTATTGCTCATTGTGCTCTCCCTGAGCTTGCGAATTTCGCGGTTCCTAGTAGCATCCCCGGCGCTTGGCTGCCTGGGGGTCCTGCGCTGGCAGGCCTTCCTGTTTTAACTATTTCTCAAGCATAGACTAGCGAGGCCATGGGGGAAGTCACGCTTTCGACTGATTCCACAGCGCCTTCATTATCTGGCACTTCTCTATTTCTTTGTCGACAATGATAGCGAAGTTGATGCTTCTTTTGTCGAATATTAGCCCATCGTATGAAGTCAACCAGTCAGTACTGCTCTAAGGTGTCAACAATCCGACGCTAACGATGACAAGCAGGCAATCCATGGACTCTTACCGCAGCCAATTCAACCGTTCTATCGAGCAGCCAGAAGCCTTTTGGGCCGAACAGGCCAGTCGCATTCCCTGGTTCAAGGCTCCCACGACCATTCTCGAATATGACGACACCGGGCATGCCCGCTGGTTTGTCGATGGCGAGCTCAATATCTGTCATGCCGCGCTGGACTTCCATGTGGAGCAGGGCCGTGGTGACCAGCCTGCCATCTATTGGGATTCACCAGTAACCGACAGCAAGCGCACCATCTCCTTCGAGGAGATGCGGGACCAGGTGGCGGACTTTGCCGGGGCACTCAAGGGGCTCGGGGTGGAAAAGGGCGATCGTGTGGTGATTTACATGCCGATGGTGCCTGAAGCCTTGATCGCCATGTATGCCTGCGCGCGCCTGGGCGCCGTGCATTCGGTGGTGTTTGGCGGGTTTGCGCCTCATGAACTGGCGGTGCGTATCGAGGACGCCGAGCCCAAAGTCGTGGTGGCAGCCTCCTGCGGTATCGAGATCGACCGGATATTGCCTTACAAGCCGATCATCGACAAGGCGATCGAGCAGAGTGCTTACAAACCACAAGCCTGCGTGATCTTTCAGCGTGAGCAACAGCGCGCCGAGCTGGGTGCCAGGGATCACGACTGGTCCGCCCTGGTGAGCGAGGCCAAGCCAGCCGACTGCGTGGCAATGAAGGCCAGCGATCCGCTCTATGTGCTCTACACCTCGGGCACCACCGGCAAACCCAAGGGCGTCGTGCGCGATACCGGGGGGTATGCCGTGGCATTACATTACTCGATGGACGTCATCTACGACGTCGCTCCTGGCGATGTGTTCTTCTCGGCCTCGGATGTTGGGTGGGTCGTCGGCCACTCCTACATCGTTTCTGCCCCTCTGCTGCGGGGATGCACCACGGTCGTCTATGAGGGCAAGCCGGTCATGACGCCGGACGCAGGGGCCTTCTGGCGGTTGATCGAAGAATATCGTGTGAAGAGCTTCTTCACCGCGCCGACGGCCTTTCGCGCCATCAAGAAACAGGACCCGGATGGCAAGCTGCTTGCGCAATATGACATCAGCTGTCTGAAGGCGCTGTTCCTGGCTGGCGAGCGGCTCGACCCGCCCACCTATCATTGGCTCGACGACTTGCTCGAGGTGCCGGTGCTCGATCACTGGTGGCAGACCGAAACCGGCTGGCCTATCGCTGCCAACCTGCAGGGACTTGAACCCATGCCCACCAAGGCGGGCAGTGCCACGGTCCCGGTGCCCGGCTTCAATGTGCAGATACTCGGCCGTGATGGTCAGCAGGTCGGCGCCATGCGCCAGGGGAGTGTGGTGATAAAGCAGCCCATGCCTCCGGGATGCCTGATCGGCATCTGGGGAGATCCACAACGCTTCCATGCCGCTTATATGGCCGCCTTTCCCGGCTATTACCTCACCGGTGATGGGGGGTACGTCGACGAGGATGGCTATCTGTTCATCATGGGGCGTACCGATGACGTCATCAACGTGGCGGGGCATCGCCTTTCCACCGGCGAGATGGAAGAGGTGGTAGGGGCTCATCCAGCTGTTGCCGAGTGTGCCGTGATCGGCATCCACGACGCGCTCAAGGGGCAGGTGCCGGTGGGGCTGGTGATTCCCAAGGATGGCTTCGACGGCGATGCGTCGCGGCTAGAAAAGGAACTCATCGACCTGGTGCGCGACCAAATCGGCCCCGTCGCCAGTTTCAAGCAGGTGCTGGTGGTCGACAGGCTGCCCAAGACACGCTCTGGCAAGATCCTTCGCAAGCTGCTGCGCAACATCGCCGACGGCAAGGAGTTCGGGATCCCCTCGACGATCGACGACCCGGCCAGCCTTCAGGACGTGCAGGAGGCCATGGTGGAGCGGTCCCTGGGCTTGGCCCATGAGGCCCGGCAGGTGTAATAACGGGTGCGAAGACTCAAAATCTGCCATTTCACTGCTGCCGGCCGACGGCGGCAGCAGTGCCACTAGCTGCCTATTGTCCTCACCATGGCCAGCACGAAGTCGTCCCCGTATAATGCCCACCCATTCGCATGATGCTTGCGGCTTTCACGTTAGCGGCTTTCCCGTTAGCGATTTGCAATCACGAGGGTTCCCTCACCCCTCCCGGCAAGGCTCGCTTTGCATAAAAGCGGCTTTGCAAAAGCCTAATGGCAAAAAAGGACGACTCGATGTTCGCGCTTTCCCCTGGCCAGTACCGCCGCTGTGTCGCGTTACTGGTGGGCTTTCATATTCTGGTCATCGCCGCCAGCAATTACCTGGTGCAATTGCCCTTTACGCTACTGGGTTTTCATACCACCTGGGGCGCGTTCAGCTTTCCGTTCATCTTCCTGGCGACCGACCTGACCGTCCGCCTGTTCGGCAAGGAGCCGGCCAAGGCGATCGTGATGCGCGTCATGTTGCCCGCACTGGTGATCTCCTACGTGATCTCGGTGGTCTTTCCCCAGGGAGGCTTTGCCGGCCTGGCGGGGCTCGGCGAAGTGAATCTGTTCGTTGCCCGTATTGCCGTCGCGAGTTTTATAGCCTATCTGCTCGGGCAGCTGCTCGACGTACATGTCTTCGATCGGCTTCGCCGGCTGCGTGCCTGGTGGGTTGCGCCGGCGGTTTCCACGGTGCTGGGGAATCTGGTCGATACCTTCGCCTTCTTCTCGATCGCCTTCCTCCACAGCCCGGACCCGTTCATGGCTGCCAACTGGCTGGAAATCGCCTGGGTCGATTACGTCATCAAGCTTGGCATCAGCCTGTTGTTCTTTCTGCCGCTCTATGGCCTGCTGCTGTCTTGGCTGAGCCACCGCTTGGTGGCGGTCACCGGAACCCAGGATCTACCACCGTCCGCCGTTCAAGCCCGCCAATGACCCGATAACCGCCGAGGAGAGAGATGCCAACGTCACTCAACTATGTCGATACCCAGGTTGACACCCATGCCGATACCGGTGACGAGGGCCGCAAGGGTGTTCCGCTGGTCGTGATTCATGGCCTGTTCGGCAGCGCCGACAACTGGCGCTCCCACGTGAAAGCCTGGCAGGCTACGCGCCGAGTGATTGCCGTGGACCTGCGCAACCACGGTCGCTCCCCCCACTTGGCGGGAATGGGCTACGCCGAGCAGGCGGAGGACGTTGTGGCCTTGCTCGATCGTCTGGGTATCGAACAGGCTCACCTGCTGGGTCACTCGATGGGTGGCAAGGTCGCGATCAGTGTCGCGCGCGAGTATCCGCAGCGGGTTGCCTCGCTGATCGTCGCCGACATCGCACCGCAGGCCTATGGCCATGATCACGACACGGTGTTTGCCGCGCTGCGGCGGGTCGCCGAGGGAAAGCCGGCGAATCGCCGCGAGGCCGATGAATTGCTCGCCGAACACGTCGATGAACGACCGGTCAGGCTCTTCCTGGCGACCAACCTTGAGCGGGCCGAGGAGGGCGGCCTGAGGCTGCGCCTCGGGCTCGACGAGATCCAGGAAGATTACGAGGCCATCATGGGCGCGCCGGCGGGTCAGGTGCCCTTTGACGGCCCGACCCTGGTGCTGCGCGGCGCACGCTCTCATTACGTGACCGATGCGGCAGTTCCTGCGCTTCGCGAGGTATTACCGAACGCCATGATCCAGACACTGGATGCCGGGCACTGGCTACATGCCGAGCAGCCCGAGGCATTCCGAGAGGCGGTCGATGATTTCCTGGCGAAACTCGAGTCCTGAGGCCCTTACGCCGGCACGATCCGGAGTCGGTTGGCGTGAGGGTCGTCGAGAAAGCGCCTGAGGATACGATAGGTATCCACATCGAACCGGTTGTCGGTGCCGTCGAGTGTCGCCACCTCTTCGAGACGATTTACGCTGCCCAGGTGTGACCAATGGGCAACAAGATGCCACTGCTCCCGGCCGTCGTCGCCCGCTTCGCCGATAGCCACACGCCCCTCCCAGGGCCAGCTCTTGACCTGGAGTCGCGCCAGGGCGTCTCGTGCCCTCAACTCGTGGTCGTCGAGGTTCTCTGCTCCGTGACAGGCGCCGCGGCACTTGCCGAGTTGGCTGGCGAAGCATCGGCCTCGCCCCGCTTCAATGCCCAACACCCGCCGGCATAGTCCCTGATCGGCTGCCATCTGCTCGAGGGCGTGCCGTGCCTCCTTGCGACTGCGGAACAGCCCGAACAGCTCGCTGGCCTGTGAGCCGGTCATCGCGCCGCCATTGACCAAGGTGGGTGACGGATCTCCTTCGGGCCAGTGCCAGCCGACCAGCTCGCCACGCCGCCGTAGTTGCCGGTTCATGGTCGGCAGCAACTGCTTGACCAGGCGTGCCTCCAGCAACTGAGCCCCCAGGTCGCCAGCCGTTTCACGCCAATCGATACGCTGGATCTGGCGGACCAGGCGCATCTCGCGATCATGCCGGTAATCGCTCTGGAAATGGCTCATGACACGGGCACGGAGGTTGACGCTCTTGCCGATATACAGCGGCAGATCATTCTCGCCGTAGAACAGATAGACGCCGGGCCTGCCCGGAATGGACTGGATCATGCCGGGATCGAGATGAGCGGGCAGGCTCGGCTGGCAGAGTTGACGCGAGACTTCTGACTCGATGAGGTCGAGGGGGTAGTGAGTCTCCCAGCGTTGCCAAAGCGCGAGCAGCGCTCGTGCGTCGCCCTCGGCACGA
Organism: Halomonas sp.; assembly: GCA_035581765.1. GTDB lineage: Bacteria > Pseudomonadota > Gammaproteobacteria > Pseudomonadales > Halomonadaceae > Halomonas. The sequence continues at coordinate 11,923 of DATISN010000033.1, forward strand.
TGCCGGTCATGGTGGGTCAGTGCGTATCGCGCCAGCAAGGCGTCGAGATTGTGATGGGGTTGTTCGGGGTTCAGACGGCGAGAGAGGCGCAGGGTACAGATCACTCGGGCGCGAAAGTCAATGCCAGCGCGCTGGAATTCGTTACGCAGAAAGCCATAGTCGAAGCGTGCGTTATGCGCGACCAGGCAGGCGTCTCCCAGCCACGCTTGAAATGACGCGGCAATAGCGGCAAATGATGGCGCCTCGGCCACCATGGCGTCGTCGATACCCGTCAGCGAAACAATCTGGGCGGGGATCGGCATGCCTGGCTGAATCAGCTGGGTCCAGCGATCCACGATACGACCCTGCTCGACACGCAGTGCCGCGATCTCGGTGATGCGGTCACGCGTGGTGCGAGTGCCGGTCGTCTCCAGGTCCAGAAAGACCAGGGGATAAGCGATGGGCATGTCAGGGCGCTCCGAGATCGATGGCGAGTCGCTCTACAGGGGTCAGGGTATCGACCAAGGCGTTCTTGTGCAGAAACGCCTCGAAGCGTGCGTAGCGCCCCTGATCGAGGGCGGCGGGTCGGGCGCTGAGACGCCTCAAGGTGTCCGGCCAGGCAGCGCGGCTGCTGGGGGCGTCGAGGCTCGGTTCGGCAGCGACCAGTAATTCCCAGGCGTCGTCTGGATATTCGATGATCCAGGCGGTGGCCTCTTCCAGCGCTTCCACCAGCAGACGCATCGCCGTGCGATTCTTGCCGAGTCGATCACGGTTGGCGACGAGTATCAGGCCATCATGCAAGGGCACGCCGTGATCCTCGATCCGTATCACCCGGGTCGCCATGCCTTCATCGGCCAACTGGCGAGGTAACAGATGACGCGTCGAGCCGATCACACCGTCCACCTCGCGCCCACTCATGACATCGTCGAGCTCGAAGTCGACCGCTTCCACCTCCAGTTCGTCGCCCCGGATATCGTATTGGCGCAGCAGGGTCGGCAGTAGAATCTCCAGACTATCCTGGGTCGCGTAACCGATCCGTAGCCCGGCCAGGCCCGCGGGGGAGTCGATGTCGAGGTCCTCGCGGAGCACCAGGCCAGCAAGCGGCGTACCGATCAGGGTGGCGACTCTGGTCAACGGCAGGCCTCGATCGACCTCTTGGTGAAGCAGGGGCTGGCGGCTCAGCGCCAGGTCAACGCGTCCGGCGGCCAGCAGTTTGAGTGGGACGTCCGGATCGGCCGGAGTCGACAATGTCACTGACAATCCGCGTTGCTCATACAGACCGCGGGCCTGCGCCACGAACAGGGCGGCGTGCTGAGGGCTCGGGTACCAGTCGAGCATGACGTCCAACGGCACCAGAGGAGGGGGCTCGATAGGCTCCGCCGGTGCCTCGACCACGGTGGGGCCCGGTTCTGCCGCTAGTGGCTCACCGTCCGGATCAAGAGAGGTGTCTTCCGACGCTGGTGTTTGCCCATCCACCAGCGGCATGAAGGGGTTATCGGTAACCTGTTCGATCATTTGATCGCCGGCGATGGGTTCGGTTATCGCGGTCGGCGCTTTGTCGAAGCTATTTAGCGCGTCGTCGACGCCCTTCAGCGAGGGGACCATTACTTCAGTCGCCAGGGGAGGATAGCCCAGCGGCGGCGCCGGCAGGGGGTCATCAGACGCCATGGCGCTATGCCAGGCAAAGTGGAGAAGCACCAACAATGCCAACAGACGGCTGGACCAGCTCAGCTGGCCTCGGGTGTGAATGGTCATCAAGGCCTCTTCGGCTTAGGCGGCAGGAGCGTCTGCAGGACGCGACACCAGTGTAGCCCTTGGCCATTCATCATGGCCAGCGCCACCGGAGGGTCGGCCGGTGGCGTCGCGAAGGGCAGGGGGGCATGCGATAATCGCCTTTTCTGAATCTTGCCTGGATGCCGATGGATACCATTAATACGCTCTTTATACTGAGCGGCTTCCTGATTGCGTTGAGCGTACTTGCCAGTCGGCTTTCCACCCTGGCAGGCGTGCCCTTGCTGCTAATCTTCCTGGGCCTGGGGATGCTGGCCGGGGAAGAAGGGATTCTCGGCATCGCGTTCGATGATTATTCGCTGGCATTCGTGATCGGTCATCTGGCACTGGCCATGATCCTGCTCGACGGTGGGTTGCGGACACGGCTCAAGACCTTCCGGGTCGGCTTTAAGCCAGCGCTGAGCCTGGCCACCCTTGGGGTCTTCATCACCAGTGGGCTGGTGGGGTTGGTTTCGATGTGGGTCTTCGACCTTACGCTCGTTCAAGGGCTCCTGGTGGGAGCCATCGTCGGCTCCACGGATGCAGCGGCGGTGTTTTCCATGCTGAGCGGGAGTGGGGTCAATCTCAACGAGCGTGTCGGGGCGACGCTTGAGATCGAGTCCGGCACCAACGATCCCATGGCTATCTTCTTGACGATCGTGCTCGTCGAGGTGCTGGCGGGCGATATCGGCGGTATCGTCGATACCGGGCTGTTTCTGGTGACGCAGTTCGGTCTTGGGATGATCATAGGCCTGGGCGCCGGCTGGTTGATTGCGCGGCTGTTGCGTTGGGTCGATCTGGCGCCGGGCCTTTACTCGCTGCTGGCCCTGGCGCTGGGTTTTTTCGTCTTCGGCCTGGCCAGTGCGCTGGGTGGAAGCGGCTTTCTCGCCATCTACCTGGCAGGCTTGATGATCGGCAACCAACCCGGTCGACATCTCAATTTTATCCTGCCGGTTCATGACGGGCTTGCCTGGCTGAGTCAGATCGGGCTGTTCCTGGTGCTTGGTCTGTTGGTCAATCCCAGCGAATTACTGGAACACGCGTTGCCCGCCTTGCTGGTGGCGTTGTCGCTGATCTTCATTGCCCGGCCACTTGCCGTGTTGCTGGCCATCAAGCCATTTTTCAAGTTCCGGTGGCGGGAAGTGGGGTTCATCTCCTGGGTAGGGCTGCGTGGGGCGGTGCCCATTGTACTGGCGATCTTTCCGGTCATCGGAGGAGTGGAAAATGCCTCC
>DATISN010000034.1:0-2693 GCA_035581765.1 Halomonas sp.
GGATCATCATCGTAGCCGGCGCCGATAGCGCCTTTGTTTAGCCCTGGTGTGCTGTAATCATCGTTGCTGGAGCCGATATTGCTTTCGTTGAACCTGGGGGTGCCGTCGGCATCGTAGCCAGTGCTGATATCGCCCTCGTTGAGCCTGGGAGTACCGTCGTCTTCGTAGCCGGAGCCAATGCTGCCTTCATTGATCCCAGAGGTGCCGTCGTTATCGAAACCTTGCCCGTAGACGTGGCTAGTGCCGACCAACGTGATGCAAATAGCCGCAACTTTCATGACTGCCTTCATTTCCAACTCCTTTTGACGCAACTTACGGTCCTGTAGCCTGTGACAATCCCGTCTGGCAATCGTGATCCGATATCGTTCCGTTTCTGGCAGTCATGGCACTACTGGCCGTTGCACTGTAAATCTCACGGGCTGCGCTGGTCCCACGCACAGCTATATCTTCGAAGTCGCTGAGACATGGACGCCGGCAGAGTTGGATCCTAAGAACCACGATGGCGATAACGCGGAGAGACAAGGCGAAGCAGAAGGAGGGAAAAGGCAGGCGTAAACGCTTGTTTCTGGTGGGCCCAGCTGGACTCGAACCAGCGACCAAGGGATTATGAGTCCCCTGCTCTAACCAACTGAGCTATAGGCCCTTGCGTGTGCGGGCGTATGATAGCGAATGCCGAACGGAGGGGCCAGAACCTTATGATGCCGTTGGCTGAGTTAAGTGAACTTAACGACAGTTCCGGCGACTAAACGGCGTGGGTTGGCGCCAAGCGCCATTGGACACACGGAATTTTTCGCTCAAAGGAGTTCTTTCATGACATCTTCCCATCCCCGTAAATACGCGCTTCTCGGCATCCTGGTCGCCGGCGGCCTTGCCTTTGGCAGCAGCGCCGTGGCGGCGCCAGAAGGCCTGTACTCCGCCGACGAATTGCTCGATACCGACGTCTACACTCAGGCCAACCCCGGCGATGAGATCGGCGAGGTGGAGGATATTCTGCTCGACAACGACATGCAGGTGCGCGCCATCGTCATCGATACCGGCAACTTGCTCGACATGGGCGAAAAACAGTACGTCCTGGAGGCCGGCCAATTCACTGTCGAAACGCAGAATGGCAATGATCTCGACGACATCGAGTATCGCGTGATGGTGGACATGAGCGAGGAACAGCTCACTCAGCAGCCGGAATACACCAACGATTGGTGGCAGAATGCGCGCCAGAGTGCCCAAGAGGCTTGGGAGCAGACCAAAGAGGGCGCCGCCAGTGCCTGGGACACCACGCAGGAAGGCGCTTCCAATGCGCTGGACCGTATCGGTCAGGCGCTGGAAAACGTTGGGGAACGCACCCAGGAGGCGGCCTCGGAGTAATTCAGCTTTCTAGTCACTCGATTTGCCGAAGCTCACAAGCGTTAGCTACCCAAGAAGCCCGATCTCCGGATCGGGCTTTCTGCGTTGCGTCGTTTCATATCCCGCCCAAGCAGCGAAATCGGGGCCAGATAGAGTGCCAACATGCCACTTGCATCGGGGCAAAGGGATTTACGACAATAGTCGAATACTCGTCGCCGCCCGGGAAAACGCATGTTCGCCGAACTCTTCGCCGTGATGGCCCCCGTGCTGACCGGGGCCGGCCTGGGCTTTGCCTGGATACGCCTCGGCTATTCCTATCCGGTTGAGTTCGTCACCCGCCTGGTCTTCAACATCGGTACCCCGGCGCTGGTGCTGGCATCACTCTCCGGGGCCGATATCGATGCCGGCAGCTTCGGGCGTACCATGCTGGCCACCGCCCTGGTACTCACGACCATGGCCGGTTTGGCCTTCGTGCTCGCCCGGCTGCTGCGCCGCGACTGGCAGGTCATCCTCGCCCCCGCGATGTATCCCAACACCGGCAACATGGGGCTGCCGGTGGTGCTGTATGCCTTCGGCGATGCCGGCTTCGTCTTCGGCATTACAGTCATGGTCACGGTGGCGCTGTTCCAGTTCACGCTGGGAACGGTGCTGGCCACCCGCAGCAATCCCCTCAAGGCGCTTGCGAAGACGCCTACTGTTTACGCCATCCTGATCTCGCTTGCGTTATTGCTTTCCGATACTGCCCTGCCCAAGTGGCTCGACAACAGCGTCGACCTGATCTCGGGCTTCACCGTCCCGCTTATGCTGATCACGCTGGGCGTGTCGCTGGCCAGCATTCAGATCAGGAACCTCAAGTCCGGCATCGGCTTCAGCCTGCTGCGCACACCCGCCGCCGCGCTGGTGGCCTGGGGCATCGGTACGCTCCTGGGCCTGCCGGCCATGGCGGTGAGCATCCTGGTAGTGCAGATGAGCATGCCAGTGGCGGTGTTCAATTACCTCTTCGCGCAGCGCGCACGACGAGAGCCCGAGTACGTGGCCAGCCTGGTGTTCTGTTCCACCCTGCTGTCGCTGATCTACCTGCCGATCCTGCTGGCGTTCATGATCTAGGCGCCTCCCGGGGAACACCCTCGGCATGGGGCAGTCACTAATGCAGGACGCCTGGTGCGCCCAACTCATTAGAATGACCACCGAGACCAAGCCACGGAAAGGGAACCCCGGATGATCAGACCACGCCATGCCGTCTCGACCGCCCTGCTGGCGGGCGCCATCCTGGCAACGGGACACGCCGTTGCGGCTGACACACTCGAAAACGCCATCGCCACCGAACATCACGACCTGCGCCTGGAGCGCGT